>JAFDKF010000053.1 GCA_019307135.1 Deltaproteobacteria bacterium
AAACAATTCGCCAATTAGCATGATTTTCGGTCTAATCGGAGAAGAAAGCTTACGAAAATCAAATCCACATTTCCCTATTTTAGGGGCTTCATAGGCCAAGCGGGAATTGCTGAGAAAATGCTTACTGCGAGCCCTGAAAGACATGGGGTGACAGATGGTTCGTGAGGGATTACGATTTTCCCTTGACAATGGCAGGTGCTTCGGTATAAAGAGAAGTGTCACAAAAGGTTGAGGAGATAGAATGCACGGTTATGTAACAAACCAACTGGTAAGCAAGAACTGGTATTGGTGGTGGAGGAGCCTTGAAGGAGTTTACCCACCGCCTGGGAGGTAACCGGGGATTCCGGTAGAAATCTAAGCCGTGGGTAAACTTCTTGCCCACGGTTTTTTTTGTTTCAGAGCCGTGGGTCTGCAAAGTGCCGGCGGCTTTTTTTATCCGTTTTGGCCAGTATAGGGTTTGTCAAGAAGCTCCAATTATGACCGTTCAAAGTATAAAGGGAGGCTTGTGGTGATCTACCCGGGCAAAGAAGAATTTTTTCGGCTGGCACGCCGGTGCAATGTCATTCCTGTTTTCAAGGAGATGAAAGCAGACACAGAAACACCCATCAGCCTCTTCAAGAAAGTGGCTCAGGGGCCGGAGTCTTTTCTTTTGGAAAGCGTAGAAGGTGGAGAGCGCTGGGGCCGATACAGTTTCATCGGCCATCGCCCTCGGCTGGTGATAAGGGTGCGGGGTGAGGAGATCGAAATCAGCGGCGGCAACCATCAGTGCACTCAATTTAAGGCTCAGCCATTTGCTTACCTTAAAGGTCTGATGGGGACCTTTCGCGCCGCGGCTGTGACCGGATTGCCCCGATTTTTCGGCGGTCTTGTGGGCTACCTCAGCTACGACATGGTGCGCTTTTTCGAACACCTGCCAGATCCCAAGCCAGACGATGTGGGTATGCCGGATGCCACTTTCATGATGCCGGAACAGGTGATTATCTATGACAACCTTGCCCAAACTATCAAAGTGGTGGTCAATTGCTGCGTGCCGGATTATGATAACCATACTGATGCCTATGATCAGGCAATAGAGCAGATTGCGGGGACCGAAAAACTGCTCCATGTCGCCATGACATCTCAACCGAGACCAAGAGGCATCCAGCAAGATGTGGCTCTGACAGCCAATATGGATCGGAGACGATTCGAAGATATAGTCAGCCGTGCTAAGCAATACATCGAACAGGGCGAGGCCATCCAGGTGGTGTTAAGCCAGCGTTTTCATACAGACCTGCATGTTGAGCCTTTTGAGATTTACCGGGCCCTCAGACGGGTGAACCCATCTCCCTATATGTACTACCTGCAGTTCAACGACGAGATCGTCATCGGCGCCTCTCCCGAGGTTCTGGTCCGCCTGGAAGACGGCCGTGTGGCGTTGCGTCCCATAGCCGGTACCCGGCCACGAGGTAAAGATGCGGAGGAGGATCGGCGTTTGGAGGAGGAGCTGCGTGCTGATCCCAAGGAACGGGCAGAGCATGTCATGCTGGTGGACCTGGGTCGAAATGATGTGGGCCGGGTGGCCGTTGTCGGCACGGTTGAGGTTAAGGACCTCATGGTAGTGGAGCGGTACTCCCATGTGATGCATCTGGTCTCCCATGTGGAAGGGGATTTGGCACCCGGTCTGGACATGTTTGATGTCCTGCGTGCCAGTTTCCCGGCTGGCACGGTTTCCGGGGCTCCCAAGGTGCGAGCTATGGAAATCATCGACGAGCTGGAGCCCACGCGACGAGGCCTTTATGCGGGTGCAGTCGGCTACTTCGGTTTCTCCGGCAATATGGACTTTTGTATCACCATCCGCACGCTGCTCGTGCGGGATGGCTGTGTCTACCTTCAGGTGGGTGCCGGAATCGTCGCTGATTCGGACCCAGCCAGAGAGTACGACGAGACGGTGAACAAAGGTAAGGCCCTGGTCAAGGCCTTGCAAATGGCCAACAGCGGATCGGTGTGATTCGGGGAAATCAAAACTTGACGGCTTCGTAAAAAGTCCAACTTCTGCGTTGCGCTGCATCCCCGCCCTGTTAAATTCTCGCCATGCGAGACGGCGGAGCCGATTTAACAGGGTGAATCACTGCGGCGTACCATAAGTACGCCTCATTCCTCAGGATTTGCGCGTCTTGAATTTGGAGCTTTTTACTTTGCTGTCTAATTTGGAATTTTTACGAGACCATCAAACTTGATTTGTAATATTTTACCGCAGAGCACGCAAAGAACGCAGAGAGAATATAAATTCAGAAAAATATTTTGTTTTCATACCTGCCCGCCATCGCGAGCGCTCAGGCGAGGCGGGCGGGCTCAGCGTTCTCTGCGGTAAATGGAAGGATGGTGAACGGTTACCTTGATTCTAATGATCGATAACTACGACTCGTTTACGTATAATCTCGTTCAGTACCTGGGAGTACTTGGTGCCGATGTGGAAGTGCGACGTAATGATCAAGTTAGCCTGGAGGAAATCGAGGCCATGGCGCCGGAACGACTGGTTATCTCGCCGGGGCCTGGCGTCCCACAGTCGGCGGGAATCACAGTCCCTATGATCCAGCGCTTCTATCAGCGGGTGCCTATCCTTGGTGTCTGCTTGGGTCACCAGGCTGTTGGTGTTTCTTTTGGTGGCGGGGTCGTGCGCTCTGCCCGGCTCATGCACGGAAAGGTTTCCAGGATTTATCACGACG
Organism: Deltaproteobacteria bacterium; assembly: GCA_019307135.1. Taxonomy (GTDB): domain Bacteria; phylum Desulfobacterota; class Desulfobacteria; order Desulfobacterales. Next base: position 2,706 of record JAFDKF010000053.1, read on the forward strand.
GCCGAGGTGTTTTTCGGGATGTGCCCGATCCGTTTACTGCGACCCGTTACCACTCTTTGGCTGTTGAAAGTGAAAGTCTCCCCTCTTGTCTGGAAATCTCGGCAAAAGCCGAGGACGGCGAGATTATGGGGCTGAGACACCGGGATTACCCTGTACATGGGATACAGTTTCACCCGGAATCCATTCTCACTCAGGAGGGCATGCGTATTTTGCAGAACTTTCTAACTCTTTAGCGGTTTAAAGAGAATAAATTTTAAAGCCTTATCTGTGAGATAAAAAGTTTACTCCACAGGGCAGGCAAACCCAACAAACCCCATAAACCCAACAAACCCGACAAACCCGACAAACACAAACGGAGGAAATCATGTTGAAGCAAGCTATCCGGAAAGTGGTTGACCGCTCAAACCTAAGCGAAGAAGAGATGGAAGCTGCTATGGACGTGATCATGAGCGGCCAGGCCACTCCGGCCCAGATCGGCTCCTTCATAACCGCCCTTCGTCTCAAAGGAGAAACCATTGAGGAAATCACAGCGGCAGCCCGCGTCATGCGGCGAAAGGCGACTCGTATCCAGGTCGATAACACCCTGATAAACATCGATCGGGAGGAGATCAATCTGGACATGGAAACAATCGTTGATACCTGCGGGACCGGCGGCGATGCCACTAACACGTTCAATGTTTCCACCACCACAGCCTTTGTGGTGGCCGGTTGTGGCCTGCGGGTCGCCAAGCACGGCAATCGTTCTGTCTCCAGCCTTTGCGGCAGCGCCGACGTCATTGAAAAATTGGGAGTGAATTTGGATGTTCCCTCTGCTGTGGTTGAGAAATGTCTCAACCAGGTGGGCATCGGCTTTCTCTATGCCCCGGCTCTGCACGGTGCCATGAAGTATGCTATTGGACCCCGTCGGGAGATCGGCATCCGCACCATTTTCAACATCCTCGGTCCCCTCACGAATCCGGCGGGCGCAAACGTTCAGGTGCTTGGCGTCTACAAAAAGGAGCTTACGCCGGTTCTGGCCGAGGTTTTGAATAAGCTGGACACGCGCAGTGCCTTCGTGGTCTATGGTGAGGGTAGTCTTGATGAAATCAGCATTACCGGCGAAACCCAGGTGAGCGAGTTGAAGGACGGCAAAGTTGCCACCTATACCATTAAACCGGAGGACTTTGGCCTGGCTTGTGCCAACCTGGATGATATTCGAGGTGGCGACGTTCAGGAAAATGCCAACATTGTCCTCAGCGTGCTTCAGGGTAAGCCGGGAGCACGGAGAGACATGGTGCTGCTCAATGCTGCTGCTGCCCTTGTAGCAGCAGGACGAGCTACAGATTTTCAAGATGGTATCACCCAGGCCGCTGAGGCCATTGATTCCGGGCGTGCCATGGAAAAGCTTGAGGGGATGAAGGCAATCACCAATGAGTACAAAAAAAGGATGTAACATTTAGGTCTTTGAAGACACGGTCGCTGCAAGGACAATCAGATTTTGAACCGTGTAAAACTTGGGCCTAAGTGAGCCTAAAGAAAGAACTGCACCAACTTGTTAAATCGAACCAGAAAAATTCGATCCTTGTTGAATGTTTAAGTGTGGTCTCTATAGCTCCCCGTTCTTTCTCAAGCCTCACTAAGTCCCTCAGACAGTTACCCTGTTCAAAATCTGATTGTCCTTGCAGCTCCCTCGTATGCGGTTGTTTAGTTTAGTAAGGCTAAAATGATACAAAAGGATAAGGTTCATTGGATTCATTGAGTTAACCCTGGCCCAGACCTGGCCTATAGGCTTGGCAGACTAATTCGAGCAAGTAGCGCCAGGGCGGGCACAACAAACATACTCAGAATGCGGTTTTCGTTAAATTCGCATTGCGCCTGGCGGCTTGAGAACATTACCGCAATCCAAAATCCAAAATCCGATATGATTCTTGACGAGATTGTTGCCAAAAAACGTTGTAGAGTAGATGAGCTAAAACGGATACACTCGGTAGCTGATCTGCAGAGGCCCGCAGCTTTGGCGCCTGCACCACGCGATTTTCTTCGTGCCCTACAGGACGGCGGAGAGCCTGCGATCATTGCTGAGATCAAGAAAGCTTCACCCTCGGCAGGAGTGATCCGCCCCGATCTGGATGTGGCGGCCATTGTCGCAAGTTATGAAAAGGGAGGGGCCGCTGCCATCTCGGTAATTACCGAAGAAGACTTTTTTCTGGGGAAACTGAAATACATTAGCCAGGCACGTGATGCTGGCCGTTTGCCGGTCCTCTGTAAGGACTTTATCATCGACCCTTTGCAGGTACTTTCCGCCCGGGTAGCCGGAGCAGATGCTTTGCTGCTGGTGACTGCTGTGTTGAACCGGAATTTGCTGGTGAGTTTGCTGAGGGAAGCTCGCGCTCTTGGCATGGCCTGTTTGGTAGAGGTCCACGATGAGGATGAGCTGGCCCGGGTGCTGGCAACCGACGCCCGAATTATCGGCATCAACAACCGCAACCTGCGGACCTTTGAGGTGGACCTGGAGACGACCCTGAGGCTACGGCCCCTCGTGCCTGCGGATCGGTTGGTGGTCAGCGAGAGCGGTATTCACGAACGCGCCGATTTGGAGTCCCTGGCGGCTGCCGGGGTAGATGCGGTGCTGGTGGGAACCAGTCTTATGCGTGCCAGCGATCCTGGGGAAAAGCTCAGAGAACTGAGGGGAAGGCCATCATGACCATATCAAAGCAAGCCTTGACATAGTGTTTTACAATGAAAACTTCCTTATTTGAAAAATCCCCCCTATCCCCCCTTTTCCAAAGGGGGTACTTCAAAGTCCCCCTTTATTAAAGGGGGATTTAGGGGGATTTTTAGGACGGGATCGTAGGAAAGACATGAAGATTGAAAACGCCCTGACTGTGCGCATTAAGATCTGCGGCATGACCAATGCGGAGGATGCCGTAGCTGCGGCTGAGTTGGGCGCTGATGCCATCGGCTTTGTCTTTGCCCCCAGCCCACGGCAAATTTCTCCTGAGAAGGCACTGGAGATCATAATGGCGCTGCCGCCATTGGTTCAGACAGTGGGCGTCTTTGTGGATGAGGACCCCGACAAAGTGGCATCTATTGCTGCTTCTTGCCACCTGGACCTGCTTCAATTTCATGGAAAGGAGTCTGCGGCCTACTGCCGCCGGTTCGAACGGCGGGTCATCAAGGCGGTGCGGGTGAGCCACGAAGATCATCTGAAGGTCTGCTCCGAATACCGCAGCATTGTTGACGCCTTGCTGCTGGATACCTACGTACCCGGTCGATGTGGAGGCACCGGCCTTACCTTTGACTGGAGTCTGGCCTTGGAGGCCAAAACATACGGGCGGATCATTTTGGCTGGTGGGCTCAATCCGGATAATGTAGCTGCTGCTATCAGCGCGGTAAAGCCTTATGCAGTGGATGCCAGCAGCGGCCTGGAGCAAGAGCCGGGTGTAAAGGATCACAATAAGATGGCCCGGTTCATCCAGACAGTGCGCCATGTGGGGAGAGGATAAGGAGTTGTTATGGAAAGACCAGGATACTACGGGCAGTTCGGAGGGACCTTCATTCCGGAAATTCTTGTTGCCACCTTTGATCAATTAAGGGCCGCTTTTGAAGGGATCAAGAAGGATCCTTCCTTCTGGAAGGAATATCAAAGTCTTATGTCTACCTATTCCTGCAGGCCAACGCCTTTGACATATTCGGAGAATCTGACGCGCCATTTCAATGGGCCTCATTTCTATATCAAGCGTGAAGACCTGAATCACACTGGCGCCCATAAACTCAACAATGTGATGGGGCAGGGGCTTGTCGTTCAAAGAATGGGCAAAAGCCGGGTTATCGCGGAGACCGGAGCTGGCCAGCACGGAGTGGCAACCGCTACCATGGCCGCGAAATTCGGCTTTGAGTGTACGATCTATATGGGAGAGGTAGACATGGCGCGCCAGCGGCCCAATGTCTTTTGGATGGAACAATTAGGAGCCACCGTGGTTCGGGTTACAGACGGTGACCGCATATTAAAAGATGCCATCAATGAGGCGCTGCGAGACTGGGCCACTAACATGGACACGACCCATTATGTGCTGGGAACTGTGTGCGGCCCTCACCCCTACCCTGAGATGGTTTCCTATTTTCAATCGATCATCGGATCGGAGGCGAGAGACCAGATCGTCCGGCAGGCCGGTCGCCTGCCCAAACGGGTGTATGCCTGTGTAGGTGGGGGTTCGAATGCCCTGGGCATATTCAGCGGCTTTCTTGACGATACGCAGGTGGACTCCGTTAGAGACCCGTCGGATAATCATTCCGGCATATTGCGAGTCAAAGTCTCTAACGGGGTGGAACTGGTGGGTGTGGAAGCAGGGGGCGAAGGCTTGGAAACCAGGAGGCACGCATCGCGCCTGGCCTCGGTACACGGCAGCGTGGGAGTGGCCCAGGGCTACAAGACCTATTTTTTGCAGGATGACGACGGGCAAATGCTGGAAACACACAGTGTGGCGGCCGGCCTTGACTACATTGGGGTATCGCCTATCCTGGCCGCCTATTATGAACAGGGTATCGTGCGCTTTGAAGCGGCCACCAATGACGAGGTTCTGGCAGCAACCCGGCTGACTATGAAAAAGGAAGGGATCATTCCAGCCCTTGAATCATCCCATGCACTAGCCTGTGCATTCAGGGAGACCCCGCAGATGTCAGCCGATGACGTTATTTTGATCAACCTGTCGGGTCGCGGTGACAAAGACATCTTCACCATTGCGGACGCACTCGGGGATGAAGGCTGGAAAGAGTTCATCACCACCAAGGCGGAGGCTTACAGTGCTTGAAGACTACATTCGGCAAAGGACGGAGGAGAGGGGCATCTTGCTGATGGCTCACGTGGTGGTGGGCTATCCTGATTTGGAAAGCAGTTTCGACCTGGTGAAGGCCATCGTCTCCGCTGGTGTGGATCTGATGGAATTACAAATTCCGTTTTCAGAGCCGATTGCAGACGGCCCGGTGATCTTGAAGGCCAACCAGTCTGCCCTAACTGCGGGGATCAGGGTGGACGATTGTTTCAAGTTTGCGCATCGGGTCACGCAGTCTTTCGACATTCCGTTCCTTTTCATGACCTATTGTAACATCGTGTTCAAGCATGGCGAAGAACAATTCTTTGCTCAGGCTAAGGAGGCGGGAATCGTGGGCACGATCGTGCCCGACATCCCCCCTGAGGAAGGGACGTCCTATCTGGCGGCAGCCGCGGCTCACGGCATTGACCCTATTTTCATACTCTCACCGACTACCACTCCGGAACGTTTGGCCTACCTCGCAGGCTTTGGCCGCGGTTTTTTCTACTGCGTTGCGCGCAAAGGCATAACAGGTGCTAAGACGACGTTTTCCTCAGAACTGGACGAATTTCTCGGCCGGTGCAGGAGGGTGACGCAGCTCCCCCTGGCGTTGGGCTTTGGCGTCAGCCGCAAGGAAGATGTGGACTTCTTGAAAGGAAAAGTAGAAGTCGCAGTGGTGGGAAGCCAGGCCCTGCGTATATTGAACACAAATGGAGTAGAGGCGGTGGAAGATTTTTTCCGTAGGCTTCGCTGATTTCCAACACCGCCGCGCGCCCTCCTTCAATCCTGTGAAGGTTTGACTAATGTCTATTGGTCGGGCCGTGTAGGCCTGCGAGGCAGCATATCTCCTGCGGCTGCCAAACTATCTCGCAGCTATCCTGATGCTGGAGCGCTTGGAACATGGACCCAAGGAACAAAAAAGATGCATCCTTTTTAATCTATGGCGCTTTTATTCAAAGCGGGACGAGGTGGTATCAGTTTATCTCAAATATGTGGATCATGAGGACGACGATTTGCGTTTTGATGCCTTGGTACTCCTTGCAACGATGACCGAGGCCAGGGAACATATAGCAACATATCGTAAATGTTTAAGTGACAAAGATGCCCGTATTCGAGCCATGGCTTTAAAGGAACTGAATGAAGTCAGCAGAGAGGATCTGCTTGGGCTTAAAGAAGAGATTGAAGGTATGCTTTCAGACCCTGATATGAAGGTCAAGCATGGAGCTCTGAAAGTTTTGAAAAAACTGTAAATGAATCTATTTATAAAGAATTGGCCGTGAAGTTGAACCAACTGGAACGTAGGATCGAAAACCATGACGAGAGCATTGAGGCCGTTTTCGAAGCCATTCGTGAACTCATGACACCACCCGAAAAATCGAGGCGCATTTACCCCGTTAAATCAGGGTTTCCTGAATGTGTCGCAAAAGATAATATGACCAAGATTGCAGCATGAGATTAAAGTCTGATGTTTCCACGTTTCCATTTAACCGGGGAGATTGGTTTTGAAATAAAAGAAGGCCGTGTAGTATATGGCAAGAGTGCAAAGAGGAAAAAGGCTGATGCCTGGAGCCTGGCTAAAGAGATGCCCGAAGGGCAGTGCTTTTTTGTCCGATCGTCTCTGTCCCGATCGGGCAAAAGGAAGTCTCACTCTGCGCTCTTTGCGTCTGGCGGTGAGCAATGTCTGTGGTTGTCTGCGTGATTCTTTAGTGTATGAAGCATCAAAAGGCTACAAAAGTGGCAATAAAATACAATAGTTATAGAGTTAGTTACTTATTTATGGACGTCCCTGTTCTTTCTCTGAAGCCGAATACCTTGGCCATTTCCTCGAGAATGTCTTTGATGTCTGAACCACGGAAAATATCCTTCTCAGAATAACTCCTTCTGAATTGGCTATAGGCCGAAGATCCAAACTGGTGTCTTAAGGCCTCGTATTGCCGTCTTTTGGCTGGATTTGAAAGAACAGCATAAGCTTCGTTAATGGCTTTCATTTTTTCGGAAGCTTCGGGATTTGCCTTGTTTCGATCGGAATGATATTTGAAGGCAAGTCTCCGATAAGCCTCTTTGATCTGCTCCGCGCTGGCATGCGGTTCTACACCCAGAATTCGGCAATAATCTTCTTGATGCATTTTATTTTTCATCCCTTAACACAGAGTTGCGAGTGATCTCAGGAAAGACCCATGCGTCCTCAGGGTCCAATGTACCTTCCATGATCTCCCCTATGGCGATGGCGCAGTCAGTTTCCTGCTCTTTGCCACCAGGGCAGGTAACCGAGACAGTCCTCGCCTCGACGTCGATGCTGTCCATTGTGCAACCCAACCGAGAAGTAACCATTGAGACAATTTGAAGGAAATTCAAGTCTTGTTTCAACATGCTTTTTTGTTCCTTTCTTCTGTTTGTAAGTCTTTGTTTCCCATACGTTTTCCGGAAACAGGTGGTTTCCGTTAAGCCGCATGTTCAGGCAGATAAACCCGGTAATCACCCCTCAGCAGCCCAGCCACGTAATTGCAGGCAAAGGTACGATGGGCAAGAACGGCTGTTTTAGGGAATCGCAGATAAGACGACGGAGCGAAAGACGAGGTGTTAGCGCGAGGTAAGCTGGTTCAACTAGTTGTTATTGTTAACTTGTGCTGATGTCGCTGTGTATGTTTCAAGTGTTGGCTCGCGTGCTTAATGCAATTTATATGCCATTTTACAGGACCGATATGATACTGTCAAGCGAAATGTTGAGCTCCTGATGCAACGACCGTACGTGTTGTTGGCGTTTTCAATGACTGGAACATTCAGAAGACTAAAACATGGAGACTATAAGATCCCCCTTGAACTTGAGCGGAAAAGGGATTAGGTGTGAATTCTGAGTCTTTAAACCAAGAATAAGCCAGCACTACTCTTGTGATTAGTTTCTTTCAGTACTTGTTGCCTCGACTCTAAGATTGACAGTCTCGCAAAAAGTCCCTCTTGATGTCATTGCGAGCGTAGCGAAGCAATCTCATTTGCGGTAACCGCTTGAAATCACGAGATTGCTTTGTCGCTTCGCTCCTCGCAATGACCGGTGAAAAGACTTTTTACGAATGCATCAAGATTAGCTTGGAAAAATTCTTTTTGAATAACGGGGAGTATTCTTCGATTCTTTCAAGGCTTTTGTCATAACACTCCAAGGCCTTTTCGTATTCCCCGCTTTCCTGGTAGATAAGGCCTAACTGGTAAAGGCAATGCACATCCCACGGTCTAATTTTTAAATGCTCTTCCAACAGCTCAACAGCCTCATCCCAATGAGTTGGTAACCTTCTACAATGATGTAGACTATCTGGGTATCCCCTTTATAATGGACCAATGCCTTTTCAGCGGTTTTTTTCAGCTCTTGTGCATAGCTCGTCTCCTTTTCCAGAGAACTCCCACTTACAAGGCGAAGTCTTGACTTTTCCAGCAGCAGGTTCAGTGAGAGCAGCTTAAGGAATAAGCCTTTTCTCTCATATCTCCTGTTATGCAGGAGCTTGTTAATGTCCTGAAGTGACTCTTCATATTTTTGCATATTAATATGAATCTCGTGCTTGATAACGTAAGCGTTAGCTATCTCAGGGTTGGCTTCAATAAATTGATCACAGCAGCCGATTGCCGTTTCATAGGCACCGTACTGGATAAGGGTATCCACCCTTTTCATCAATGCCTTTTCTTTATGCTCTGAGAGCCTTACAATCTCACTACTCATTTTTCGTGCATTAGATTCTACGTCTCATCCAAGACTGCACTTGGAAGAGGTGACCCCTTTTCCAATCTACTGACTCTTATTCCTATGAGACGCACCTTCTTTTTGAGTTCCAGCCTGTTGATGCAATCGAATGCGGCCCTTCTTATCTGCTCTAACGAATCTGTGGGCTCATAAAGGGTTTTTGCCCTCGTATGTGTTTCAAAATCGCTGAACCTGACCTTTAGTGTAACGGTCTTACCCTTGTAGCCTCTTCGTCTTATGTCGTTAACAACCTCCCTTGTAACTTCTGCAAGGATTTTTCGAAGAAGCTGCCTGTCGTAGATATCTTTTTGAAAGGTTATTTCCCTGCCTGCGGATTTTGGCTCCCAGTGTGTGATAATCGGACTCTCATTCATACCCCGTGATGCTTCGTAGAGATATCGGCCGTAGGACTTACCAAACCGCTCAATTAGCTTGTTAAGGGGGGCCGAGGCAAGGTCACCGATTGTTTTTATACCCATGCCCTCCAGATATGCACTGTTTTTTGGCCCAACGCCCCGGAGTTTTCTCACAGGCAACGGCCATATCCTTTGTTCTATGTCCTCTTCCGTGATTATTGTGAGGCCATCTGGCTTCTGCATGTCTGAAGCAATCTTTGCGAGTAGTTTGTTAGGCGCGATCCCTATGGAGCAGGTGAGGCCTGTCTCTTGGCTGATCCTTTTTTTGATCTCTTTTGCGATTTCATCTGATGGTTTTGTGATTTGTGATATGTCAAAAAAAGCCTCGTCAATTCCCGCATGTTCAATTGTCGGGGTGAATTCTCCAAGGAGTTTCTTTATCTGTTCAGACATCCTTGAATACTCCTTGTAGTCGACAGGAAGGAATACCGCATAAGGGCAGAGCTTATGCGCGGTCCTTAACGGCATTGCAGAATGGACCCCGAACTTCCTTGCCTCATAGGAGGCGGTTGATACGACACCTCTTTTTGTGGGGTCTCCGTCGCCGCCGATCACCACAGGCCTGCCCAGTAGTTCAGGACGTCTTTTTTGCTCAACGGAAGCAAAAAAGGCATCCATATCTATGTGGAGGATTCGCCTCATAACGTTCAGCGCCCCAGGAATTTTAAGAGCTGTGAAAGCGTCAAGGTATTCAGGACATCTTGCGGTTCTATCCATCCCCTCCTTGCAGTAGCCACGCCAAATTTCATCCATTCCAGGTGCACATCCATGTGTGCATCAGTGGACATGGCGATCCTGACACCTTTTTCCATGGCTCTTCGACAGTTGATGTCTGACAGATCCAATCTTTCAGGATAAGCATTGAGTTCCAAGACCTTTGCATTGGCTTTACAAGCATCCATGATTTTGTCCATGTCCACCTGATAGGGCTCCCTTTTTCCGATCTGAGATCGACCTGAAAGCCTTCCTTTGTCACAATGCTTGATTTGGTCTTTCCCTTAGCCACCACTTTGTCGGCTTGAGGCAAATTCACAAAAGTTTCCATCACCTTTTCGGGATGATCTGAAGAGGCCAAGATGTCGACATCCGCAATGGGAGAGTATTAGGGACGTTCTCAACATTTAAACTTTAGGTTGCTATTAGGGAGCCTTGCTTTATGTTGCTGATGACTGATAATTTTAAATGTTGAGAACGTCCCTTATGTCTTACTTATAAAATCGCTTCGCGATTTTATGTAACGCGGCGCCGACTTCGCCATAGTAGCCGACGCGCCACAGCCGCTTCGGCCTCCGCCATAGCCTTCTGCCGACGGCGGATGGCGACGGCGCGTAGCCCTAGCTACGACGGCTGAATTCGCCGCTCTAAAAAAGGAAATTCCTACACAACCAAGATAGTGCACTACAACACTGCGGTTCCAGCCTCCCCGCCCCGCCTGCCATCGCCACCCACAGGCGGGCACATTAAGATGCGAGTCTACGGGGCAACAGCGGACAGATTTTGTGGAAGAGTTATAGGAGGAAGTAACAAATAGAGGCTGAGGGCTTGGCAACGGCTTAGATCGTGCCTCTTCATTCGCCAAAATTCAAAGTGCTACCTTTGAAACCTCATATGTAACAGGCAAAAGTCGTTCTAGGGCCACGTGTTTTGAAGCGTCAAGAATTTCAATACCAACAATTCGATCCCGTTCTCCAATGTCCAGCACAATATCCTCTGAGACTCGCCTGTTCACAACATCCTGCTTTCTATCGTCCAACCGAATATAAAGCAGATCAGTTTTATCATTGTATAATATGTTCATTTTATGCCTCCCATTTTCCATAAAATACATAAACGGTTACAGTTACCATCAAATTTTCTTCAATTATGTAAAAAACTTCAATTCTTTTTTGTTCATAATATTTGCCTTGGCGTTTTTGCTTGAACTCATAGACCTTAGCTTTCCCTATTCGTCCATACTTGGCAGGTATGTCAAGGCCTGTCTCAATGACATCCCTAATCTCCTCTTCAGTTGTTCCTCGCTCTTGAGCTCTTTCTAATGTATGCGGATCAATTTGAATTTCCATCTATCCTCCTAATACCCTCTTAATACGCGCGCTTACCGGCTGAGAACTTCCTTTTAGGGTAGATGGTAGAGTACAGACAACATAGGTAAAGGGATCTTGAGTGTCAAGTGCAAAGCCTGGGGACGATTCGTTGTTGAATTCGTTGCAGCAAGACCATAAAGAGATAATGAGAATCATCCCGGAGCTCGCAAAGGAACGTATACCCAGACGCTTCGGATTCGATCCTGTTGACGACATTCAGGTTCTGACTCCCATGCATCAGGGCGTGGTGGGGGCCGGGAATCTCAATATGGAACTGCAAAAGGCGCTCAACCCAGGCGAAGGCGTGGTAATGAAAGGTAACAGGAACTACAGGGTCAACGATAAGGTCATGCAGATCAAGAACAATTGTGATAAAGAGGTCTACTATGTGCTTTTGGAACGGAATCTGATATATACAGTGGTTACCAGAGGGAGAAAGTTGGTGGTGATAGGGGAAATCTTTGGGTCCCCCTTTAGTTTTACAGTTTTAAGCAAGAACATCGAACTACATCAACAGAGAGCAGATTTGACTTGTTGACAAAGATGAAACAAAATGCATCCACATCTATAGTCCTGGAAATCATGACGGAATTTGCCAATCAGACCGGACTTTCACCGGCCACGAAGGTCCCACGGCGCTACTTATGGACGGACGCTTTTGCCGTGTGCAACTTCCTGGAGCTTTATCGTCAAACAAGTGATGAAAAATACAAGAACCTCGCATTGCGCCTCGTCGATCAGGTTCATAACATACTCGGCCGACACCGTGAACACGACCTCCGGACCGGCTGGATCAGCGGCCTTAATGAGGAGGAGGGTAAAATTCATCCTACAAAAGGGGGGCTGAGAATCGGTAAACAGATGAACGAACGGAGGCCTGCTGATCCCTTTGACGAACGTTTGGAGTGGGATCGGGATGGGCAGTACTATCATTACCTGACGAAATGGATGCACGCTCTCAATCGCGTAACTCGGGTCACTGGGGATGCAACTTACAATAGATTGGCGATTGAGCTTGCGAAAACGGCCCATGACAGGTTTACCTATGTTCCACTGTCAGGCGGTCAGAAACGCATGTACTGGAAAATGAGCATAGACCTCTCCTATCCTCTCGTAGAATCTATGGGACATCACGACCCTCTCGATGGACTCATTACCTACTGCCAGCTTCAGGCGACTGCTGCTAAAGATTTTGAAAACTCAACGTGGCCGGATCTCAGAGCCGAGATTAACGACATGGCCACTATTTGTGAAGGAAAAAGCTGGGCTACAGATGACCCGCTTGGTCTCGGAGGTCTTTTGTGTGATGCCTTCAGAGTGGCGCAATTGATCATTAGTGAAAATTTCGAACAAACCGACCTGCTGGAGATTCTATTGGATTTTTCCCTGCTGGGCCTGGAATCTTACACGAGAAACAATTCCTTGAAGCTTCCTGCTGAATACCGGCTTGCATTTCGTGAGCTGGGATTGACAATTGGCTTACGGGCTGTTGACAAGTTGCAGACATTGATTGAAGAAAATCCAGACGTTTTCAATAGAAAACAACACCTGCGTACGCTGACTGAAACCCTGATGGGGTATGCGGCCCTGATTGAAGTCATTGAAAACTTTTGGCTTCAACCCACAAGCAGAGAAGTCAGTAGCTGGACAGAGCATCGTGACATCAATATGGTGATGTTGGCAACTAGCCTGAGCCCTGATGGATATTTGACAATTTAGGGGGAAAGAGTGGGCGGAACCGCGACGTCCATTTGCAAATAAGTAACCGTTCAACGAAGAATGGATTTCGTCTAAATTGTCGGAGGCTTACGGAATCCCATTGGCGGAAATAGCCCGTCGACTCGGTGTTTGTATATCTGCTATATCCAAAACTATAAACGCAAATGACAGTTGGATTGCGCCAACGCTTTGTTATTGTTAATAAATGATATCAAGAATTTTTGGCTTTATCAAGTATATGATTGTCTGGAGGGGGTTAATTTTC
>JAFDKF010000054.1 GCA_019307135.1 Deltaproteobacteria bacterium
CACGCAACCACTGCATGAAGTCTGATGGGGCTTAAACCTGCGGCTTGTGAAAAGCTCTACCGCTATAAAATTTCATCTTGTTAAGGAAGATTTTATATTTTCATACGCCCCGCAGCTTATGCGCATGTTAAGCACAACCAGTAGAAAGTCTGGACTAAGTGACAAGAACGAAACTGTGAATGTAACCATACTGAAATGTGCGGTACAACATGAAAGTGCTGCAAATGTAGTTTCAATGAAAGCAAGGAATTTGAGCGATTTCTAGAGGGCGACTAGCCTGGAATTGTAAGGGATTGACTGAGAAATGAACAAGTATCAAGAGATTTCTGAGGCAAGGGAGCTGCTGGAATTGCCCGAACGGGCAACCATGAAAGAAATCAAGGCTAACTATAAAAACCTCATCAGGAAATGGCATCCGGACACATGTGAGGAAGCCAAGGAAAAATGCACAGAAATGACAGCCAGGATTGTTGCTGCATACAGCATCATTATTGATTACTGCAATTATTACAAATACTCCTTTTCTAAACAAGAAGTCAGGAACCATCTCTCAGAAGAGGAGTGGTGGTTTGAACGTTTTGGCAATGATCCCTTATGGGGAAATTAATCTTCAACTGTCCTGGCGGCAACCCCGAAGGAAAAGCGGCTGGTGAGCCATACCAGCAAGAGCAGCCCGGGGAGGGCCGCGCCAGTCGTAACGACAAAGAAGCTCACCCAGTCCATTTGATCCGCCAGCCACCCTCCTGAGGAGGAGAGCAGGGTGCGGCCAAAGGCCATGAAGGACGTCAGCAGGGCATACTGGGTGGCGGTGTAGGCGATGTTGCAGAGGCCGGACAGGTAGGCGACAAAGGCCGCCGTGCCCATGCCCCCGCTTAGGTTCTCCACCGCGATAGTGAGCGTAAGCATGCGGAGGTCGGGACCGGCCACGGCCAGCACGGCGAACATCAGATTGGAGAGCATCTGAAGGATGCCGCACACGAAAAGGCTCTTTAGGATGCCCATGCGGTCTACGATGACCCCACCCATGACGCTGCCGATGATAGTGGCGGCGAGGCCAAATGCCTTGCTGATGCTGGCAATCTGGATCTTGGTGAAACCCAGCTCCACGTAGAAGGGATTGCTCATCACCCCGGCCAGGGCATCGCCGAACTTGTACAGCAGGATGAACAGGAGTATTACCAGCCAGCCACGACGGCTCATGAACTCGGCAAAGGGGCTGATCACCGCGCCATAGATCCAGGCTAGTGCCTTTGCCCTCTTTCCCAGAGGATTGGGGCGGGCCTCAAGATAGGCGGCAATACGCCTCTCCTGTTCAATGGAGTCCCGGCTCTTTCGCACCTGCGGCTCCGGGTTGAGCAGGATAGTGGTAATACCCACGATCATGAAGGCGGCCATGAGCCCGTAGGTGGCAAACCAGCCCACATAGGTGGCCAAATAGAGTGCCCCTGCCCCGGATACCAGCATGCCGATGCGGTACCCGAGCACGATCATTGCCGCGCCCGCGCCGTATTGGCGCTCCTCCAGGATCTCTACCCGGTATGCGTCGATCACGATGTCCTGACTGGCAGACCAGAAGGCCACCATGAGGGCGAAGACGGCGGTGAGCCCGGGGCGGGCTGCCGGGTTTGTGGCGCCCATACCGGCGATAGTGGCCATCAGCGCCAGTTGTGTGACAATGGCCCACCCGCGCCGGCGGCCCAGCCGGCGGGTGAGATAGGGCACAGGCATCCGGTCCACCAGAGGCGCCCAGAGAAACTTAAAGGTATAGGGCGTGCCCATCAGGGCGAACAGGCCAATGGTGGTTTTACTCACACCGACTTCCGCCAGCCAGATACTCAGCGTTCCGAAGGTGAGCGCCAGCGGCAGCCCGCTCGAGAATCCGAGAAACAGGATGGTCACGACCCGTCGGTCGGCGTAGACAGCGCAGGACTCAAGCCATCGGCGATAACGTGGTGTTCGGCTAACTGCAATCATCGTGACGTTCCTATTAGTAGCATATGCCCAGATGGAAACAAATGGTGACGGAAAAACCTTGTTTGGACTCGCATATTTTCTATTGCTTTTTGCATATTCCTTGTCCTTAATAAAGCGATTTCCATATATCCGGCGGTGTCAGTCGATCACTGCAAATAACGTTCCGCTATCCTGATGGTACAAGTTTTGCTTGTTGTTCAGGTCGTCACATAAACGATGCGGTAAGCGTTCATGGAGGGTTGGAGTAAGGAAAATCTTCCCCCTGCTTCCGCGGGTCAGCTTTACTGTAAAGGATTCAACCCTGGTCTACCTTCCTTTCGCGGACACTGGCCATGAGATGGTCCAGCAACATATGCGCATCAGTATCAACAAAAAGGCCCTGGAGTTTGGCCGCTATTTGTAAGCTATTGCAGGCATTCCCACGTCTAACGCCCACGCAATATTCGATCATGTTTACGGCCGGATTCTGTTTTTAGGTCTTATATTTTCCCTTTTTCTGGCCAATCCTCTGCATACTTGTGTGGGATGCTTCTCATCAAGGAAAAGCAGCCTTGTCTTAGCCCTTGACAAAGGCCCTCTGAGCTAATACTGTGGCATCAAAATGAGTTGCTGAAGCCGCTCGCTGTCCAGGCCAAAAACCAAAATAATAGATTCCAAGAATAGCGCCACGAAGGTGACGATCATCAGAAGATGACAATCCTTGTGGCTTTTTTTTTGAAAATTGTGATGCAGGGGGAAAGACCAACATCTGATTGGATGTTTGGTAACCGTTCACGGGTTCACGGTTCAGAGGTTCAGGGTTGACCGAACAAAGGAAAGGCAACCCTGAACGGTGAACTCTGAACCTGTGAACACCTACGATGTTTGGAAATTATTGGAGGGACAACATGTGCCAAAACGCTCATCATAGTCCTAGCGTGGCCTCCACTAGACGCTGGATTGTTTTTTTTCTCTGTACAGCCCTATGGCTCGTTTCCTGCGTCGTGCCTGCATGGGCACACAAAGTCATGATCTTTGCCTGGGTAGAGGGGGATACGGTTTACACACAGAGCAAGTTTAGCGGCGGCAAGAAGGCCAAGAATTCCACGGTGGTCGTTTACGATGAGGAAGGGAACCAGCTCCTTGAAGGCAAAACCGATAACCAGGGGGAGTTTTCCTTCAAGGTTCCCAAAAAGGCCGATCTCAAGATCGTTTTAAAGGCTTCCATGGGCCATATGGCGGAGTGGAAGATACCAGCCGAGGAGATCACGGCGGTCGCTCCTGTCTCCAAAAGCAGAAGCACCCCTGAAGTCTGCGTTGAAGTTGCTACCAAAGAGGCCGCCCCTGCGATAGATACCAAAACGAGCAAGAAGCGACCGGCTCCCACCACCGTGGGCTTGAGCCGACAGGAGATCAAGGCCCTCATCGATGAGTCCCTGGACAGAAAGCTTAGGCCAATTCTCAATATGCTGGCCAAATCCCTCGATCGTGGCCCTAAGGTGGGCGAAGTGATAGGCGGTGTAGGCTATATCTTCGGCCTTGTGGGCGTGGCTTTGTATTTTGCAACCCGTAAAAAAGGGAAATAGAAGAATTAAGTGATTGATGAACACTTTGCCAGTGTTGATTCTTTCATTCACCGTCTTGATCCTCGCGTCAAGATTGTTGTGGTGTTCCTTTTCTCCATTGTCGTGGCCGTCTCCAACCGATTCGTGGTTCTGATGTCGGCCCTGGCTTTGGGCCTCTGTATTGTCTTGGTGGCCAGGTTGCCCATAAAGGAACTTATCCGACGACTCCTCCCTGTCAATATGTTCATCGTTTTTCTGTGGTTCTTTCTCCCCTTTACCTTTGAAGGTGAGCCCCTCTTTTCAATGGGCCCGCTGGTTGGGACCCATGAGGGAGTATTATATGCCGCCCGGATCAGCATTAAATCGAACGCTATTATGGTTGTGTTGATTGCACTGGTTACCTCAACCCCCATCTTGACCTTAGGCCATGCCATGCATGAACTGAGGGCTCCAGAAAAAATCGTTCACCTCTTTTTCTTTACCTACCGATACCTTCATGTCATACACCAGGAGTATCTCCGGCTGGTGAATGCCATGAAGGTCCGAGGTTTCCGCCCCGGAACCAATATGCACACCTATAAAACCTTCGCCTGTTTGGTGGGGATGCTTCTGGTCAGGAGTTCCGACCGGGCAGAGAGGGTTCGCAATGCCATGCTGTGTCGGGGTTTCAGAGGAAAGCTTTACAGCCTTAGCCAGTTTTCTCTGAAAACCAGCGACGTCATCTCCCTCATTGTAATGCTGGCTTTGGTCCTGGCATTGGGAGTATTGGAATGGACAAAAATAGCCTGATCATCAGCCTGGAAGATATATCCTTCAGCTATCATGGCAGGGTCCCTGTCCTTGACAAGCTCAACCTATCATTCTACCAGGGAGACCGGATGGGCTTGATGGGACCCAACGGAAGCGGGAAAACTACTCTGTTTCACGTTATCATGGGGCTGTTAAAACCCTCTTCTGGGAGGGTGGAGATTTTCGGCAGGCATGTTAGGGAAGAAAAAGACTTTGGAGGTGTGCGTCAAAGAATCGGCCTGCTTTTTCAGGATGCAGACGACCAGTTGTTTAGCCCCACGGTCTTGGAGGATGTTGCCTTTGGCCCCTTGAATCTGGGCAAGTCACAGGATGAGGCCAAGACCATTGCCTACAGGACATTGCAGTCCCTGGGTTTGGCCGGTTTTGAGGACAGGATAACCTACAAGCTATCCGGTGGGGAAAAAAGACTTGTCTCCCTTGCCACGGTCCTGGCTATGGAACCGCAGGTATTGCTCCTGGACGAACCAAGCACGGGCTTAGATGAAACAACGGAAAAGCGACTTATTGATATCCTGAAGAACCTTAACCTTTCCTACATCCTTGTTTCCCACAACATCGACTTCCTCACGGAGACAACCGACTATATCAGCTATATGGCCAACGGAAAGATTTCTCTTGATGAGGAAAGCATTCCCCACACCCACGTACACACCCACAAACACGGGAGATATGCCCACAAACATAGTCTCGGCGGGCCACACAAAGAGAGGACTTAGCTGCGCTTCGCTCCGCAATTGGTCGAGTAGTCGAGTGGTTAAGTAGTCGAGTGGTTAACCGGTTTACCATTTTCCAACTGGACCACTTGACTAATCGACTAAAGTCGTAGGAATTTCAATAAGTTGTAGAAATTCCGAGACGTGGACTTAGTTCGCTACGCTCACAATTGGAATACTGGAATAATGGAATGGTGGAATAAAAGGCGGCGGGTTTGGGTGGGGGTAAAAAGTGCAAAGCCACAAAATTTTTTCGTGGGTTCTCTTGACAGAGGGGACAAAATACAGTACAGATCCAACTTCTAAGAATTAGGGGCTGAAGCTCCTAGTCATTGGTCCAATAATTAGAACCCAAAAAGCCATGAAGGTTCAGGTCGCCAGAAGGTGCCAATCCTCGTGGCTTTTTTTTGGGGAAAAAACTTTTCTAGGAGAAGGAGGTCATTATGAAAAAGGGTACTTTCTTGGTTCTCTTCCTGGTACTAACTCTTGTGACGGCAGGGCGGGCTTCGGCTCATTATGGGATGGTCATTCCCTCTGACCAGATGGTGATGCAAGGAGAAGATACGAATATCAAACTGCATCTTTTGTTCTGGCATCCCTTTGAGGGCCATGGGATGGAACTGGTAAAGCCTGCAAAGTTTGCTGTGGTGGTCAGTGGCAAGGAGACAAATCTGACAGGCTCTCTCAAACCCACCAGAACAAAAGGGCATCAGACATGGACTGCAAGCTACAAGATCAAGCGACCCGGTGTTTACGTGTTTCATATGGAGCCTCAACCTTACTGGGAACCCGCAGAGGACTGCTACATTATCCACTACACGAAAGTCGTGGTTACCGCATTTGGCGATGACGAGGGGTGGGACGAGGAGATTGGACTCAAGACCGAGATTGTTCCCCTGTCCAAACCTTATGGCCTCTACGCTGGTAACGTTTTCCAGGGGATCGTAAAGCTTGACGGCAAACCTGTACCGTATGCCGAGGTTGAGGTGGAGTACTACAACAAGGATGGCAGATACGCGGCCCCTACCGATTACATGGTGACTCAAACCATTAAGGCTGACAGCAACGGCGTTTTTACCTATGCCGCACCAAAGGCTGGCTGGTGGGGTTTTGCCGCCCTGAACACCTCGGACACCAAGAAAAAACACCAGGGTGAGGACAAGGATATCGAGCTGGGAGCAGTCCTATGGGTAAAATTTCACGACATGAAGTAGTGAGAAAAGCAAGTTAAATTACCGCCACCAGAGGTGGTGGCTTGTTTTATTAGCCCTGAACTTTAAAAAGCTGCTCGAGGAAATAGACGCTTACATCAGGCAAAATCATGGTAGGGATGGTCATCTTCAGGATCATACAGGGCATCATAGTATTCAATCACCTGAGCATGTTCGACGGCCCTAAATCTATGGGCACACATCGGCCTTATTTCAACCCTGTGTCCGGAGCGCAACCGGATGGTTGTTTTTTCATCGGTCTCAAGATCTACCAGGGAGATTTCTAACTCACCTGAAATCACATAGAAATGTTCGGTCTTCACTTTGTGGTAATGGCCACCCCTAAAGTGATTCTCTCCCGGATTCAGTGAAAAATACCCAAGGTGCTTGAAGGGTTGACCATCCGCAATCAAGGCCAGTTCGCCTCTGTCCTGCAGGAGCCTCTTTTCTCTTAAGAATTCTTCAGTCACCGGAAGTTCTTCGATCTTAATCTTTTCAGTCATAACAAAATCCTCACCAGTAATGCTTTTTGTACTGGCGATAGTACTCGGCAGTAATCCTCAGACCCTCTGACAAACGGGTTGAAGGGGTCCATTTGGTATGGGCCGTAAGTTTGCTATAGTCGGTGACTACGTCTCCCACCTCGATGATCTTTCGGTCTTCGGGCCAGGGAACATGGACAAAGCTGCCGGACCCGCAGGCCTTGATAATCTCTTTTACCAATTCCACGAAAGTCACACGCTCGTTGGTCCCGATGGCATAGACCTCGCCCACGCAGTGCTCCTTTTCTCCCAACAGCAAAAGGCATTCAACCACATCATCCACATAAATCAATTCTCGCTTCTGGCTCCCGTCCCCAAATACCTCTATCTGTTTATTGTCAAGGGCAAGGCGCATCAGATAATTCTGGACGCCATACTTGGCATGCCGCATCTGATGCCGGGGGCCGTAAGTATTGCCTAAACGCAAGGAGGTGGGTCGAAGCCCACATATCTTTCCGTATAACATGTGGTACCATTCCACGGCCTGCTTGGACACAGAATAGATGTCCATGGGGTTGAGAGGGGCCGTCTCGGTAATAGGCGGGTTTTCGACTCGGCCATATTGGGCACGTGTTCCAACATAGATAACCTTTGCTTCAGGATTGCGATAACGCAAGGATTCAAGGAAATTGATCTGGGGCACGACGTTCGTCTGGATGTCAAAAACGGGATCTTTCATCGAATCCAGATGGCAGGAATGCATACCGATGTTAAAGATGATATCCTGGTTGCGCACATGGTGATCCATAGCCGAGCGATCTCCAATATCGGCTATCACTACCTTGACCCTGTCTTTGATCGCCTCGATGTTGAAGAAGTTAGCCCCCAGGTCTGCTATGAGGCCATCATACAGCGTGACCGAAGCCCCCAGCTCAACCAACCTGGCAGCCAGGTTGCTCCCCAGGAAGCCGAGCCCCCCGGTGATGAGTACGTTTCTTTTGGCGTAAAACTTGTGTCCTTTCACGCAACGTTCTCCTATAGACTTCCACAAAAAGATTCCACCTGCGCGGTTAAGAAACTACACAAAACTAATCACGAAAACACGAAAGTACGAAAACACGAAATAAAACCTGTCAAACTCCCCCCTGATCCAAAAACTCTCTCACCTTCTTGAGCATATCTTTGAGATTATATGGCTTGCCGATAAACCCGGCAGCGCCAGATTCGAGCGTCTTCCTTACCTTGCCGCTGCCCGGATAGCCACTGGCAATGATCACTTTGACTTCGGGGTCCATTTTAAGAAGTTCCTGCAAGCATTTGTGCCCGCCCATGCCAGGCATGCCTACGTCCAGGATCACCAAATCAATCCGGTCCTTTTCCGTCTTATAGATCTCAACGGCCCTTTCCCCGCTTTCAGCCGTGATGGCTGTGTAACCATACTGCCCTAACATATCTTGTGCAAGATTCAGCAGAGTCTCTTCATCATCAACAAAGAGTATTGTTTCATGGCCACCACGTATTTCCGCTTCCTTTTTGGGCTCTACTTCTTGCTCCACGTCATCTACCTCTAACACTGGAAAATAAATCCTAAAGACCGTCCCCTGGCCAGGCTCACTGTAACACATGATGTGTCCACCATGACTTTTTACAATACCGTAAACCATGGCCAGACCAAGCCCTGTTCCCTTGCCTAATTCCTTTGTGGTGTAAAAAGGTTCGAATATGTGTTTCAATATCTCCTTGTCCATGCCATGTCCGGTATCCGAAATACTCACCAGGACATATTCCCCGGGGATGGCTCCCGAATGGGTCTTACAGTATGCTTCATCCAGGATCACGTTTTTCGTTTCAAAGATAAGTTTGCCCCCATCCGGCATGGCATCGTTGGCATTAATCCCCAAATTCATCATGATCTGTTCAAGCTGGATGGGATCTGCATTGACGATCCTAAGGTCTTGGGCCAAATGCAATTCGATATCTATCATCCTGGGAATCGTTCTCTGAAGTAACGTGTGGGCCTGTACTACTTCCCGATTAAGATCCATTGGCCTCAACTTGCTTTCCACTTTTCTGCCAAAAACGAGAAGTTGTCTGGTCAGTTCAGCAGCCCTCCGAGTTGATCTGTCAAGCTGGTTCAAATAACGACTCTCGGGATCCTTTCCCTTGTTTTTCATTGACAGCAGTTGAACATAACCCGACATAGCCTGAAGAATATTGTTAAAGTCATGGGCAATGCCGCCAGCCAGGGTGCCAATGGCCTCCATCTTCTGAGCATGCTGGAGTTGGGCTTCCAATTTCTTTTTTTCTTCCTCGGCCCGCTTACGATCCGTGATGTTATGCATCAAGCCCTGAAGAAAGAGAGGGTTGCCAGTTTCATCCCTAACCATAATTGCTTCATCCCTAAACCAGATGGTGTGACCGTCTTTGGTTAACATTCGATATTCAGAAACAAAGGGGCTGCCGCTTTCATGACTTAATGCTACTTCTTTGAGTACGAGCTCTCGGTCTTCGGGATGAAGCTGTTTAGCCCAGATATTTGGATCTTCTTTATACTCCCTTGGTGAAAAGCCCAGCATCGGTTCAATTTGAGGACTGACATAGAGAGTTGTCCTTGTCTCATCCAGTGCGGCAGTATACGTAATGGCCGGAAGTTGCTCTACCAGGGTCCGATACCTGACTTCTGACTCTCTGAGCGCCTCCTCTGCCCGCTTGCGCTCGCCTATTTCTTCATTGAGTTGCCGTGCATATATTATTGATTGTTCATAAGCAATTTCCGTTCGCTTAATAGTGTCACGTAGCTCCTCCTCAGCTCGCTTGCGCTCGGCGATCTCTATCCGCAATTTCTCATTAGACTCCAAGAATTCAGCCGTACGTCCTCGCACACGTATTTCCAACTCGTCGCGGGCTTTTTGCAATGCCTCCTTGGCTCGCTTTCGGTCTGTGATATTGCGGGAAACCTCCACCACCATCTTTGGCCGGCCATCGCTGTCCCATGCAGCCACACTGGCCTTACACCAGAATATCATACGCTTCCCGTCGGCCCCAATCACTTCTGTTTCATGCTCGTGAACCTTCCCATCTTCAAAAGATTTCGTCACCACGCATGGCTCGCAAGGTTTGTCATACCCATGGTAAGCGCTATAGCACTTCTTGCCAACCAGGTCCGGCACGAACAATTCCCTTGCAACATCGTTGGCCCACACAATGTTGTGTTGCTCGTCCATCATGCTCATGTGATCTGTCACCGAAGCAATAATCCCTGCCAGCTTCTCCTCACTTTCCCTCAGCGCCTCATCCGCCCGCCTGCGCTCAACGGCCTCCTTTTCCAACTCCTTGACCCTTTCTTCCAATTCTTTATAGGTCAGCTTTTTGCCCATCACAACACCCTCCAAATCATGTTTGGTTCTCTGTAACCATTCACCGCAGAAACCGCAGAGTTCGCAGAGAGACTATTCTCTGAGACCAAGAACTAACCTGCGTATGCTATTCTTAAGCACTTCGACATTGAAATTGACATCCTATTTAACTGTTTTGTCATCTCTGCGTTCTCTGCGGTGAACTATTACTCTTCCTTGAAACGCGGAACGGACCGTCGCATGCGTTTGGTCTGGCTACGGCGACGCTTGGCCTCTAACCGGCGCCTCTTCGATGCGAGCGTCGGCCTTGCCTTACGGCGGACTTTGGGCTTTTGGACCGCCTTGCGGATCAACTCGACCATCCGGTCGATCGCGTCCTGACGATTTCGTTCCTGCGTACGGAACCGCCGCGCATCGATAATCAGTACGCCGTCTCCGGTAATCCGCCTGCCAGATAGACGAATCAGACGCCCGCGAACGTCATCGGGCAAGGATGGGGAGTTGACCACGTCAAAGCGGAGCTGCACGGCCGTGGCGACCTTGTTGATATTCTGCCCGCCCGGTCCCGAGGCGCGGATGAATTCCTGTTGGATTTCGCTCTCGTCAATTGCTATGGTGCGCGTGATCTGAATCATGCCTCCATTTTACGCCCGGCCAGTGGCCCAGTCAAGCGCCAATCCCTCTATTCCTTCCTGAGCTTTTTTTTGCTCGCTATTACTTCTTGTCAAAGACTTCAGGGTAAAGCTTCTTTGCGCATTCAGGACAAACGCTGTGGCTGAACTCGGCCTCGGAATGATCCCGGATATACGCTTCAATTTGTTGCCAATAGCCCTGGTCATTTCTTATTTTCTTGCATGAGGCACAAATGGGAAGCAGTCCGCTCAATGTCTTAACCCTGGCCAGAGCTTCTTGAAGTTCGCCAATCAGCCTCTCTCGCTCCTCCTCTGCCTTCTTGCGCTCAGCGATGTCTAAAAAACTTTCGAGCAGATGCTCTCGGCCTGCTAGTATTACAGAACCCACTGTCTTGAGAATCGGCACCCTCTTACCACTGGCCGTCAGTAACACCCCTTCTGTGGTGTCGAAGTTCTGTCCGAGATCTGTGACCGGACATCGGCCTTCCTCTGCCGGGCATATATATTTGTGACACACGCTGCGAAGAATATGCTCCCTGGGAGCACCGACCATCTTTCCAGCAGCAACATTGACACCAACGATGACATGGGTTTCAGGGTCAATAACTACAATCCCGGCCTGAATGGTATCCAATACAGTCTTTAAGCGCACTTCGCTTTCCCGCAACAACTCCTCCGCCCGCCTGCGCTCAGCAGCTTCTTTCTCCAATTCCTTGATCTTTTGTTCTAATTCTCCATAGGTCGGTTTTCTGGCCATGAGAACTTTCCTTCCTGTCTCGCCTTGCACCAATCTGATAATGATTTGAATATGGGAACACTACACCGTCTCTTCTTGCGAGCAGGAATCATGCCATAGTGTTAAAGGCAAATAAGTCTCTATATTTCCAATTAATTACAGCTTCTTTGTTCAAATGTCTGAGTATGGAAACGCGGCCAAATTTGATTGGTAGCCTCTAAGATGTCAGATTATTGACCCTATTTTGAAGTAAATCAGACCCATCTATTAAATCCAATGTTAATTGAGCGGTACTCCGGGCAATTTCTTCACAAAACCCCCTGGTTTTCGACTCATAGGTTTTACCCAAAATGTCAGTACAATCTGCGCTGCCAAATCCTGATACGAATTTTCTGTATAGCCTGCCCACACGGAGGCTGGTTTTAAAGGATGGATGAAGATACTCATTTTGAAAAACTCTGCTTCCTTCTTTCATGGCCACTAACGCTGCTCTAAAGAGCCTGGTAGGCTGTGTCCTTTGTAGTTCGCTTCCATAGACTATGCCCAGTGCAAAAACTCCGCCCATGAAAGCACCGCATATATCGCCTTGAAACGCTATACCTCCCGAAAATCCTTGGCTAATCTTTAAAATGGAACTTAAGTTAAGGTTAAGCTGGGATTCAATTTGCAACAGGACGGCACTGGCACAATGAAATTTCTCCGCGCCGAAAGGGGGCCTTATCTGATATGTATTTTTTGAAGGGAGTCTGCCATGAGGCATTTGAATAATGTCAAAGACAGATTCTATTGAGGTGTAAACAACTCTCAGGCATCTAATTCCTTTCAGGAAAAAACGCCTGATGTCATAGCCTTCCTTAAATCTTACGCCGGTAATATCCCTACATTTGCTGCTACCAAAACGTCTGTTAAATCTTCGGTAATACTCAATACAGTCACGGCATAAGCGGTCGTAGTCATAATCCTGGTTATATAACCCCAAAGACAAGACTCCTCCGGTGAGGGCACCACACGTATCTCCCTCATGGCCAATACCACCACCCAGTCCAGTAGCTGCTTTCAGTATTTGCCTTTCTTCTAAACTTAGAAGCCCCTCAGTTGCCAGAAGGACAGCCTGGGCTCAGGTGGCTCCACCGAGGATATACCTTATAGATTCGGAAAAGGCCTTTTGTGTTTTGAGTGTTTGCACGGACTTGGCTACCATAAGAATTGCTATACCTTTTATCCTTTTACAACAGCCTTTACTGAGATCAAAGGACTTCCCCACCGTTTTCATTGTATCCTCAATGCTTTCGTAACCCCTGACGCCACAATATGGTAAACTATCTCATTGAGTTTATCCGGTATTTGCAATACAGTGAAATTATGGTTGAGAAACGAATTCCTCGTTTTTTGCGTTATTGGTTTCCGGTCCTCTTTTACTGTCTTATCATTTTTGTTCAATCTTCCTATCCCACAGTAAAAGAAACCTATGACCTGCCCCACATAGATAAACTCCTTCACCTTGCTGGCTACGCCTTACTTGGCATGCTATTTCTCAGGGGTTTTAGGAATTCAAGGTTCAAAAATGATTTTCCGTTAATCAGGACGGCAAGTATTCTTTTGACAGCAATTTATGGCGCAACTGATGAGTTGCATCAACATTATGTCCCGTATAGAACGGCGGATATATGGGACGTTTTCTTTGACCTGTCAGGAGGGTTTCTTGGAGTCTATATCTATCAAAAACTTTCGGAAAAATATCCTAAAATCGGGCGTATCTAAACAAATGAACTACCCCGCAGCAAGCTGCGGGGTATCGCGCATCTGATTTTTACAATTTAAACGAAGCAAGCTTCGGGGAATTAAACCCAACAATTCACGAAAATCTGTGTAATCTGTGCCTGCCCCGTAGGTCCAGAAGATCGTACTGGGGTAATCTGCGGATTAAAAAACCCCTCCCGGATTCAGCACTAAGAGGGGCTGGTAAGTGGCTTAGAAATTAAGCCAGGGAAAGGGCCTATGCCCAGATATCAACTTCTCCGTTACTTAGTAGGTAGTAAGCCCCGACAATCTTGAGTTCGCCTTTCCTCTGCATTTCTCTCAAGGGTTCGCTTTCGTCAGCAATTTGCTTGACAGTCATCCGCACGTTTTCCTTAGCAGCAGCCTCCACGAGTTTCTTGCCATGAAATCCCGTCTCTTTCTGGGCCTTCAAGACTGCAGGCATAAGGCGATTTACAATATCATTAATGCCAGCAGTCTCCTTTGCCCCAGGATTTTCCGCCACATGCACGGTAGCGCCCACGGCCCCGCAAGACTCATGTCCCATAACCACGATTAACCGGCTCGTGGAGTGCAGCGATGCATATTCAATGCTGCCCAATAATGCCGGAGCCAGCATGTTACCAGCCACACGTACAATAAACAGGCGGCCCAACCCTTCATCAAATATCAATTCGGGCGGGACCCGGGAATCCGAGCAACAGAGAATTGTAACATAAGGCCACTGTCCCTTGGTTAGAGGCGCACGGGCATCAGGGCCTACGCCTGGATCAGATAGACGATTCATGGAAACATACCGCTGATTGCCCTTTCTCAGTCTGGCTATAGCCTCTTGTGGCAAAACAACCTTTTCTTCGCCATGACCACCTGGTTCAGAGGCCCAGGCCGTTGGACCTGGGAGCTTAGAAATCGCAAGCGCAGCAGTCCCCATAGCAACACCCTTAAGTACATCACGACGAGAAATCATTTCTTGGTCCTCCTTCCTTGTTTGATGTGGCATCCTTCATGAGCCAGTTTACACTTTTTCCTCGCATTTTGGTTGCATTCAGGTGTCAGGTTTCAGGTGTCAGGTTTCAGGTTCTGCCCGTCTCACACCTGAAACCTGAACACTGAAACCTGAAACCTTGTAAAGTAGACTATAACCTTTGAACCTTGAACCCTGAACCCTGAACCCTGAACCCTGAACCTGGAACCGATCACTTTAGGTACAAATTTGGCACAAGCTCTTTTGGTCCGTGTCAGATTTTACGACGATGTTGTGCCCATATATGATATATGGATAAATGTCAAGGAATTGCTGTATGTTGTACACTCACAGCTTTGAAATGGTGGGCGCCATTCTTGATCCGGAGGCGAGCATCATCTATTTTTGTCCCTGGGCAGTGGTGGGAAAGAGGGTGCTCGTCCCTTTCAAGAACCTTCAAGTCACCGGATACATCCTCGAACTCCTTCCTACCACCAATCAGACAAGAGTTAAGAAGATCCTGGATATCCTGGATGACACACCAATGTTCCCCACGTCTATGATCCCGTTTTTCAGTTGGATAGCAAACTATTATTGCTATCCTGTTGGAGAAGTTATCAAGGGAGCACTCCCAGGCGGCCTGAACATCACCCACGTTGAAACCGTGAGTATTACAGATAAAGGACGTTCCATGCTCTCAAGCCCCTCCCTGAATAGCCCGGATCGCACAGTGCTCGAAGCACTTCAGGAGCGAGGGCCCTTGCGTCTACGCACACTTTATAAAGACCTCAAAGAAGAACTTTCTCCGCGAACGCTACGCAGCCTGGAGCGTGCCCGCTGGATCATGAGGGAGCGAAGGCTCAAGCCAGGCAGGGTCCGGCCAAAGATGGAACGATACATAAAGGCCGTGGAGAAAAGGCCTTCTGCTGAGTCGCTTTCACAGGTTCGGCGCCGTATCCTCAAAATCATCGAAGACCACAGCGAGATCTCCTTAACGGCCCTAAAAGCTGAGGTCCCCTCGGCCGGACCACTTGTCAAGAAGATGGCCGCCGATGGGTTCTTGACTGTCGTTGAACGGGGTGTCTATCGGGATCCCTTTGGCGAACCCATCACACCAGACAATGGTCCGCCCCACCTGACCGGAGACCAGGGTTCAGTTGTAGGGCGCCTATTGAATGCACTCGGCAAAGGGTTTCAAACCTATCTTCTTTACGGTATCACCGCCAGTGGTAAGACAGAGGTCTACATGCGGGCTGTAGCGGCTACCCTTGAGAGAAACCAGGAAGCCCTTGTACTAGTACCCGAGATTGCGCTGATTTCCCAGATGGAACGGCTTTTTCGGGCCCGCTTCGGAGATTGCGTGGCCCTTCTGCACAGCGGCCTTAGCGAAGGTGAGCGTTTTGACCAGTGGATGCGAATCCTGCGAAGGGAGGCCAGGGTCGCCATCGGTGCCCGCTCTGCGATCTTTGCCCCCTTTGAACATTTGGGTTTGATCGTCGTGGATGAAGAACACGACGATTCGTACAAGTCCGCCTCAGGCGGACTCCGGTATCATGCCCGTGATCTGGCCGTGGTTCGAGCCAGATTCCAGGGTGCTGTGGCCTTACTCGGGTCTGCCACCCCATCTGTGGCGTCTTACTACAATGTACACACAGGAAAATTCCAGGGGCTCAATCTCTCGAAACGGATCGAAAACAGGCTTCTCCCGGAAGTAAGGATCGTAGATCTGCAGGAGCCAGGGGAGCGCCGCCGGGCCAAGCCCTTCATTACAAAAGAGCTTGAGGATGCAATAGCCGAAACCCTGGACCGTGGAGAACAGACCCTACTTTTTTTAAACCGGCGAGGTTTTGCCAATTACCCTGCTTGTGCCCGCTGTAGGACACCTGTGCGTTGCAAGAACTGCGACATCACCATGACGCTCCACCAGGAGGCCAATGCCTTTAGATGTCACTACTGCGGTTACACACGGGCACAGGCGACCGGCTGCCATGCCTGTGGTAGTTCAAAAATCAAGCTGCTTGGCATGGGGACAGAAAGGGTGGAGGCCAAGATCAAGGAGATTTTCCCGGAAGTTAGGGTGGCGCGAATGGACAGGGATACCACTGCCCGAAAAGGTGCCCTTGTCAAGATCCTGAAAGACCTTAGGGCAGGTGCCATCGACATCCTCATAGGAACTCAGATGGTGGCCAAGGGGCATGATTATCCCAATATTACACTGGTGGGAATCATCTGTGCCGACCTTTCACTCAATTTCCCCGACTTCCGGGCTGGGGAGCGAACCTTCCAACTCCTGGCCCAGGTAGCTGGGCGTGCGGGCCGAGGCGCGCGACCCGGCCGCGTTATCCTCCAGACCTTCAACCCTGACCACTTCTGCATCCTGACCGCAAAGGACCAGGATTACAGAGCCTTTTACGATCATGAGATCCGCTTTCGAGGGACACTGAAGTACCCTCCGTTCTCGCGCCTGATACAGATTCTCGTTACAGGAAAGGACAAGGAGCAAACTGGTCAGTGCGCTCAGAACCTGGGACAAATCTGCCGGGCACTGCAATCAGAAAACCGGGCATATCAAGAGAAAGTGAAACTCCTCGGTCCGGTTGCAGCCCCTCTGGCCAGGCTTCAGAAGCAATACCGGTGGCAGCTTCTGCTCAAAGGTCTGGAGCCAGGACCGTTACACAGCTTGACCCGGACTCTCATGGACAGGGCGGAACGAACCATTCGAAAGGCCGGAGCAAGGGTGATCATTGATGTGGATCCGGTAGATATGCTGTAATGATATGAAGCCTATTGTTGCTATTGTAGGACGTCCCAATGTGGGTAAGTCCACCCTCTTTAACCGAATTACGCGCTCCCGCAAGGCCCTTGTGGATAACTCCCCGGGAGTAACCCGAGACCGAAACTACGGGGATGCCCGGTGGGACGAGGTTTCCTTCACGGTGGTGGATACCGGAGGGTTTTCTGATTTTGAGGCAGAAGGATTCGGGCCATTGGTCAGATACCAGGTGATGCAGGCCATAGAAGAAGCAGACGCCATCGTCATGCTTCTTGATGGGAGGGAAGGGGCTACGCCGGTCGATACAGACCTGATTTACCAGTTGCGTCGATCGAGCAAGCCCGTCCTTTATGGGGTCAATAAGATCGACGGGCCAAGACACGAATCGCTTCTATCTGACTTTTCCGTCCTGGGCGTGGATCCCCTCTATCCCGTCTCTGCTGAACACGGATACGGCGTGCACGATCTCTTGGATGCCTTGATCGCTGTTTTGCCTCGGAGTACTCCTGAAGCCGCTCCTGATCGAATCAGACTGGCCGTTATAGGGCGCCCAAACGTGGGGAAATCCTCCTTGATCAATCGCCTCCTAAGAGATGAGCGCCTTTTGGTGAGTGAAATACCGGGCACCACCCGGGATGCGGTTGATACGATCTGCAAGGTAAACAAGAAGGAGTATGTACTGATTGACACGGCTGGAATTCGAAGAAAGGGGCGCGTGCGAAAAAAGCTGGAAAAGTTTTCGATTATAAAGGCCCTGAGGAGTCTTAATCGATGTGATATTGCACTGGTCATGATGGATGCCTCTGAAGGGGTGACAGGCCAGGATGCCAACATTGCTGGTTATGCGTTGGAACGGGGTCGAGCCTGTATCATCCTGTTGAATAAATGGGATCTGGTTGAAAAGGATTCCAAGGCTGCCGAGCGATACGTGAATGAGGTTAAAGACCGATTGAAGTTCCTGAGTTTTGCTCCCATATTGACCATTTCAGCTCTCAGCGGGCAGCGGGCGTTTAAGATCTTTGACTGGGTGGAGACCGTATACAAGCAGTATACTACACGCATCAGCACAGGACGGCTAAACAGAATATTTGAAGCTATCATTAACCAACATCAGCCTTCTTTCTATCGTGGGAGACGCATTAAGTTTTACTATGCCACGCAGACCTCGGTGGCCCCACCCAGATTTGTTTGCTTTGTAAACTATCCGGAGGGCATCCATTTCTCTTATGAACGGTACATCATCAACAGGCTTCGAGAAGGGCTAGGGTTGGACCGGACTCCTATCCGGCTTATTTTTCGAAAGCGGGAGAAGAAATAAGTAACTACTCAGGTTGTCAGGTTCACGGTTCACGGTTCACGGTTTACGGTTCAAGGTCAGATAGCGATGGAAATTGAACGGGTTGAAGATGAAGATAAAGAATGGAAAGAACAGATTATTGGGGATGAACCCTGAACCCCTGAACTTTGAACCTGAGCAGTTACCTGGATAAAAGGCTTACGCCTTAACTCCGGAGTTAATGCGTAAGGATTTTATTACGACGCAACACAATGGATCTGTTTAATCAATCTGAAAAAGAAACAGAAGAGGCTGCCCGCCCTCTCGCAGAAAGAATGCGACCGAAGACGCTAAATGCCTTTGTAGGTCAGACCCATCTCCTTGGCAAGGACAGTGTGCTGCGTCGGGCCATAAAAGAGGACAGGCTGTTTTCCGTGATTTTCTGGGGGCCGCCGGGTTCGGGTAAGACAACCCTGGCCCGTATCATGGCCAATGAGACAAAGTCCCACTTTGAGACTTT
Source organism: Deltaproteobacteria bacterium (assembly GCA_019307135.1). Classification (GTDB taxonomy): domain Bacteria; phylum Desulfobacterota; class Desulfobacteria; order Desulfobacterales. The sequence continues at coordinate 18,750 of JAFDKF010000054.1, forward strand.
CTCTGCCGTGCTTTCCGGGGTAAGAGAGATCAGGGCGGTCATTGATGAAGCCAATGCGCAGCGGCGCTACCACCAACAAAAGACTCTCCTGTTCGTAGATGAGATTCACCGGTTTAACAAGGCCCAGCAGGATGCCTTCCTGCCACACGTGGAAAGTGGTCTGATCACCCTGATTGGCGCGACAACCGAGAATCCCTCTTTTGAAGTGATTTCCCCGCTCCTCTCAAGGGCCCGGGTAATGGTACTGGAACCGTTTTCTGATAAGGAATTATCGATTATTTTAAGGCGGGCCATAAGCGACAAGAAAAAAGGGCTGGGGGCACTCTCATTACAGGTTGAGCCGGATGCCCTGGAACATATCATCTGGGCAGCGAACGGGGATGCCCGCACAGTCCTGAACAATCTGGAGGCGGCTGCATCTCTTGTGCGGGAAAAGGATGTGAGGGAAAGAAAGATTACCCGTGCTGTGGCCGAAGCAGCCTTACAGATAAAAGCCCTTCAGTACGACAAGCATGGCGAAGAGCACTATAACCTTATTTCCGCCTTTCACAAGAGCCTGAGGGGCAGTGACCCGGATGCCGCACTCTACTGGCTTGGTCGCATGCTCGCTGCCGGCGAGGACCCGCTTTATATTGCCCGGCGCATGGTCAGGTTTGCCTCTGAAGACGTCGGAAATGCTGATCCCAGGGCACTCTCTGTGACTGTTTCCGCCGTGCAGGCATTTCAATTTGTCGGGCTTCCAGAAGGCGATCTGGCCCTGGCCCAGGCCGCTGTTTATCTTGCCACGGCCCCGAAAAGCAATGCCCTTTATGCAGGTTACGGCAGGGTGAAACAAGCGATCAGCCAGACCGGCACCCTTCCAGCGCCCCTTCACATTCGAAATGCACCAACAAGATTGATGAAGGATCTCGGCTACGGCAAAGATTACAAGTATGCCCATGATTTTGGAGATGCCTACGTGCCTCAAGAACATTTGCCGGAAAAGCTCAGGGGCCAGGTGTACTACGAGCCCAGAGACAGGGGCTATGAGAAGATCATCAAGGAAAGGCTCAAAAAGTGGCGCAAGCTCAGACTAATGGATCGGGGAGGTTGAGCAGATGTTGGATTATCTGAAGCATCTATATGAAGGGATATCCTCTGGTATTCTTTCCAAATGGGTGGCGGTTTATCCTGTGCTTGGCAAGGTAGGCTTGGTCCTGTTGGGTGCCCTTCTTGGCTGGGTTATTTTTAAGCGGTCGATGAAGCGGGTCCGAAAGAGGATCCAGAAATATGAATTTGTGCGTATCAACGACCAGATCTTTGACCTGATTCAAAGGGCAGTTGGGTACGCCCTGGTGTTTCTCTGCGGGATCTATCTGGTGAATCTCTTCAGGATTCCCATTCTGGAGAAGGTGTTTTATGCAGCCCTGATTATCCTTTTGGCTGTGCCGGTTAAGGACTTCACACTGCTTGTGCTGGGCTACCTTAAGGAAAATGTCATCAAGAAGAGCAAGACCAAGATAGACGACATTGCCTTCGATCTCCTAAACAAATTTTCGGGCGTTATCATTTTTGCCGTTGCCATTCTGCTTGCCCTAGATGTGTTGGGGATCAATGTGGTACCTCTTGTGGCTGGGGCTGGCATTGCCGGTATTGCCGTGGGCTTTGCAGCCAAGGATACCCTGTCGAATCTCATAGCGGGCATCTTGCTTATTATTGACCGGCCCTTTGAAATCGGTGACCGGATCGAACTGTGGTCCGCGCCGCAAGGTTCGGCCACCTGGGGGGATGTGATCGATATCGGGCTTAGAGCGACCAAGATTCGTACCACAGACAACATCGTGATTATCATCCCTAACAATGAGATCATGATGCGTGATATTGTAAATTACACGACCATCTCATCAGATATTCGCGTTCGAATTCCCATAGGCGTTTCATACGATACCGACATCAAGAAGGCCAAATCGGTTATACTGGAGGTGGCAAAGACAGCAGAATGGGTCTTGAAGGATCCACCGTCAAGGGTAGTGGTAAGGCAATTCGGTGAATCATCGGTGGACCTTCAGCTACGAGTCTGGATCAAGGATGCCCGAAGGCGGATGGACACGATATCTTACATGACCGACAAGGTAAAGGAAGCATTTGACAGAGAGGGGATCGAAATTCCCTATCCCAAACGCGACATAACGATTACGCAAAAGGCTTAAATATTAACTCATAGTAAACCATGAAGCTATCCCCAATACTTTTTTCTGGCAATTGGCACTGACGTGCTCTTGAAAAAGGATCAAATGATGGAACAGGTTAAAGCACTCAACGTAGCTATCGTGGGTGGTGGTATTGGGTGTAAGGCCATAATGGATATGATATTTGCTGAAAAGCTCCGCGAGCTTCGCATGGAGCTTATCGGAGTAGCCTGTACCAATCCGAAGGCTGTAGGGTACCGCTACGCCCAGGAAAAGGGGATTTACACCACAAGGGATTACAGTGATCTGTACAAGCTCAAAGGTCTCAATATGATTATTGAGCTTACGGGTCGTGAAGAGGTAGCCAATGAGATCTTTCAAACCAAGCCATACCACGTCCGCGTGATGGACCACGTTGCTGCCCGTGTGTTCTTGGATGTCTTTCAAATTGAAGCAGAAAGTATTGCCGCGCTCAAGCGGGCGGAGGACAAGTATAAAACGCTTATTGAAAGCTCTCTTACTGGCATCTTCATCCACCAGGACGGAAAGTATGTGTTTGTCAACGATAGATTTGCAGAAATCCATGGTTATACACCTGAAGAATTGCTGGGAAAGGAGTACTTAATATTAATCTCTCCTGATAAAAGGGACGATTTTGCCCAAATGGCATCAGCGAGACTGAAGGGAAAAGCTGTTCCCCAGTGTTATGAGGCCCGGAGACTCGCAAAGGATGGGAAAACTATTTGGTGTGAAATGATGGCAACCCGCATCGAATATGGAGGAAGGCCTGCTATAATGGGAAACATCATAGACATCACCGAGCGCAAGCGAGCAGAGGAGGCGCTGAGGGAAAGTGAGGAGAAACTGACAGGGATTATTGCTTCGGTGACAGATCACATGAGCATGGTGGACAAGCAACACAACATTGTGTGGGCCAACGACGTTGCAAAGGAATTGTTTGGGCCGGACCTGGCTGGCAAGAAGTGCTATAGCGCTTACCATGGGTTTGACAAACCATGCGAGCCATGCGCAGTCAGGAAGTGCTTTGAAGATGGGAAGGTTCACGAGCATGAAAGAGAAGTGATTGGGGCCGACGGGAAGCGTATGGTCTTCTGGTGTACGGGCAGTGTGGCTGAACGGCACAGGGATGGCCGACCAAAGATGGTGGTGGAGATTTCCCGCGATATTACCCACCGCAAGCGCGCCGAGGAGGTGCTGCGAGAGACTATTCGCCAGCAGCAACGTGCCTATGACCAGGCCATTATTTATGCAGAGCAACTCAATAAACAGATCAGAGTACGCAAGCAGGCAGAAAAGGCACTCCAGGAGAGAGAGGCAGCATTGAAGGCTCAGGCACATAAGCTTGAGGAAGTGAACACCGCCTTGAAAGTTCTGCTAAGACGCAGGAAGAAAGATAAGACCGATCTTGAAGAAAAGGTTCTGTCAAACGTGAAAGAACTGGTTTTACCCTATGTTCAAACCCTAAGAAATACCCGATTAGATGCTAAACAGATGGCTTATGTAGGTATCATCGAGTCTAATCTGAGCAGCATTGTTTCTCCATTCTTACAAAAGTTGTCCTCGAAGTATTTGGGTCTCACACCCAAAGAAATTCAAGTAGCTGGTCTCGTAAAGGAGGGCAAAACAAGCAAAGAGATCGCAGAATTATTAAATGTATCCGCGAGTGCAGTCGAGTTTCACAGAGAGAACATCAGAGCGAAACTTGGTTTGAAGAACAAAAAAGCGAACCTCAGATCCTACCTATTATCCCTTCCATAATACCAGTAGCTGCCTGGCATTTTCCGGGTAATTTTTTGGTGTTGACGTTTGTGAGATTTTCGCATATGGATCAAATTAACATAAAAGTTTATCCCAAGGCGAGCCTGGACCACGAATTGTAAGCACAAGCGGCAACATTATAAAGGGGGCAAAGTAGCAAAAGGGTGCAGGTGAGAAAGGTTTAGGTGGGGGACTATCAGGGAACCGCCAAGCTCCATATCTGATAATCCCCCGGCGACGCACGTAAGGAGAGGGACCCCTTTCCATACGTCATTTCTTTTCTTACCTGACCCCTCTCCTCAACTCAAGCTTTTTCTCCAAAAATTTTGCACCTGTGCGGTTGGGTGATTCCTAAGCCTTTCGGAATGGCCTAAGCCTCATCGACAGTTCCCGTAGGGGCGGGTTTTACCCCGCCCGAATCGATTTGGTGGGCGGCGTAAAGCCGCCCCTACGACGTCTCCTTCATAACCATCAACTCATTGACAAAACACAGTAAATGCTAACCGCACAGGTCCAAAATTCTCTGCAGTTGTTCAAAAGGTTGCCACCAAAAGGCGAGCGACTCATAAGAATATCAACCGCAAACGATTGAGTTTTTCTTTGATACAGAGAAGAAGGAAAAATGTTTCATCCAGGATTTTCTGAGCTGGTGATCATTATGATTATTGTCTTGATCATCTTCGGGGCCGGGAAGTTGCCCCAACTCGGGGAGGGCCTGGGAAAAGGAATCAGGAATTTCCGGTCCGGCATAAAAGAATCGCCTAAAGAGATCCAAGGGCCAGCCTCGAGTGACAAGGAAGAGGCGAAACCAGAAAAAGGGGGGGTGATGAAGAAGGTGATGCCACGGGGAAACCTTGGAATAGTGTGGTTATGTTTTTGAGGTTAGAAATGAGTTGTTAAAGCGTGAAAGGATTTCATAAGGCCAGACCTGTCGTGAGGCAGGGCCGGAAAGCCACGGGACTTAATACTTAATTAAGTTAGCCGGGTTGCCGAGGGGGACATCGTGAAGCTCCCGCCAGGTTTCCCGGCTATTTTATTTCAAAGGGGGCTATCCTATTTGAAAGGGGGTGGAGATAAGGTCAGATAGAAAAGGAAGACAAGAGGAGGTGCGATAACAATACACCCAGAAAAGGAGGAGGTATAATGCAAGAAGGAAAAATTATTTCTCGAAGAAGCTTTATAAAAGGCAGTGCCGGTGTTGTTGGGGCAGGCGCCCTCGCAGTGGGCATTGGCGCGGGCTCGCTGATCAAGCCCAGCAAAGCGCACGCGGCACTCGGTTATTTGCCTTACACGGCGCTTGATGTTGACGAAGTGAGAAAACTCGCCTGGGAACATTACTTTCTGAGTGGTGGGTGAATGAACGGAGCTGCTTCCGGTCTAATGGAAGCATTGGCAACTGCCCAAACCGGTACTGATTGGGACCAGATACCCTATGGCGGTACTAGCTGGTTCAAGTATGGCAGCGGCGGCATCAGCTGTTGGGGTACCCTCTGCGGGGTCCCGAACGGCTGCTGTGTTGTTTTGAATATGATCAATCTCCACGCCAAGGCGTCCAACGTCCTCGGCTATTATTCCGAGACCGAGTTTCCGACCAGTGCGGTCTCCGACCTATACGAGGCGGGTGGCTGGACCCTGCCAACTGGTGTGCCGGCGCCGATCCTGGATGTGAACGTGCTGGCCAAAACCGTGTCTAACTCTCCCCTTTGCCACGTCTCCATCAGCAAGTGGTGTGCTACGGCAGGGGTGAGTCTGGGAAGTACGGACGAGCTGGGCAGGAAGTACAAAAACGACCGCTGCGGCAAGATATGCGCTGATATGGCGGCGTTCACGGCTGAATTGATCAACGGTTCTGCGTACGCATATACCGTACCAGAGGACACCGCAGCATGCATGGCGTGTCATACTACTGGTTCCATCGAAGCCCCCGCTCAATGCGGCAAGATGGACTGCGCAGGGTGCCACACTGGCGAAGCAGTCATAGTTAGCTCGAGACATCCGCGTCACTATGGCGATGACCCTCACGGAGGCCCAGGAGGAGACCATTGTCCGAAATAAGGCCTTCTAATAACTAGTCTCTGAACGAAAACCCTTAATTCGGAGCCGTCATTGCGAGGAGTGAGGAACGAACGACGAAGCAATCCCTTTATTTTCAGGAGATTGCTTCGGTCGTACCTCCCTCGCAATGACAGGGAAAGTATAATTTAGGCGGTTTTCGTTCAAGCATTAACTAAAAACTAACCGCCAATATTACAATATGATATCTGTGGGGCATGAGGCCGATGTGTGGCCGCATGCCCCACAGGTCGTTTTTATTCCCGCATCAAGGCTGATGGTCTCGTAAAAAGTCATGATTCGTCATGCCGAACTTGATCCGGCATCCAGAACATATTGAAATAACTGGATTCCGGCATTCCATTATAGCGCTATGCTTCACTTCGTGCCCACTATTGCAATTGTGAGCGGAGTGGAGTAAGCTCTTTTTTGTTTCTAGAAATGTCCTAAAAAAAGCCAGAATAACCAAACGGAATGAACATAAAAACAAAGACCATCGTGAAATTCATCTGCTTATTAGTCGCGTTGTCTCTTGTGACCTTTCTTGTCATTCTGGGATCCAACAAGGAAGCAAAAAGAGAGTCCATAAAGGCTCAAGAAGTTGAAAAGGTAAAAAAGGAGGCCTTACCCAAACCACCCATAACCCAAAAAGCAGTACAGGAGGAACTCTTACCTCAAAAAGAACCGTTTGAAGAATTAGAGGAAGCCGAAACGGATATCATAGAGACTGTCCAAGGACGAGTCACCGGTATTGAGCTTATCTGTACGGATATGATAGTTATGGTAGATGGTATACATCTCGATGCGGGATCTGTTGACGTGACCGGGATTCAGATTGGCGACGTTGTGGAAGTGACTTACCTAAAGATGAAGTATGCAAAGTTTGTACAGTCCATTGAGGTCCTTGAACCAGTAGAAGATAAGCTCTTACCCCCAAAAGAGCCACTACAAGAACCAGAGGAATCCCCAGAATGGCAGGTGGTAACCGAAAAGGCGCCATTAGAAGAACCAGCCAAAGCAGTAGAAAAGGGGGGCTGCCTACTGAAGAAGAACCATTAGAAGAATTAGATGAAGCCGAAATGGACGTCCTAAAGACTATGCAAGGACGAGTGACCGGTATTGACCTTATCTGTACGGATACGGTAGTTACGGTGGATGGTGTACATCTCGATGCGGGGTCTGTTGACTTGACCGGCATCCAGATTGGCGACGTTGTGGAAGTGAGATACACAGTGCCCGTGGGAGGGGACGGTCATGAATTTATAACTTTCTGGGGAAATAGACCAGGAATGTTATATTTTCATCGGGAATCGGGACGCTGGGCTGCTTACCCCTGGCAATATCTTTCGACGCTCGATTCCACGGATCATGATGTGATGCAGGACACCGGGTGAGTCAAGGCGGGCTTGTCTTGGCATGGGATCTATTTCGCATTTACGCTTTTGTTTGTCAACTTAATTTCTTGCCAGGGTCCCCACTAGTCACTTGGCATTCTATTGCTGGGTTACTCGAAACACCTCTTCGATAGTGGTAATGCCATCCAAGACCTTCTGTGCCCCATCCTGGCGGAGGGTAATCATCCCCTGCTCAACGGCCTTGTGCTTTATGGCATTGGCATCCGGGGTCTTCAACATGAGATTCTTGATTGTATCATCAAGCATCATTAACTCAAAAATACCGGCCCTTCCCTTATAGCCCGTATTAAGGCACAAAGGACAACCTTTGCCACGGTATATCTTTCTACCGGCAAACATCTCAGAAGTTATGCCGATCTTTTCCAGGGATTCTTCGTCGGGGGTGTACTGCTCTTTGCAATCATTGCAGATGACACGCACCAGTCGCTGGGCCAATATGGCAACCACCGAAGAGCTGACCAGAAAGGGTTCTATCCCCATATCAATAAGCCGTGTCACCGCGCTTGCCGAATCATTTGTATGAAGGGTGGAAAAGACCAGGTGCCCGGTGAGGGCAGACTGTATGGCAATTTCTGCGGTTTCCAGATCCCTGATCTCACCTACCAGGATAACGTCCGGGTCCTGCCGCACGATCGAGCGCAGCCCGTTGGCAAAGGTGAGCCCTATTTTCGGGCTGACCTGTATTTGACCAATTCCCTCAATCTGGTATTCAATGGGATCTTCTATAGTGATGATATTAATGTCCGGATTGTTGATCATGGTGAGGGCTGCATAAAGGGTGGTGGTCTTGCCGCTCCCTGTGGGACCTGTAACCAGGATAATGCCGTGGGGCATTCGGATGAGCTCGCTAAAAACCTTGAGCCTGTCTTCAGGCAGGCCAAGGTCAGAGAGCCTGAGCAGCACGCTCGATTTGTCAAGCAATCTCAGGACCACACGCTCGCCAAAGGCAGTAGGGAGGGTAGAAACGCGAATGTCCACATTCTTGTCAGCGATCCTGATCTCGATCCGGCCATCCTGGGGAAGCCTCTTTTCGGCGATGTTCAGTTTGGCCATAATCTTGATTCGGGAAACGAGCGTTGACTGAATGTGCCTGGGCGGCGTGAGCATATCGTACAGGATGCCATCCACACGGTAGCGAACCTTGAGCTTATTTTGATAGGGTTCTATATGAATGTCGCTGGCGCGAGACTTTACCGCCTGTGAGAGCACCAGGTTGACCAGTTTGATAACGGGAGCGTCACTTGTGTCATCCAAAAGATCACCGATCTCTTCTATTTCAGAAAGGATCAGGTCGCTGTCTTCCTCATGCATGTCCTGGATGACCTGCTCAGCAGAATCCTGCCTCATATCATAGGCAAAATTGATGGCCGAAAGGATAGCCGGATAGGGGGCAAGGACGATTTTTACCCCATCCCATCCCAGAATCAACCTGAGGTCGTCCAGAGGTTGAAACGCAAGGGGATCATTGACAGCGATGGAGACCTCGTTCGACGTTACCACCGGGACCATCTTATATTTTTTAAGAAATTGTATTGGCACCTTCTCAGTAAAATTGGTATTCAGATCTTCGGTCGGAAGATCGGACAAAAACGGCAGGTCAAACTGGATGCTGAGGGCCTTCAACAAATCCGGTTCCGAGATGACCTTCTGCTGGATCAACATCTCCCCGATCCGGCCCCCTTTTTGTTCTTGCCCCCCGGGCGCGTCAGCAAGGGCTTTTTCCGAAAGCCCGCAAATCTCTTTTAGTATTTCCCCGATTGGTTTCATGAAGACGTTTGTTGGGTTTGTTGAGTTTGTTGAGTTTGTTGGGTTATAACACAACGAACATACACAAGATTTTCTCGTTCCAATGCTCTGCGTGGGAACGAAAAAATTTTCTTCTATGCTCCTATGTCTGTTTCTGTTGTTTCTTCCTATGGTCATATATGAGAACGGCAATGATGCCGGCTAATGCGATGACACCAAGGACTATATATACTTTTAGCATTTTAGCCCCCCCTTCTTAAGGATCATACCCAAGACTAAAAGTCGTATGGACAAAATCAGGCCCGCAACAAGGACGACAGATTGTATATTTCCCTGAACAAAGGGAATAATGATCATTGAAATCATTGTTGCCTTGCTGAAGTCATACGAATACTTTGAAAGCTCATTTCGGTTTCGGTCAAATAGGTTCATTCAATTTCTGACTTCTGACCTCTGACTTCTGACTTCTGTCTCTTCCCTCCCGGCCTCTTGTACATCTTGATCACGCCTTCCTTGATAGTGTCGATTTGCTCCTTCTTTTTTTCATATATTTTCTTGGCCTCTGCCGGGTTTTCGATGATGCGGGGTGTCAGAAATACGAAAAGGTTGGTCTTGTCTCGAGACTTGGACCTCGATCTGAAAAACCAGCCTATCAGAGGTATATCGCCAAGGCAGGGGACTTTGTATTCGACATTGGTTGTATTATCATCAATGAGTCCGCCTATTACAACCGTATTGCCGTCTTTTACGATAACGGTGGTCTGTGCCGACCGCTTGTACGTGGTTGGATGCCCCTCTTCAAGACCCCCAGTCTCAATGAGTCTGGTTACTTCCTGGAAGAGCTTGAGCCGAACAAATCGCTCCTGGTTGATCTGTGGGGTGATCTTTAGGGCGACGCCCACATCCTTGTATTCATAGGTGCTATAGTCCACGTTAGCCGCTGATGTTTCCTTCCTGGTAATGTATGGCACATTCTTTCCTACCGTAATTTCAGCTTCTTCATTATCGGTCGTCAGGACCTGGGGGGTTGAAAGGATGTGCACGTCCGTGTCCTGTTGGTAGGCCTGCAAGAGGGCGCCCAAGTTTGGAAAGATAACGCTGCCTACCGTAATGTTTTCCCCGACAACTCCCAATGAAAATCCGGAGGGCAAAGAGGATGAGCTTATGACCGTTGAGGATGAGTTTATGGCCGTTGAGGCCAAGCCCCCCATATTTCCGTAATTCCCCATACCGCCGGACCCGCCAAAATACCCACCTTTCTTATCCCTGTATTTAAAATCGTCCATCCCCAACCATTCCACGCCAAGTTTAAACTCCTTATCCACGTTTACTTCCATTATAAGAGATTCGATATAAACCATCCTTCGAGGAATATCGAGTTTCTTGATGACATCCTCAAGGACAAGGTAGTCATCCTTGTTTGCCGTAATGACCAGGGAATTGGTCGCCTTGTCGGCCACGATCTGGACTTCCTTTGAAATGACGGGGGCCCTTCCCTTCTGGGGCGCTTTTGCCTGCTTGGCTGGAAGGGCTGTCAGAACCTTGGCCATATCTTCGGCATTGGCATTTTGAAGATAATAGACGTGAATGTCCCCCTCGCCCCTCGGGATTTTCTTGTCCAACAGTTCAATAAGCTGTTTGACCCTGACAGTGTCGTGCTCGGTGGCCGCTATAATCAGGGAATTGGTTCGCTCATCGGCTACAATCCTGACACCGGGAGTCACGGGTGCGCCCTTTCTCCGCACCTTTCTCTGAAATATTGACGTCAATGACTTTACCAAAGTCGTGGCCGTGGCATGTTCAACAGGCACCACGGATATCTCTTCGCCAATACCTACCACGTCAATCGTCTTTACGATGCGGAGCAGGCGTTTGATATTCGAAAGCACGTCAGTCACAATCAGGATGCCGGTCGGGGGGTACGAGATGATTACACTGCTCTTCGATATCAAGGGGGCAAAAAGCTTTTTCAGTTCATTGGGATCGGCATATTCAAGTGGAATCAGTTGTGTTACGACCTTGTCTTCGGGATCGATAGCCTCCTCGCGCAACCGTGTTTCAATGTTTTTGGACCGGGCCTGGACCGATGGCACGATCTTTACAACACTTCCCGCAGATACGGTGGTAAAACCGTGCACCTCAAGGACCGATTCAAAAACCCTGTACGCCTCTTTTACTGAAATCTTGGTGGGGGAGATAATCGTCACCTTTCCTCTAACCGCTTTATCAATCGCCGGTCAGTTCGCTGATGAACTTAATAAGAAGTGCAATGTCTACATTGTCAAAATCGATGGTCACATAACGGGTATCAGGCGCTTGTTTTGCCGGGGCCTGTTGTTGCTTGGCGGTTTCCTTTTGGGGGGGCGCTTTCTGCTGCACTCGGACAGGCCTCTTGGGGGCAGGGGCTTTTGCAGGGGGTTTCACGGCTGCGGCCTTTCTGGCCGGTGGTCTGGCAGCAGGCCGGACAGTTTCGGGAGCCGCAGGTGTCACACCCTCCTCACCGGCAACACGGGCCCCATGGGCCGCAGAATTACCTGCAAGTAGCCACAGCACTATGAATAGAGAGCAAAGGAGGCGTCTTGGGATCGGGTACTGGAGCATTGGAGTACTGGAGTACTGGAGTACTGGAGTGGAAGAATGTTGCATTTTTGGTTTTTTCCGTTCCTCCATTATTCCATTCCTCCATCACTCCGTATTATTTCTTCAAACCCAGGCACTCCGTGCAGGTTTTGCAAGTCTGTGTCCGTTCGTGCCCAGTCCTTAACGGATTGGTCCAGCGAAACCGCCTTTTTCAGGTGGTAAAGACTTTCTGTGAGCTCCCCCTTAATGGCATGCAGGCATGCTAAATTGTAATAAGAGTCCACGTAGCCGGGTCTCAGCCGAATAGCTTTCGCAAAGAATGCCCGTGCTGCTGAGTAGTTCTTATCGTGAATATGTATGACCCCTAAGTTGTTCAATGCATCTACATAATCAGAATCAACGCTGAGGGTTTCCTCATAGAGTCGCTTAGCCTCCTGCAAGCGGCCGCTTTTTTGGAAAAGCCTGGCCTTTTCATACAAGGCCACAGCATTTACCACGCCTTCTGGGTGCTTACTCAATAATTTGTGGCTTGAATTTATTGAGCCGTTACCTTCCGGGTGTTGAGTTGCCTCAGGCGTTGCAGGTTCACGCATGGGAGGCTGTTTACCCCTGGAGGGTAACCACAAATAGGCCGTAAAAGCAAGGGAGATCATAAGAAAAGAGGTCCACCACAGCGTCTTGCCGGAAAAAAACCTCTGTTTGTGTCCGGCCGTGGACGCAATTCCATGGTATTCACGGTGACCGGCATCTTTTTCTTTCTGGGCCTTCTTCAGGGCCTCATGGATGAAGCTCATGGGGTTTGTTGTGTTTATTGGGTTTGTTGTGTTTATTGGGTTTACCCCTGCTACTGGGCTCATTGCTTTGGGTTCGCTTCTGTTTGAATTTTTCCTGATTTTGCAGGAGATAGGTAATTAAGCCGGAATCTAATTTGGAAACTTTTTCGGCTTGCTCATAGATGTGATGGAAAGTGTCCTCGGTAACATATTTTTGATCCAAAGCCACGTAAGCCTCACTCTGAACCTCTGTTGCCGAACTTTTTGATACGAAAAGATACTGAACAAATTCATTATTCGATCTTCGAGAAAAGCCCTCTGCTATGTTGCTCATCGAAGATATTGCTGCGCCAGTAATCTGTCCGGATAATCTAAAATCTTTCTGAAAATCCTTGCTCTCTTTTATTGACTCATAAACCAAATTTACCAACCTACGTGCTTCCTGCCAACAATGCAGATCTTCAAATCTTCGAATTTTCATGTTTAATGCCCAACAAACTCAATAAACTCAATAAACTCAATAAACTACACTAATCCGACATCTGATATAATAATCCCTTGGTGCGGGCGCCGACGATTCCGTCGGCCTTCAATCCGAAATCGCCCTGGAATTTCATGACCTGACGAAACGTGGACTTGTCGTAAAGCCCGGTAGGTTCAACGGAATAACCGATCTCATTTAATGTCTGTTTCAGTTTGATAACATCCGTGCCACGCATCCCCCTGACAAAAATAACTCCTTTGTTTTCATACGGATACACCCAGGAAACATCGGGTCCCCAATGAGACAGGATAAAGTCCCTGGTTATCGGCCGCTCTTTGCCGCAAGCATCGATGGCGATGGCACCGTCTGCCGTGACTTCGCGAATCAGCAGATATCGAGGCAAGGGCATGGCCCCGGTTAGACCAGGGTCCGGATGGTGGGCGTGGGCAGCCATACGTACCCGGAAAGGTTTCTTGAACATTATATAATGTTCGGGTTCTGCATGAAACGAAAACAGGCCCAAATGAACCTCGTTTTCGGCGTAACTATTCTGCCGTTCCTTTTCATTGAAAAGCCTGAAGAGTCCTCCAAGGCTGGTCTGTTCATCAAGGAACAAGCTTGCTGCTTTGATTTCGGGCTCCAGAGGTGTGGGCGACCTGTAAACCCTACGGGCTGGCCTCCGGCTCGTATGAGCTTCCGGCTCGGGGAGAAGCGGCCCAGGAGGGGCAGTGGTGACTGTTGCCTTGCCTGAAATGAGAGCTGAAATCTCTTTTCTGAAGTTCCATCCACCAAGGGCTGCCACGATGATCAGCACGGGCAGCAAAACCACGGGTAACCAGCTAACCCTCTTCTGAGCCCTGCTCCTTCTGGGCCCGGGCTCGATTGTTACATTACCACGGATGTCCTCTATCGCCTTCTGAACCGTCTTTTTGGATATGGTGAACTCATCCTTGGAGTAGGCAATAAGGAGGGCCCGGTCACAAACTCCGTTGATCCGTCTCGGATTTCCTTGAGAGTATGCGTAAATTGCCTCAAGGGCGCCCTTTGTAAACCGAACATTCCCTTTGCCGCCTGCCACTACCAATCGATGTTCCACATAGCCCTGGACATCCTTCTTATCCAGTGGCTTCAGGTCGTAGCGGACCATTATGCGCTCATCGAGCTGCTTCAAAGATGGTGCAGTCAGAAGCTCCCTTAATTCGGACTGTCCCACAAGGACGATCTGAACCAGTTTTTCCTTTTCAGTCTCAAGGTTCGATAGCATGCGTATCTGTTCAAGGACGGTGTGGGAAAGATTTTGGGCTTCATCGATCAACAGGACCGCATTGCCGCCCCGGCTGAAGGTATCGAGCAGGAACTGATTCAGGCTGTCAATATGGTCCTTCTTGCTCTGGCCGGGCACTTTTTCCCCAACGCCGAACTCCTGATTGATGGTCCTCAAAAGTTCCATGTCGGAGATACAGGCGTTAAATATCAAAGCGGTTTTTATGGATGAATCAAGGGCGCCAAGAAGTGCCCGGCACAGCGTAGTTTTTCCGGTGCCGATGCCGCCCGTAATGACAATGAAGCCCTTTCGTTCGTTGATCCCGTAAAGGAGGTGATCAAATGCCTCCTTATGGTGGGGGCTAAGATAAAGATAGTTTGGATCAGGTGTTAAACTGAAAGGGTTTTCCTTAAAACCAAAATAGGAAGTATACATGGTTCTTTGAGTTTATTGAGTTTATTGAGTTTATCGTGTTTGACGGGCTCAACAGGCCAAACGGGCCAAACCGACACTATCGGAACCTGTAATTTAGGGTTTCCCTTTGTCCTTTTCGGTCTATTTCCAACTTTACCCGGGAACCTGATTTCAATTTTTTGTATAAAGCCAGTATATCATCCGGGCTTTTTATGCTCTTATCGTTCACTCCCTGAACAATGTCGCCATTTTTCAGCCCCAATTTCGCAAAAATGGAACCTGCCTTGATCCTGCTTAGTGCTAACCCGTCTGGCTTGCCGTTCCTGAAATGAGGCCGTATGCGCACCTCCGACAAAAGCTTGTTCATGTTCTTTAAGGATTCTTCAACATCTGAGCGCCTGACCGTTACGGTGTTTCCTCTCCCACGGGGCCTTGATGCCAGATGCTCCTTTTCGGTTGATCGGACAGCCTCCTCTTCCATTGTGAGTATTTCATCTCTATTCTCAACTCTAAGAATGACCTTTCCCCTTAAGATCATTTTGATCACAGCATTCTGAATGCTGTCCCCTACCTTGTATAGACCCTGTTTTTTCTTGTCGGTTTCCTCGATAACAGCAACGGCATTCTGTGAGATACCTGCAACCGTTCCGAGAAGGGCTATTTTCAGGGAAGTCGGCTCAAGGGCTTCAATTTCCGCGTTTGTCTCTTCAGGGGTTCTGTCCGTAGAGCCAAAGATATCTCTCTCCATTATCGGCCGGTAATCATCCAAAGGCAGCTTCAGGTGCGCTTTGTCATCCGGTATGTGCTGTAGTAGTACCACAGACGTTTTGGTATCGACTTGCCTTAGCTTTGCACGCACCACCCTGTAGAAGACACCCACCCCGGTGTAGATGACAATGGACAGAGCAAGAAGATTGAAGATGGTATGGTAACGGCTTGTCATAGGTTTCAGAACTTAACGTCTACGGTCTATCGGTTACGCTGCTCGTGGGAGCGGCATTCCTGCCGCGACAAGCCGACTTCGCCATAGTAACCCAGGCTACGACGGCCGAATCGGGGCTGAAAGCCCCTCCCACAACGGCTACCTGCCCGCCATTGCCAGCCGGGCGGGATAAACCCGCCCTCTTGGATAACACTTAATGCCTATTGACTTAGCTGCCAAAACTCATTCGGGTGGCGGAGGGTCGACGTATGATTTCGTTGTATGTGACGGTTTGGGTGGTCACACAGGCCCGAACCAGCCGATCAAA
>JAFDKF010000055.1 GCA_019307135.1 Deltaproteobacteria bacterium
GCCTGTGGCGGGGTCTTGGAATACTCCTTGCGGACGGTTTTGATATGTCTTGCAGTGTTAACTCGATGTAAGTGAGCGCGTTTGACCTGTAAATCCCGGCAATGTGCATAAAGATAACCAGGTGTATTCCCAGAGAAACCCCCACCAAACCGCGGAAAAGCCAGTTGGGTCGTCTTTTATGAGTTGATAAAGGTTTCAGCTCTCTCGCCCGCTCCTTTAGGTCGCTTGAGTCCACAGAGGCCTCAGAGATTGAATACTTTGTCTGATTTTTTGAGAGGAAAAATCAGACAAAACTCGCAGCCACTCCCATGGCATTCACCACTTGGTGCACACCGACATCAAATGGCAACATAATGATTTGCTGCATAGAACAACTCCCGCGAAGCGGGATGGCAATTTGAGCGGAATCCTCCTCTCAAGGATTCCGCTCAAAAACTCTGTGGCTTTGTGCGCTCTGTGAGAGATATGTAATCGCTTCTTAGAAATCCTTCTCTGTAGCCAGGCATAGCCTCCCTGCCCCGGCTGCTTTGGCGATATCCATGACTTTTACGGCTTTATTAAGGATCACGGCCCGGTCGGCCCTGATAACAACGAGTTTGTTTTCGCGGCCCCCGATCATCTCCTTTAGCCGGTCAAAGAGCCTGGCAACGGAGACCTCTTCAGCTCCAAGAAAGGCCCTTCCTTGCTGATCCACATAGACGGTAATCACCTCCTCCGTCTGGGGTGCCGCGGCCCTAGCCTGGGGCAGCTTTATCTTGATCCCCTCCTCCACCATAAAATTAGTGGTAAGCAAGAAATAGATCAAAAGGAGGAACACAATATCAATCAGGGAGGTGAGGGGAACCTGGACCTTAATACGGGCTTTCTTTTTGGGATGAACAAGCATGGTTGCCTCCCTTAGGATCGCCTGCCTATGGCTTTGATGAATGTCACCGTCCCATCCTGAAGTTGGGCTTCATATTTATCGACACGGGCAACGAGGTAACTGTGCGCGACCATAGTGGGAAGCGCTACGGAGAGACCCAGAGCAGTGGTCAGCATGGCCTCCCAGATGCCCCCAGCAAGAACCGCCGCATTGACCTTGCCTCCCATCTGTTGAATGACCATGAAGGCCTTGATCATACCGAGAACCGTTCCTAACAGACCGAGTAATGGGGCGATGTTTCCAATGGTAGCGAGGCCCTGGAGATAGCGGGAAAGTTCTCTGACTTCCCCCTCTGTCGAGTGAACAATCACTGTTTCCAGGGTCTCTCGGTCTTGATCCAAGACCTCTATGGCATGTGTCAAGATGCGTCCCATGGGGGAATCGCTTCTCCTTGCCAGCTCAAGGGCCTGGTTGTGCTCACCATCCCTGACATACTGAGCAACTGTTTTCACCAAACCCAAACCCCGGATGCGGACCTGGGCAAAACGGATAAGCCTTTCCAGGAAAATGGCAAGGGCCAGCACAGAACAAAAAAGGATGGGCCCAACAAGGACGCCCCCTTTTGAAAGAAACTCAATCATATTATCTCCAAGTTCTTGGTTGAGTACTTGAGTCGTTAAGTAGTTGAGTAGTCAAGTGGTCGAGTAGTCGAGTAGTCGAGTAGTCGAGTGGTCGAGTGGTTCAACGACCTTATAAGTTAACGACTAATTAAATGCCTTGTAATTCCTCAATTCCTTAATTCCTCAATTTTTTTCTTCAATATCCGGTTCACCATCGAAGTTCAGATCCCTTGAACGCTTTACCAAGGCCTCTGACTCGTCGTATTCCTCCCACAGATCGGGCTTTCCGTCAGCGTTCGTATCTTCCTCCACCGTCGTGAGGCTTCCCTTATGGTAGGAATACCAGGTATCCACACGGCCGTCATCGTTGTTGTCTTTTTCTGCCCGGATGGCCTCTTCAACATCGTTGTAAAACCAGGTAATCGTGAATCGACCCGCACCCTCGTCATCTTCTTCGCTCTTGACGAGTTTCCCTTGGGCATTGTAATGCTCTCTCAGATCTAAGTTTCCGTCACTGTCTTCATCAATTTCCTTAAGTCCTAGGATGCTTTCTCTATAGCAATAGCGACCCTCAGGGTTTCCATCTCCGTCGGCATCCAGCTCCATCACGATGGACCATGGGGATCTGTCGAACCACTGAGTGATCTCAAAGCGACCGTCATTATCTTTGTCCCGAATAAGCCTGTACTTTTTTCCGTTCTTATAGAAAACTTTTAAGCTGACGCTCCCATTTCCTTCGTCGTCTCTTTCTGTCCTTACAAGCTCTCCGTCCCGGTAATACTCCCATGTATCGATTTTCCCGTCCAAGTTTGAGTCGCTTTCGACCCGTTCCTTTTCTTCTTTGGCGTTAAAATAGATTTCTACGTCCGTCTTTCCATCTTTATTACTATCCTGGGTTTGCAAGGAGGCTTTCCCTTTTTTAAAAAGCGTAACGGTTTCCTTAAATCCGTCCCCATCGCCATCATAAATCACTTTGACAGGCTCACCGTCCTCAAATCGAGTAACGATCTCAAACCTGCCATCCTGATCCAGGTCCTTTTTCTGCTCCCGCAAAACGCCCTGGCGATACAGGCGGACCACTTCCATCTTTCCATCCCTGTCCAGATCGTGATGGCTTTCTTTGGGAAGGCCCTCGCCGTCATAAAAAGTGATCCTTTCCAGTTGACCATCCCCGTCATCATCCGTGCGCCTTTCAAGGGGTTTCTCATCCCGGTAGGTTTGCCAGACATTCACCTTCCCATCGCCATCCGTGTCCCTTGTGGAACGGGAAAGCTTTCCTTCCTTGAAGTGGTAAATGCTGTCAAATAGGCCGTCTGCCGTGGTATCCTTTTGCATCTTCAAAGGACGTTCCTCAGAATCAAAGAATAAGATTTGTTCAACCCGACCAGTGTCAGTAGACACTCGTTCGTGCCGGATTCTTTTCCCTGCTTCAAAATAGTTCCGGCTATCCATCTTCTGGTCGTAATTGGTGTCTCTTTCGACCCGGATGACCTCCTCACCTTCGTAGTACTGGAATCGGTCCATGACACCGTCTGCATTGCTATCGATTTCCAGCTTGATGATCTTAGCGCGTTTATCAAAGTGGGCGACCTGGTCTATCTTTCCATCCTTATTGGTGTCCCGCTTCACAATATCTTCCCTTGCCCACACCGATTCGGACAGCAACGGAACGACCGAGGTGACCACGATGAGAAAGCACACGACGAGTAGGATTGCGGATTGCGGATTGCGGATTGCGGGGAGTGTTCTCAAGCCGACAGGCGCTATGTTCTCAAGCCGACAAGCATGATGCGGAATAAAAGGGAAGATGAAACCAGCAACTAGTATCCAGTATCCAGTATCCAGTATCGGTTTATACTGAAGGCACGACATATTGAACCAACAGAGCACGGATACCCCCAAACTCTTTTACTGGAAATCGACAGCAGAAACAAAAAAAGCCAGGCAGACATCACAAGCTTCTGCTTGCCTGCCTTCCTGGCTTTCTGTTTCTCGTTATTTAAGTGAAGTCGTTTGGTAAAAAGAGAACGCAACTTCTTGATGCGCTTTTGGGCTATTTCATGACACAAAGAACAACTTCTGTCAACTCTCTTTTATACATTCCCATCTAATCAATTTCACTGCGTTATCAGTCGAAATCCTCGACGACGTACTACTCAGTACGCCTT
Organism: Deltaproteobacteria bacterium; assembly: GCA_019307135.1. Lineage (GTDB taxonomy): Bacteria > Desulfobacterota > Desulfobacteria > Desulfobacterales. The sequence goes on from JAFDKF010000055.1 coordinate 3,654, forward strand.
ACTCGGATTTTTCCTTCTAGCCTTGTAAAATTAATTATCTGAAAATCTATAGCTGCTACCTTTTTTCTGAGGGAGACTGATACCTAAAGTGATCGGTTCCAGGTTCAGGGTTCAAGGTTCAAAGGTTATAGTCTACTGATATCCTTAACTTTATAACACAATGCTCAGATTAGCCTCTTTCACCCATTGGGTGACATCTTTTTGCTAACAGCCAGTTAGGGCTCTTCAACCGGGAACCGTGAACGTTGAACCGCTCAACCCAGGTGATATTGAGATGCTCTTTCGCTGTGCTACTCTTTTCTATGTCCCTCCTTGAATCCAACGGAAGGCTCCTTTGCCCGGAACAGTTTCCGTTTCTTGAAACTCTCAAGGGTTTTACCTACCGTTCCTGTGGCCCCCAAATAGATTCGTATCGGTGTGTCCTGAATGGTTACAAAGGCATTGTGTCCGATATTGCCCGTGAGTACGCCCTTGACCCCTTGATCGACCAAAAATTTGACAGCCTTAACGCACGCGGCATCCCTGGCCGAAGCACCGGGATTCTTAAATGCCTCGAACTCTCCGGTCTCGGTATCCACAATGACAAAAAATGGGGTTCGCGAAAACCGCGACTCAATCTCAGCATCCATAGTTTTTCCCTTTGATGTGATTGCAACCCTCATATTAGATATTAGTTTTATTTCATGTGGTGTTGGGAGAGTGCGGAAATGAATTTCATTTACAATAAAAATATTCCATTGTCAAATAAATTTACAACCTTATGTAAGTGGCCGACAATCTTGATCAAAGAAGATCGTCTTTTCGCAACGGCTGTCCATCCACTTTATTGTGGCATCGGTTTTTAATTGACACAACTTTCAGTAATTGTTATGAAAAAAAATGATAAATAACGTCTCGGAATTTCTACAAGTTATAAAATTGCTTCGCGATTTTATGTAACGTCCGCCCCTGGCGGACTCAAAAAAAGGAAATTCCTATACTATCAAGTTATTGAAATTCCTACGACTAATCAACTACTCGACCAATTGCGGAGTGAAACGGAGCTAAGTTCTTTTGGGTTGCGCACATGAAAAGCGAAATAGAAGTATTCAGAGAGTTTATCCGAAAAAAGGGCCTTCGAAAGACCCCTGAGCGTGAGACCATCATCGAGGAGATCTTTTCCACTCACGATCACTTCGATGTGGATGAGCTCTATTTGCGCCTGAAAAGTAAGAAAAAAAAGATTTCAAAGCCTTCCATATACCGTCTCATTCCATATCTGTTGGAAGCCGGCCTTATCCAAGAGGCCTATTTTGAAGATGGGCACCTCCATTACGAACACATTTACGGCCATGAACACCACTGCCACCTTCGGTGTTTAGCCTGCGGTAAGACTTTAGAATTCAAAGAGAAATCTTTGAAGAAACTGGAAAGCAGGCTGGCCGAAAAATATGATTTTTTGGTCAAAGGCCACAAATTAGAGGTGTTTGGTTATTGCCCCAAGTGTAAGGTGCACATCTGATTTTTTTTCTGCCCGGAAGACAAAAAGGCGTTATTCATCCAATCCTTGCAAAAATAGCCTTTCACCTGTAACGTGTCGGAAATGTAACTTCTCAATAATTTCGGGCTTACCCCCTCACCCTGCCCTCTCCCCCACGGGGGGAGAGGGTTTGGGTGAGGGGGGATCAACAAATACCCGGACTTTTTGAGAAGTTACTCGGAAATTGTACAACATATTGAAATAATGGGCCTTTGTCGGCACCATAATCACAAAATCTCCTCTATGAATATCCTTAGTTTCCTGAGTTCTTCAGGATCATCGGTTTGAAGGATCGAATTGAGCCTGGCAATCAGCTCCTCGCGATTAGGTGATATTTCTTTTTCGGCATCCATAAAGCTGAAAAGTCGGGGCAACTCCTGTTCGAAGATCTCGCACAGCCGAAAGAGGGTGCCCAGCGTCAGGTTGACACTGCCTCTTTCAATTCTTCCCAGATACCGCGAGCTGAACCCGGTTATATCTTGAACGTCCTCCTGTCGCCAGCCTTTCTGCTCTCGAAGGATTTTTATCCGCCTGCCAAGTTGCTTTCTGATGGCCTTTTCATTCATATATAGCACCTCCGCCGGCGGAACCTTGAGTCACGTAGCATAGTGCACGGCTCGATAAGGCTTCCCGCTTTTCGACAGTCTCTTTCAGTTTGAATGTGTGAACTCATGTAGATTAAATTGCCAGCATGGGAGTTTCCTTATCTCGGCCACCTCTCCGATCTGTAGGTCTACGCCTCTGGGAACTCTTCGAGTCGGAAGCCGAAGGGTCCTGAGTTCGCAATTTACTATGCGTCGCGAATTGTCAGCAAAATCCGCAGAACCAAGCAGCCTGCAAGCCCGCCTACTCTGATAGATTCTCAAAAAGGTAAACGATCTTAAAATCACAAAAACACAGGAGGTAAATGGGGTGAAGCCTGTATTTTGTCTGGGAAAGTACGGTAGTCAGATGCCCATGCTCCTTCATGGCGTTCTTGAGAACATTGGCAATGGCTTGTAATTTCACGATTTGTAATTGATCTATCGCCTTAGTTATGAGATTGGCGTTGAGGTTTTTCTGGCAAGAATCGTAAATAAAGACAATCACGCCTCTTCTGAAGGCCTCCGGCCCGTCCGCCTCACTCCGCTTGGCAGGAGGGCGGGCTTGTCCGGGTTATGATTTGGGAAACAACATAAACATTATTACCCAAAGCTGGGTCATTGGTAAATGCACTTAAAGGTGCAATTTCCAGTTGACAACCTGCACTTATACGTGTATGTTGTCTTATTTAAGGTATGCACTTGACCGACGTTGGCAGACGCTATTTCTTTGAACCGCAAAGGCGAGCACATTCCTCGTCCCGCCGAAGGAGCGGGACTGCGGGGTTAGCGAGCGAACGTGGAAATGGCAAACTTCCTTATAGGAAACTGACGGGAGCGAAGTGAATACCCCAAAAAAGATATTTGCTGTGCCGATGGCAGCAGGGGATTTTGCAAAAGGGACTGGCTTTGGCCAGGCAAGATAGATGCTTACATTTCTGATTCTTCTTACACTCGGTGTGGTTCTTTATTTTCTCATCCGAAAGCTCAAACGTCAGAAGGCCGTTATTGAACGGCTAAGGAGAGAGCTAAAACTGTCCAATTATCCAAAAAGGGATAAAAACGGTATCTTTAGTTGGTTGCGAAAGGGATAAATCATGAAGGACGAAGGAAAACTGTGCCCTCAAAATTTTCAGATCTGGGTCGCTTTTTTGATGGGGATGGTGGTTATCGTTATTGCCATCGTGGTTTTTGACAATGTCTCAGGCAAGAGTCGCCTGGGCACCGACACCAAAGATAAGATAGCCGTAGATGACAGCGTGCGTTATCAGGCTATTGCCGATTCCTATACCACCCCCGGTCAACCGGTCAGCTACCTCAGGGAGACCGAAAGCGCGCCAGGAGCCTGGCTTGGGATTGAAACATCGGACATAACCGGGGCTATGGCTAAAGAATTGGGTTTAAAGATCTCCGGCGGCGTACTTATCAGCCGGGTAATAGAGAACTCGCCGGCCGAAAAGGCAGGGTTGCTGTCAGGGGATATTATCTACGAATTCGACCGCCACGACGCGGCAAATACTGATGAACTTGCCAGCCTGTTGAGCAAGCTCGATCCCGGCAAGAGAGTGAGGGTGGCTCTCTTTCGTGATGGCAAACGCAAGGTGTTATATGTCGAATTGGCCGAAGCTGCTGCTGCCGGCTCAACCTCGTCTGTGAGGCAAGTTGCCGGAGAGGTGACTCCCAGCGATTTGAAGTGGGGCATTGTTGTCTCTGAAATCACTGAATCATTGCGTGAAGCCTATGACATTCCGGGTAAGGAAAACGGCGTAGTTGTAATGATGGTGACGCCCGGGAGCGCAGCAGACAGGGCGGGAATCATTAAAGGAGATGTGATCCGCCAGGTGGGTGAGACCCCGATATATGATCTCGCCGGTTTTTTTGAGGCTATCGGTTCTAACGATAACAGCAGCCTCCTTTTGAATATCTGCCGGCAGGGCGCTCAGTTCTATATCAATATAGTCGCGGTTTCGCCGTTCTTGCCTGTCGGCGGGCCTTCCGGTTCAGAAGATGAGGATTCCACGGAATCCGATGGATACAAGGGGATGCCGGCGGAGATACCTCCCCGTGGCAAACCTGACGCTTCCTCAGTGCAGCAGACCCAGGGGGTTCCTGTGGCCCAGGAGGGCATCGGCATGAACCGTCCCCTGTATGTGCCGGGATACGACCAGACACAGAGCGGCGAACCCGAGGAAAAGACGAGGTCGCTTCCCGGAACTGCCACAAAAACTATATAGGATGATTCGGGCAGTACCGAGGATTCCCCGGTTTGCAAGAGAATCCAGGAGCTGGATGACTTGTAATGAAATTGGTCGAGTGGTCGAGTGGGAGCGGAACACCGGTCACAAAAGAATGCTGAACGAATTTACTACTCGACCACTCGACTACTCGACGACTCGACGATACCCGGAAAGAGGAAACCTTGAATCGTTTTAAAGAATTTCTGGCAAGCTATTTGACAGGGTTGTTGTCGATTCTCCTTGTCCTGAACGTGATTATTGTACTGTTTGCTTTTATGGGGATCGGATGGCAGCAAATGCTCCAGGTGCCGACCTATGTCATGGAGGCCTTGCAGGACCCTTCCCGCCTCTTGTCTCGCTGGAGCACGACGGTTGAAACGAACCACCCGATTAGAAAGACATCCGGTGTAGTGGCCGGTTCAAACATCCAACTGGTTTGTTCTGATGAGACCTTTGCTGCGGCCGTGTCCAGGGTTCGGCCGGCTGTAGTGAATATTTCTTGCGAGAGCATTGGGCGCGCACAGGAAGTTTCCGGCAACCTGCAATTTGACGACCCGGCCCAGGATTTATTGAACGTTGGCGGCATCGGGTCAGGAATAATTATCGATCCGCGCGGCTACATTCTTACCTGTTACCACCTGATTTCACGGGCATCAAACATCACGGTCACGCCGTTCGGCTATGAGGTCATGCGCTACCGGGCACGTCTGATCGCAAAGGATGAAGGCCTTAACCTGGCCGTGCTTCGAATCAATACGGCAAATGAGCTTCCTGCCGCGACCCTCGGGGATTCCGCTCAAATGGAAGTAGCCGACGTGGTATTGGCCATTGGCAGTCCCTTCGGCCTTGAACAAAGCGTGACACACGGCATTGTCAGTGACGACCATCGTGATCTGCAAATAGGGGCAAGGCTTTACAGGGAAATGATGCAGACGGACGTGCCTATTAACCGGGGTTCCAGCGGGGGACCGTTAATCAATATCAATGGCGAAGTGATAGCTATTAACATGGCCATCTATTCCCCAACAGGAGTTTACAGCGGCGTAAGCTTTGCCATGCCCATAAATCAGGCCAAGACGTTCCTGGCAAGGACGATTCAATAAAAGCCGGGCCTTGTTGAAAGGTAAGTTCTCAATCCCTCTTCCCTTGGGAGGCATAAGCACTAACTTAACAGAAACAGTGATGGGGACAGGACTGGGGTGGCATGGACAAACTTGCTTGTCCGTGCAAAAGATTTCATATGAAACAACAGAAAAGAAAAACCGTTCACCATTTCAATGATCCCGGTCATGCTCATTTTTTGGGCTTGCTCATTATTTGGGCCAGTTTGTGGGAGCGGCTTTCTATCCGCGACCATCGGGGCTGGAAAGCCCCTCCCACAAAGTCATACTATGACCAAGCCCTCACTTTTTAACGTTTTCCTGTTATCGACAGGTGCCATTATTGAGTGGAATTGCCGGCCAGGGTGAGGTTTAAGCGGTTACGCTGAAAGAGGTTAAGTAGTGAAGAAAATAGCATTTCTCTTATGGATTGTTGGGGGCCTGTCAGTAGCAATAATAACAGTATTTTTTGCTATCATGAACTCGTCCCTTGCTCATGTGGATTTATTCTTTGCTGAAGGCGACATTGCAGTGTTTTTGGTTATTATGGGTTCATTTCTAATTGGGTTCTTCACATGTATGGTTTTCATGTGGTTAAGAAGAATGCTGGGCCGTCACAGGAAGACCGATAGTTCCTCCAGAGCGGAGGAAAGGGCCCTTGTCGACGAAATCTGAAATGATCTTCAATCAACAATCAACAACCATGGATGATCTTGGGCCGATAGAGGCCAGGGAATCGGGTGAGGTTTATACCAACCGGGTTTACTGGATCGTGTTCTGGGCAAATTTGGGTCTGGCCCTTTTCAAGCTTACGATGGGGGCTCTGGGATATAGCCGGCTGCTCATCATTGATGGACTCAATTCCGCCGCCAATGTGGTGGTAATCACAACGGTTTTTTTCGGCATACGGATGAGCCGGCCGCAGACCGTTAACGAAAGGTATCCTTACGGCAAGGGAAAAGCCGAGTTTATGGTTACCCTGGTCGTTGGGTTTCTCCTGGCTGTGGGAGCGTCGGCGATTCTGGCCTTGTCGATAAAGACTTTTTTCCTACCTATCAGTCTGGAGCCAACGGGTATCGGTATGGCCACCGCTTTGATTTCCATCGGTGGGAATCTGATATTGATTCGTTTCCTCAAGCAAGCCGGCTTGCTTCAGGAAAACGTGGAATTTCAGAAAATGGCGCACCTCCAGTCGCTTAATATAGCCTCCTCTGCGGTGGTAATTCAGAGCCTTCTTCTGGCAGGACTCTTTGGGTGGTTTGTTGCGGAACGAATAGGGGGGGTCAGTATCTCCCTGATTGTGGTTTGGTTGAGTATCCGGATCATAAAGAGTTCCCTGGACGGTATAATGGATCGAAGCAGTGGCAAAAAAATTGAATCCCGCATCACGGCGCTGGCCGGGGCGGTAGATAAAGTTGAGAAAGTAGAGTGGGTCCGTACGAGACGTGTTGGGCAAAACCTCTGCATTGATCTTAACGTAGGGCTAAACGGGGACTGTACAATCCGCCAGGCTGATCAGGTTGCCGCACGGATTCGGGAACGCCTGTGCTTGAAAATGGAAAGGATCTCTCATGTCACTGTGCACCGCTATCCGGTCTGATTTCCGGTCCATGCGTTTGCCAGAAAAAACACGAATCTCGGGCATCCTTCATCCCTCGGTTTACACTTTTCGAGAATGCGGGCCTTCGCCGCGCCGCAACGGCTACGGCCGCGCAGGCGGGCGCCAAGAGATAAATTCTTTTGTTCGTAGTTTTTGGTGTCAGGCGTAGTTTTTGGTGTCAGGTGTCAGGTGTCAGGTGTCAGGTGCAAGAAACACTGAACACTGAACACTGAAACCTGAAACCTGAATTCACTGGTCAATAAAAAAAATTGAAGAACAGGAGGAGATTATAATGAAACACATTATCATCGGGCTTGTGGCAATCACTTTGGGGTTATGGGGGATTGTGTTGAATTGGTACCAATTTCTGGACCTTTTGTGGGTATTGGTGCCCATGGCTGTTCTCGTGGGGGGCATTGTCGCTCTTTTGGCCGGAATAAGCAATTTCAGCAAGGGGTCGCAGGTTAAAGCGACTACTGACCTGGAGGAACGTGGAGGGATGGATTTATGAGCAAGAATAAAGAGCCCGATGATGAACAAAGGCGAACGGGGAACAAGGTCCCTCTGACCTTCTATCTCCAATGGCCGATAATACAGTTGGGCCGCACGGTGGGCGAGATAGTGGACTCGTATAAAAAAATCTTCAAGATTGCCCCCACGGACCTGAAAAGCATGTATCTAAAGAAGTCCAGGGCGGCGGACCGGGCGGGAGATACGCGCAGGTCTCTGTTTTTTATGGAAAAGGTTGCTTCGCTCGATCCAAAAGATCCTGACGCCTTATATCAGCTCGGGATCGCTTATGAGAAGAAGAAGGCATTGGATGAAGCAATCCGGGCTTATCAGAGAGTTATAGAGATCAAGCCGGACCACGCAAAGGCCAATTACCGCACGGGCGTTATTCACCTTCGCAAGAAGGCGCCGGAGCAGGCAGTTAAAGCGCTGGAGGCGGCCCTAAAAATTGAGCCCGAGTCTGCGGAGTTGAATTTCCGGTTAGGCCAGGCCCACGACCGTTTGCAGGACTTCGATAAAGCCATCTCGTTTTTTTCCAGGGCAGTGGAAATCAACCCGGATTTTCTCCGGGCATACAAGAATATGGCGCTAACCTATGACAGTGCGGGTAAACATAAAGAGGCATTGGAGTGCCTGAAACGGGCACTTGAACTGGAAGAGGCGGCTGCCTAGTCAATCGGCTTAAACCACTGCGTCTGGCAGCGGTGCCATAGAAAGGTTCCACCGTTATAGTAATTATTGGAGAGTGCCTAAAGTGAGCTAAAGTGTCTAAAGTGCCTAAAGTTATTGAGAGGATAATTTAGGAATAAGTTCACAAAACCTGGAAGTTCTATTGGCACAAATTACCGAGAAGCTATTCGGGCCAGAGTTCAAAAATAAGATCAAAGATTCAGCTTTTAAACTTTAGGCACTTTAGCTCACTTTAGGCATTTTAGGCACTTACTCAAGGGTGCCTTCGATGCTCAACAATACAGGCCACCGCCTTGCGGTCGTAATTTGACTACGTCAGAAATAAACTATGGCAGATTCTGAAAAGCTCAGCGCAGCGGAACTAAAGGAATTTCTTACCGGACAGGTCCAAAAGCTGCGGCTGTTAAAAAGGTTTTTGATTGTGCTGGTTGTCCTGGTGGTTTTAGCCATACTTGGACACGTGATCTACTACTATAACTATCTAACTACCTTAAAGTACGATGTACTCAACGCCAGGGCCAAGGTGGAAAGCGCGATTCAATACCGGGCAAATCTCGTGCCGGTGCTGATCGAAAGTGTGGTCAGCTTTGTTGGGCATGAGGACGACGTGTTCAACCGGGCTGTGGACGCACGCGAACGGTCACTGACCGTGGCCCGGCAAGCCACGGAGGAACTCCGAAAAGCAGCCAACCAGCCAATGGAGGAAGTCTTGCAGAAGATTATGGCCATAGCGGAGCAATATCCGGATCTGAAAACAGGCGAACCGTTTCAACTGTTGATGCAACAGGTAACCGATGCCGAGGCGGAAATCCTGAAGCAGCGAATTGACTACAATGACAAAGCGAATGACTATACAACTGCCATGTCGATGTTTCCGGGGAATTTTTACGCGGCAAGCTTCGACTTCCCGTCTTACGAATATTTCAAGGGAAGCTGGCAGTCAGAGTGGCCCGAGGTGACGGTTCAAGCTCAGGAAAAATAAGTGTTCAGGGGGGTCAAGGGTTACCCCTAATGCTGTTGAATTAAGGGTTGGCTCGAAAAGAGTTCCCCTGGCTTGTCATTTTGGCCAGCTTGTGGGATTGGCTTTCCAGCCGCGATGGTCGCGGCAAGAATGCCGCTCCTACAGAAGTGTTGAACCGGCCGAAGTCATGACCACCTTAAGTCAAGAGCATTAAGGCTTACCCCCGGGAGGCTGGTGACGGTAAAGAGGATGAAGGGCACTGAAAAGCGGCTGGAAGTCTATCCGGAATGTCACTGGTGCGCTGCCAACGTGGGGCGGCTTGCCCTGTGGGGTAATATCGGATTGTTTGCCATAAAGCTTTTGTGCGGGATAGAAGGTGACTCCAAGGCTGTTCTGGCAGACGCTGTGCATTCGGGCGTGGATGTTTTGATGGCAATTGTACTAATGATCTGCTTGCGCGTCAGCAAATCGCCGCCGGACGAAGAGCATCCCTACGGGCATAGCCAGGTAGAGTACGTTTCTTCTCTGTTCATCGGAATCTCATTGACGGCGGTGGTAACATTAATTTTATACGACTGCGTGACAGAGATCATCCGGGGGGTTACCCACGAGCCGAGCATGGTAGCGCTTCTCGGGGTAATCATTTCTATTGCGGGAAACGAGTTGATGTTTCGGCACTTTTACTGTTGTGGAACAAGATTCGCGTCTCCGGCGATGATTGCAAATGCCTGGGAGAACCGTGCTGATGTATATTCTTCCCTTGCAGCGTTGGTGGGGGTGGTTGGCGCCCAGTTAGGCCTGTTGTTTATGGATCCGCTGGGTGGGATTCTGGTGGCAATATTGATTGGCCGGTGTGCTATTGAAATGCTGCGCGATGCCTGGCACGGAATTCTCGACCGCTCGCTTGATGAATCCATAGAAAACCAGATTTGCAAAGAAGCAAACGCCCACCCCGAGGTGCGAGGAGTGGCTTCCTTGCGAACCAGAGCGATCGGTACGCATCGTATAGTAGATCTGAAAGTTGGGGTCTCGCCGGATCTGACCTTGCACAAGGGTTACGAGATTGCCGACCACGTGAAGGGTGCGTTGACGGAAAAGATAGACAAGGTGGGACTGATGAATGTGAGCCCTGTGGGATTCTATTAAAGAAGAGTGCCTAAAGTGAGCTAAAGTGCCTAAAGTGTCTAAAGTGATATTCTCGTTCCCATGCTTATTCTCGTTCCCATGCTCTGCGTGGGAACGCATACCGATAGGCGCCCTGCGCCCGGTAAGAAGATAGACGTATTGGACGCAAAGCGTCCAGTGGTTGGGTTACAACGCAGAGCATTGTAACCAGTATACCCGGTCTGGGTCAGGGGCGCGACAGATCGTAGGGGCGGGTTTATCCCGCCTGAATGACGGGCGGCGTAAAGCCGCCCCTACGAGAAAAACCCTGCCCGCCCTGGCGCGACAGCCTTGGACAGACGTGTCGTTCGTGTCATCCCGGTTTGGGTCAGGGGCGCGACAGAAGATGGAGAATGCCACAGAGTGAAAAACCCGGTCTGGGCCAGGGATTGTCAGGATAAATAGAAATCATGTAAATCATGTAAATCCTGTCAAAAAAAATTTTTGCTGAAAAGGGCTAATCTAATAAGCGACTTCTCTCACAGAGAAGGAGGCTGAAATGGTGGACCGGAGTGTTGCTGGCTCTTACGGGTGTGGTGGCCCTGGGGCTGGTTGCCATAGTCGCTTATCCGAATCTCTTGCCTGAAGTGATCCGGGAAAAGATAGCATCCATCACTAGCAAAGCACAGAGTTCGACTGCGTACCTCGGTGTGGAGATCCAGGATTTGAAGGAGTCCATGGCCGAGGCCCTGGGCTTGAGATCTACCAGCGGAGTGGTGATTACCAGGGTGATTGCCTCTTCTCCAGCAGCCGAAAGCGGGCTAAAACTGGGCGATATTATTCTGCAGCATGATCGCTTGAGGGTAAAGAATAGTTCCGAACTCCAGGATATGCTTGCCGAGGCCAGCCCAGGAGATACGGCCAGGATTGTGGTGGACAGGGACGGCCAGGTAAGAACCTTTTATGTTGAACTGGCACAACGTCCGTCCTACCTGATGCAAGCTGCTTACACCTCTCCCGGACAAACGGATTCGAACCCCGAATGGGGTTGCACCCTGTCTCCACTGACTCCGGAGTTGGCCCGGCAACTATCCCTTCCTTCTTCGATAAAGGGCGTGGTGGTGGTCGCGGTGGCTTCCTCGGGATTTGCAAAAACCGCCGGGGTATTGCCGGGCGACGTGATTGTCAGCGTGAACCGCCAGCCCACGCAAGACCTGGCTAGCTTTTACAAGGCAATTGAAAACCAGCAGTCCGTGGTCTTGCAGATTTACAGAAGCGGTCAGGCAGTGTACGTGCAGTTGAATGTGAGTTCCGCCTCGCCGCCTTTGGCTACCATTGCCGGAAGCGTAGCCGAGAGCGCTCCAACGTCCCAGCGTGTGGCAGTGGCCGCAAACGGAAGCGACTTAAATGCCCAGTTGGCTGTGCGGTTCGGCACTGCGCCTTATTTTGTGATTGCGGATCTAGGCACCAACCGGTTTCAGGCAATCCAGAATAATACCCTGGCCGATTCCAGGGGTTATGGCATCGCGGCCGCACAACTGGTGGCCGCGCGGGGTGCTGGAGCCGCTATTGCCGGCGCTTACGGTCCCCAGGCCTACGATGCATTGAATGCCCTGAATATCGTTCCTTTCACTGCCAACCCCGGCAAAGTCTCTGATGTACTGAACCAGTATCGTTCGGCCCTTCTGACTCAAGTAACCGATCCAACGCTTCCCGGGTACGGTTATGCAAGAAGCATCATTGCAACCGGCGGCTCTCCTTTTTCAAGCGAGGAGGAGGAAGAGGAAGAAGAGGGCGGCTACAAGGGTATGCCATATACTATCCCGCCACAGGGCAAGTACGATCCTGAGCAGGATCCGGCAAATGCCTTGCAGAATACGGCAGGTTCCAGCCAGCGCACGGACTACTGCTACTGTCCGACTTGCCGAATCCTGGTGCCGCACCCCCCGAGTGTTCCATGCTCCGAGCTGACATGTCCGCAGTGCGGGAACCGCCTGATGAACTGGGATTCCGGAGCGCTTGCACCTGGCGCAAGCGCTCCTCTGGCGAACTATGGCCAGGTGCCGGTGCTGAACCAGAGTCAAACACGCACAGGAAGCGCCGCTATTGTCCCTGTGCCGGGGATTTCACCCGGTGCTGCCGGAACGTTGAACCTCAATCAACAGACTCAATACTGTTATTGTCCGACTTGTAATATCGTTTACGAGCATCCTGCCGGCGTGCCCTGTTCTTCGCTTGTGTGCAGTGCATGCGGTAGCCGGTTGATCAGCCTCAGCCCGGGCTCCGGGAGTCCTTTACCTGCTGCCCAGACTTCGGCCGGTACCGTGGTTGCAGGACAACCGGGGACTATTCCTCCGATGGGTCAAACCTCGGCCGGTACCGTGATCGCAGGGCAGCCTGGGACCATACCTCCCATGGGCCAGACTTCGGCTGGCACGGTTGTGGGAGGCCAGCCTGAGACCATACCTCCCATGGGCCAGGTAACTGCCGATACTACTCTGCCGACAGGTGTCTTGCAGGGCACTATCGATGGGAATTGCGTGTGTCCTAAGTGTGGAACCACAGTTCCTCATGTGCGTGGTACCGCTTGTTATACGATTCCGTGTCCCAGGTGTGGCACGCTTATGGTCAGAGAGGGTGCAGTCATTAACCCGTGGGGAGTAGCGCCCCAGTATATTTATCCGACTGGACAGACTTCGGCAGGGACTTTGGCTGAACCACAGCTTAAGACAAGTACGAGCCCGTTAACCGGAAGCCAGACGCCTTTTCAGGGAACACCCCAGAGGCCATCTTACGCTGGCGCTGCAAAGGGGCAAAGAGATCTGAACCCCGGTGCTTTACCTACCGGACAAACTTCAGCAGGCATTACCGTGGCCGGGCCAAGCAATATGCCTTCGGGAGGACAGCCGCAGATGGGCGCCACCTCAAGGGGCCAGGCTTTGGCCGGAACCGTGGTTGCAGGTCAGCCTGGGACCATTCCTCCCATGGGCCAAATCTTGGCCGGCACGGTGGTTGGAGGGCAGCCCGAGACTATTCCCCCGATGGGACAAATCTCGGCAGGGGTTACCGTAGCCGGCATACCCAATATTTCGACCGGGATCCTTGTTGGAGGGCAGCCGGAGACCATTCCTCCCATGGGCCAAACTTCAGCCCTGACGGAGCCTGCTTCTTCCGCAGTGACAGTTGCGGCCGAGGATTCAGGGAAGATTTGTATTGCTGTTGCCGGCTCCACTATGGATGCTCCGGTAGCGGCTCTGTTTGACCGGGCGCCCTATTTCTTGATTGTTGGCCTGGGGAGCTTTAGGTCAATACCCAATCCTAACGCGAGCGACTTGACCGGGGTTGGGGTACAATCCGCCCAGTTGGCGGTGAGCGAGGGTGCAAGGGCGGTCATTACTGACGACATTGGCGTTAAGGCTATGGAAGAACTGGCCAGGCTGCGTGTTCGGGTCTATACGGGCGTGAACGCCTCGGCCAACCAGGCCATGGCCTGGTACCAGGACGGCCGGCTGTCGCCGTCTACCCTGAATGCCTCTGTCGCTGATGAAGAAGAAGAGCACGGCCCTCCCAGCTCGAGCAAGGCCAAGGCCAAGGGAGAATCGTCGTCACGAACGCTCTAGGTGAGTCAGTGGTCAGTGGTCAGTAGGCAGTAGGCAGTAAGGAGTATCCAGGAACGAGCATGTTAGTGCGACGGACGACGGACAACGGACAACGGACAACGGACAACTAATTATGGCTAACCTGGGCACAAAGGTATTTTTGTTGGTCTTATTGGCTTTTCTGACCGTGGTTCAACTGGCCTTTTTGTTGGGATACTACTGTCTATCACCTGATGCCAGGGCGTCGGTTGCGGCAGACGGGTCAGGGTCTGGTGTAATTTGGCTTACCTCTTGCGGGACAGAGGACCTCGGGGTGGCCGTGGCAAAGGTGCGAAGCGCCGTGGTATACATAACCGGCAGGAGGTTATCATCTGATACCGCATCGTCGGCAGCAAGTCCTGTCTTGTTTGCCCCGGGGTCATTGACCGGTGACAAAATGGGATCCGGAATGATTTTTGACCCGGCCGGCTATATCCTGACCAATCACCATGTGGTGGCCGGCACAACGGACATTCGGATAAGCATTTTTGGCGAGCGGGAACAGACCTACCCGTGTGAGGTTGTTGCCCTTGACCCCGAGCTGGACCTGGCCGTCATAAAAACAAACACTCCTTTTTCACTCCCCACGGTTATCCTGGGTAATTCCAGTATGCTTGAAGATGCCGATGAAGTTCTTGCGGTCGGCTGCCCATTTAGCCTGGAACAATCCGTGACCCACGGGATCATTAGCGACACGAAGCGCACCGTCACCATTGACGGACGAATCTATAAAGATTTGATCCAGACAGACGCGGCCATCAATTCCGGAAACAGCGGCGGGCCGTTGATTAATCTCAACGGCGAGGTCGTCGGGATCAATGTGGCCATCTATGCTCCCACCAGGGTCTATTGCGGCGTGGGGTTTGCTATCCCTATTAATCAGGCTAAATTGCTGATGATGAAGGTTAAATATCTGAAAGGAGGAACATAACGAGACCATGCTGAATATTATATTCGGGCTTTGCCTGTTGTGTGCCGGGATTTTCGGAATAATGCGCAACTGGTGGGCTGTCGTAGACTTTGTCCGTGTTGTTATTCCAGTAGCAGTCGTTATCTTCGGGGTACTGTCCATCCTGGCGGGACTGAGCGGCAGAAGAGAACGATCGAAATGAAGGAAAATAGGTGTTGTTATTTCAGCTATGCAAATTCCATGATTAACGGACTAAAGGTGAAAGGAGGTGAGCTATCGTGGCTATCAGTTTTGGCAGTATCATCCTGTTGGCGGTAGTTGTGGCTGTAGTCGTAATTGGGGCGAAAGTAAAAAACAACTGTGCAAAACTTCAGGAGCTGGAGGAACTCATGAGCAAGGAGTAAGGAGAGGCGAAGCCCCTAAGTTTAGCTTAAAAGAAAGGAGACGTGGCACAATGACTTTCGGTAGCATAGTCTTGTTGGCTGTAATTGTGGGTATGGTAGTAATTGGTGGAAAAGTAAAAGAAAATAGCCGAAAACTTGAGGAGCTGGAGAAAACCGTGAGCAAGTGACATCCTTGTTCCAGGATTAATAACCTGGGAGTCTAAAGTTCTTTGGTAGGCGCAAGCTTTAGCTTGCGTAACCCATTGAAATAGAAGCTTATTTTTCGCAGGCTAAAGCCTGCGGCTACAAAACAAAACTCGTTGTATTTTCAATTGGTTACAGAGAACTTACCACTCTCAAGTTAATAACAGAAGCTTATCAAAGGAGGAATAAACCAATGAATGCAGACAGCAGCATTGCGACCACCGGCGGGATGACCACCGGCGGGATGACCACCACCGGCGGGATAACCACCGGTGGGATGACCACTACCGGCGGGATGACTACCGGCGGCTCGACTACCGCGCTAATGACTACTGGCGGGACGACTACCGGAACAGTCAGTTCCTCCCAGGCTGCGACCGGATTGCAGTTTGCAGGGTCCTCGACTAAATTGGGACTTGCCAAGACATTGGCATTGCCTAGCTCGGCCGGAGTTGGCACATTGACCTGGCTGGGTGTTGGGAGTGTACTTCTGACCGGCGCTGTTCTTGCAACGATAGGCCTGTTCAGTTACGCCATAACAAAAGCCGCTCTGGAGCCGTAATTTGATGTTTCGGGATTTTTACAACTTATTGATACCATAGCTGTTTATTTGCTTGCCATAGCCCAAGCAGCAAAGCGCCAGGAGCCAGGGGCAAAGGAAAATATGCCTGCTGTGATGCTTACCCCCTTGCAGTAAATGGGTTGCGCCTTAACTCCTGTGCTTCCTGGCGCTTGCTGCTTATACTCGAAGCGGTCACAATTGGAGATTTCAACACCGGGACACTACATGTAACGCAGGGCTTTAGCCCTGCAAAAAAATCGCAATTTATGACCGTGAAAAGTATAAATGTATTAGGCAGCTCAACTATGGCTACTTTTTTTCTGCTATTCCCGTGAATACGTTAACAGCATACGGAGGGATTTGAAGTGAATCTTAGTGAATTGAGAACAGGTCAAACGGCTAGCGTCACCCGGGTTGGTGGTGACGGCCCTTTTCGCAGAAGGCTCCTTGAGATGGGCTTTCTGACAGGCACTGACGTCTACGTTGAAAAATATGCCCCCCTGAGAGACCCCATTGAACTTATTCTAAAAGGCTATCATGTCTCCCTCCGTGTGGATGAGGCTGCCCGGATTCAAGTCGAAAATGTTAGGGAGGTGAAGACAGCACATGCCTGAAAAATCAATAACCATCGCCCTTGCCGGAAATCCTAATGCGGGCAAGAGCACCATTTTCAACAATCTGACCGGCACCCGGCAAAAGGTGGGAAACTGGCCCGGGGTTACCGTGGAGAAAAAAGAAGGGCACCTCAAGACCAACGGGTATGATCTTGCCGTGGTAGACCTGCCCGGGACGTACAGCCTCACTGCTTACTCCATTGAAGAAATTGTGGCCCGCAATTTCGTCCTGGATGAAAAGCCGGACGTGGTAGTCGATATCATTGATACCTCCAATCTGGAACGTAATCTCTACTTAGCCACACAGCTTCGCGAACTCGACACAAAGGTCATTTTTGTCCTCAATATGGCCGATCTTGCCAGAGAGCGGGGTGTGAAGATCAATGCGGATAAGCTCTCTGAACTTCTTGACGTGCCAGTGGTCTTTACGGTTGGAAACAGGAACCAAGGAACACAGGAGCTTCTTAAAACAATCATCTCAGTGGCAGAGGCAGACATTGATTTTCCCCGCACCCGCCGGGTCTATTACGGCAAAGATATTGAAAAGGCAGTTGGTGAATTATCAGAGTTCATAAGAGAGAAGACCAGCGCGGAGCTTCCGTATCATATCCGGTGGATTGCAATAAAACTCCTTGAAAACGATAGAATCGTCAAAGAACGTATACTCCAGTCCGCAAATCCACAGGGGGAGGCCATACTTCAGGAAGCGGAACTAAAGCGTCAGAGGCTCCGTGATTTTTTCGATGAGGAGCCGGAAATTGTCATGACCGACCACCGCTATGGTTTTATTGCAGGAATTGTAAAAGAGGTCGTCAAGACAGTCTCAAAACAGCGGGTAGATGTCTCGCGGCAGATAGACCAGGTGTTAACCAACCGCCTCCTGGGGCTTCCCATCTTTGTCTTTTTTATATGGGCCATGTTTCAACTCACCTTTTCATTAGGGGCCTATCCCATGGACTGGATCGATGCGGGTGTGGGGTGGCTGGGTGAGGGTGCCGGTCGAATCCTGCCGGAGGGCTTATTGGCGGATTTAATCGTGAACGGTGTGATTGCCGGTGTGGGAAGTGTTGCTATATTCCTACCAAATATTCTTATTCTGTTTTTCTGCATCGCCCTGTTTGAGGATACCGGCTATATGGCACGCGCTGCCTTTCTAATGGATAAAGTCATGCACCTCATAGGGCTCCACGGCAAATCCTTTATCCCCATGCTCATGGGTTTTGGCTGCAATGCCCCGGCCATCATGGCCACCCGTACCCTTGAAAGTGAAAAGGACCGCATCCTGACGATTCTGATCAATCCCCTGATGTCCTGTTCAGCCAGGCTGCCGGTGTACATCCTGCTGGCTGGCGCGTTCTTTGGAGCCAGGGCCGGCAACGCTATATTCTCCATCTATGCCTTAGGTATCGTACTGGCCATTTCCGTGGGCCGGCTATTTCGATCGACTCTGCTCAAGGGCAAGGTTGCTCCCTTTGTGATGGAACTCCCGCCGTACCGGGTCCCCATGTTCAAGGGGCTGTTGATCCACATGTGGGATCGCAGCAAGATCTTTCTTAAAAAGATAGGGGGCGTGATCCTTATCGGTTCAGTCATTGTCTGGTTTTTGAGCGCCTTTCCCCGGCAGGTCCAGTTTTCAAGGGATTATCAAGCCGAGATCGCCCAGATCGGCGCACACTATGGGGCCGGCATAGAAGCAGCACACGGTGATGTCCTGGAAAGACTCGTCAGTGAAAGGGATGAGGCTGTTTCGGCCCTGGAAACCCTTCAGGCAAAAGAAAAGATTGAAAGATCATATATAGGCAGACTCGGGAAAGTGCTGAGCCCTGTATTTGCTCCCATTGGCATGGACTGGCGCGGCAGTGTTGCAATTCTTACGGGGTTTGTAGCCAAAGAGATTGTGGTTAGCACCATGGGCGTGCTGTACGCCGCAGGGGCCGACGAGGACGAAAAGAGCGAGGCCCTGAAAACGGCCTTGAAGAAATCCGGCATGACGCCTCTTTCCGCATATGCCATGATGGCTTTTGTGCTGATTTACGTGCCCTGCCTTGCCACCGTAGCGGTCATCAGGCGCGAGACCAATTCCTGGAAATGGACCATCTTCAGCATCGCTTACAGCACCACGTTGGCCTGGATTGTGGCCTTTATCATCTATCAGGGAGGCAAGGCGATCGGGCTGGCAGTCTGTTGAGTGTCCCGGTTTCAGAAGTCAGAGTTCACCGTTCAGAAGTCAGAGTTCAGAAGTCAGAAGTCAGAAGCCAGACCTCCGACCTCTGATCTCCGACCTCTATTCTTTTAAATGAACCATTGAACCCGTGAACGGTTACTATACGTGGGAGATGGATATGAGAAAAAACACTATGAAGACTAAATCAGGCAGATCGGACACATTCAGCGAGGCAAGAAAGTACGGCCATGCAACGGTCGAATACATAGGCCTTGTTTCTTGGAGTATCGTTGAGAGAAGCGGCGTTGCCATAAGAGATTCAACTCTAAAAATAGCTATGCCGGTGGCCAGGAACGTATTCGAACCTTTTGTGAGCATAAAAAGCAAGACAGAGACGCTTTTTGAAAAGAAAAAATATGTTAGCAAAAAAATCAAGAGTATTGAAGAAAAAATGTCGCAGATCGAGGAAAGATTGGCTTTATTGGAAAAATACGGCGTGCGGTTACCTGAAAAGGCCATTCGTCCAGAGAAGAGGGAAATAGATAAGGAGACAAAGGCGCTTTTGCGGCAGATTGTTGAAGCAAACAAGTTGTTGAGAGAGGCAGCATAGCCGGAATGCGGAATAAAAGACAATTTCAGTAAGCAGTAAAACTAGCATCCAGTATCGAGTATCGGATAGTTAATGCCCAAAAGATTTCCGTGAAAGATGACGGTCATCTACATCAAAAAGAGTATCTTAAAATCTACACACAGGTGGTGAAGAATGCAAAAGGCTAAGGTTTTAAATGTCGGAATTGACATGGGGACTTCAAGGACGGTTGTAGCCGCGGATAATGGAGTGAGAACATTTATTCCGAGCTATGTGGGGTATCCGAAGGATGCTGTCTCAAAAAAGATGCTCGGGAAAGCCATTGTTTTTGGTGATGAGGCTCTTAAGTACAGGATGGGTCTCGACTTGTACAGACCTATTGAAAAAGGGGTAATCAAGTATTCGGATGCTCCTGAGGAAAACGTGGAAGAACATGAAAAGGCACGTCGTATTACGAGAGAGCTTCTGAAACACGTGATAAGCCTCGTGACCGAGGAGGAAGAAGGGGCTTTGATTATCAGGGGCGTCATCGGCGCTCCGGCACTGGCCAGTACAAGGAACAAAAAGGCTCTGCTTGAGATCTCAAAAGGGGTGCTGGACGATGTGCTGATCGTTTCCGAACCGTTCGCCGTTGCTTACGGCCTCAACATGCTGACCAACACGCTCATCATAGATATTGGAGCCGGCACCGTGGATCTGTGCAGGATGTACGGAACCATACCGGGCGAAGAAGACCAGATCACAACTTTCAAGGCGGGTGACTATATTGATGAGATGTTCCTGAGTCTTATCAAGAAGAAGTACAAGGATGCCAATTTTACGGTGACCATGATTAAGAGGTTCAAAGAAGAGAATGCCTTTATCTCGGAACAGGGTGAGAGTATATCGATAGACCTTCCTGTTAAAGGGAAACCGGTGAGTCACGACGTAACGGATGAGCTCAGGGAGGCATGCCGGGCAATAGTTCCGGATATTGTAGAGGGAATAAGAAAGCTTGTTGCCACCTTTGATCCTGAATTTCAGGATGAATTGAAAGGAAATATCGTTTTGGCTGGCGGCGGGAGCCAGATAATCGGCCTGAAAAAAGAGATTGAAACATATATGAAGAAGACGCTTGGATACGGCAAGGTCACAAAGGTGGAAGAACCTTTATATGCAGGCGCAAATGGCGCATTGATGCTTTGCAAAGACATGCCTGATGAATACTGGGATGAGTTGAAAAGCCATGGCAGGAAAAGGAGCCGCGAAAAGGGGAAAAAGGAGGAATAAATGGAAAAAAATCTCAGATACAAAATGCAACATATCGGAGACATCTTCCTGAGTAAACTGGAGAATGTGTGGGGGTCCGTCAAGGGATCTGCAAGGGGAATCGTTCTAACATACGATATACAGGAGCTGCAAAAAGAGAAGGACAAGCTTGTAAAGAGGATAGGAAAAAGAGTGGTTGTAATTAGAAAGAAGGCCCCCGGGGTTGATGTCTTGAATGATGCGATGCTGACCAAGCTTTTTTATAGACTGGACAGAATTGAAGACAAGATTGAAGTTTCCATGAAAGAAAGGAAAGAAAGGCTACATCCAGGAAACCTGGCACCCGAACAGTAATCATGAGCGGAAACGTGGCAACAGGAATATGTGCCCCACACCTGCCCGCCACCCGCCTGCCAGCGCCACCCTCGCCGGGCAGCTACAATGCCTCCACACATGGCAATGGCGGGCAGGTTGCTTTGTGTGTGGGTAGCCGACTTCGCCATAGCGTCAGCTACGACGGCTGAATTGCAACCTTCCTGCGACCCAGGCGTTGGCAGGCGGGGAGGGGGCACGCTACCTGGGTATTACATGTACCTGTAGCGTGGGGGTTCTGTCCCCCACAAAATGGAGTTGGAAATGGAGACAGTTGAAGATACGGTCGCGCAAGAAAAGGCCGCTCTTCTCAAAAAGGTGCGCGACGACTTGCATGAAGCCCTGACGGCTGTTCAGGAGAACAGGGCCTCCTCCGAAGAACTGTTGATCCAAACACAGGCCAGGCAGAACAACATACTGGAGCTGCTTAACGACCATGTGCGCCGACTTGAGAATGAAATGGCCCACCTCAATCAGGAGGTTCAAAGCCTGAGGGGAAAGTTTGAAGGCGCCCTTAAAGAAAAGGGCGAGGCAGAGAAAAAGGCTGAAACGGCTCTCAAAGAAAAGGCCGTGGCAGAGGAGAAAGTCGAAACGACTCTTGCGGAAAAGACCGCCGCAGAAAAGAGTGCCCAAATCGCTCTTAAGGAAAAAGCCGCCGCAGAAGAGAAACTTGCCAGGCTTCACGAAGAGAATGCCGCAGCTATTAATGAGCTCAATATGAAAACATCATCCCTGAGGGATGAGCTGGACAAGGCTCTCTCTCTTAGCGAGAAAGCTGTAGGAGAAAAGGAAGCGGCGGAAGAGAAACTTGCCAGGCTACAAGAAAACTGGGAAAAGTATGTTGCTGGTAGCTAAAGAAGAAAAAACCGTTCATCGAGAAATAGGCGAGCTAGAAGTGAAGCTCGATTTTTCAAAGAAAGAATTGAGGGCGCTGAAAGCGGAATTGAATGCCGCCACTTCGGATATTGAAGAAGAGAGTGCACGGCTGAAATCATTGAATGTGAACTTTGCGGTAACTGAAAAAGAGGTAGAAGACATACAAAGTGAACTTTTTCTGTTGAGCGAAAAACGCTCCGAGATAGACGATAGCGTATATCTTTTACAGCAAGAACTTGAGAGTATGGAGGCAGAATTAGAAGAGCTTATACATAAGAAGGGTAATGTAAGCGGAAATATTGCCGAAGTCGAACTAAACATGCAGCAGGAATTGAATACGCTTGGCACTCTTGAAATGGAGATGCAAGAGATATTGCCCGCCGTTGAAAGGCGCGAGGCAGAAAAAGCAAGGATATCGGAAGAGATCTCGGACAAATTGTCAAGGACCTCTCTGGAAAGAGACAAGATTGAATCAGAATTGAACGATCTCAATATAAGTTTTATGAGCCGCATAAATGAGCGCGACAGTATTAAGAAGCTTTGTTCTGAAAGAGAGGCGGGAATTGCCGGCCTGAAAGAGGAAATAGCATTTCTTAGGCAGAAATGTTCCTTGCTTGAAGAAGTTAAAGTCCTGCAAAACAGGAGGAGTTCTTTGAAAGGTGATATTGAAACCCTGGAAAGTGAGGCAGAATCCACGGGTTTAAAAATGGAAGAGCGTCAAAAGTTGCTGGCTGATAAAGAAGAAGAATTCAACGGACTTTCCACCGCAAATGCCGACAGAAAAAACTCAATCGCCTCTCTTGAAAAAGAAATCGGGGTATATGATGAAGTCATTTTAAAAGCTAAAAATGCCGAGGACAACGCCGCCGAGTCACATGGGCTAAATGAGGAAGCGCTTTCAGGGGTGGAAAGATTGCTTGCTGATAATTGGAGGCTTGACAGTCAATTACGCTTGATGGATGAGAAAGCAAGTAGAATCGTCAAGACTGTGGACAGCATGAAATGAAGAAATCCGCTGACAAAACAACGGAGCTAAAAAAGAAGGAAATACTGGATTTCGTAGGCAGGGTAAGCTCTTATCTGCATGCGAAAAAGAAAAAGGAAATCCTTGCATTTGAGATAGTTAATAACAATAAGGAGGCAGAATATATTAGAGACAGAATCGCGATGGTGCGAGAACGACTTGACGAGAAGAGAAATGCCGTCAGGGAAATAGAACTCAGGCTGAGCGAACCCGGAAATAAGCTTGTTAGCCTTCAATATGAGAGGCAAGCAGCTAAGGATGAGTATGCCCGATTGAAAGATATTCAAAGGCATATTGAGAAGAACCCGGCGGTTTTAAAGGAGAAGAGATTGCAGGTTAAGGATCTCACTCAGGATGTCCGGAAAGCGTCCAAAAAACTTGAAGCGTTACAATCCGGACATCAAGAGGCGCTGGCCAGGAGAAATCAGGTTGAAGAGGAGATTAAAGTCCATAAAGCACGAGTCGGCACATTGGAAGAAGAAATCGGCGTGATGGCAGACACAAGGGATATCCTCAACGGAAGGATGCCGGAACGCATCGGGGTCGATGATTTCCCGGATTTCCAAAGTGACGATATAGAGGCGACTGTTCGCAAATATATTGCTGAGGTTAACGGAACAATAGATGGCATCGGCAATGAAATATCTGCGCTGAAGGTACAGATTGATGAAAGACGTATCGAGGAGGAAGCTCTTTCTCCGAAAAAAGCGAGGCTTCAAAGGAGGGTTGAAAAACTCGGCTCCTGCATAACCACAGATAAGGATACAGAGTCATTGACGGCTGAAGTGAGGAGTCTTGAGCAAAATTGCGATCGTCTTGGCCGTGAGATAAAGGTGAAGGGGGAAGAACTCAAGCACATTGAGGCTGGAATAACGGAACTTGAAAACGGCCTTAAACGTGAAAGAGAGCTTGAGAGCGCTTTTATGGAAAGGCTGGAATATCTCACTGCAAGAAAGCGTGAAATGGATGCCATCGAGAATATTGGAAATGAGATGGGAAGGCTTAAGAATGAGATTCAACGATTAAATGCGGAGGCGGAGGCCAATAAGAATTTCCAGGATATTACCGAGCAGGTAAAAGAAGCTGTCGAGACAATCAACAGGTCACTAAGATCTGCGGTTGAGGGATATAACCAAGTGTTTATGCAATTTGATCAGGCCGTGAACAGTTTAGTTGCATAGAAATTTCCATTTCTCAGACAGGATGAACAAGCCCGCCCTGGCGCGACACGGCTCCAATAATTTCTTAGGGAGGCAAACCCGGTCTGGGCCAGGGATGGTCAGGATAAATAAAAATCACGTAAATCACGTAAATCATGTAAATCATGTCAAAAAAGTTTCGCCGAAGGGCGGTAAGTTCACAAACGAAAAAAAGGGGAGGGCATTATGGAGCAGGAAAACATTGAAAGGACAGGTTTTTGGGGCTTTCCGGCGAAGGTGTTAAACGAAGCCGGTGGTGCTGTTGTATATGCATATGATGTGGGCGCCGGTGCAGTTGACAAGATGGTGTCCACGGCAAAAAAGGCGGCTGTCTTGCCTGCTGCTCTGCCCAGAACAATAGCTGCTTTGCCTAAAACAGTAAAGGGTATATTTGCCGGGGGTCTTGAAGTCGCTAAGCCGAGCAAAAGTAAAATCATCGAGGCAAAGATCAAGGAACGGGAGAAGAAGATAAAAGACCTCTATTACGAGATCGGTAAGGAAGGGGCAAAGTCTTCGGAAGTTGAGGCCTTATTTGAACTTGAGCCCGTAAAAAAGCTGATTTCCGATGTCCGGGAATATGAAAAAGAGATCCAGAGACTGAAAAGCCGTGTCAGCGAGCTTGAAGAACAGGAGAAAGAAAAAGAAAAGGAACAAGAGAAAGAAAAAGCGCTGCGGAAGAAAAAGCTCGAAGAAAAGGCCAGGCTGGCTAAAGAAAAAGTTAGAATACGGGACGTGGAGGTGGTTAAGGCCGTCAAGTCAGCAATAGAGAAGGCCTTAAGACACGGCGTATTTGAGTCGACCTCTGAGCGGGCTATATTCGACAAGATTGCCAATGACCTCCTTGATAGTGACATGGAGATCAAGGTATTGGCAGCCGCAGAGCTTGGCAAGATGAAAACGCAAGCTGCCGTGCCTGTACTTATTGAGGCAGTAAAATTCGATGATCCGTATCTTACCTCTGAGGTGATAAACGCACTCATTAACATAGGCGATTCCCGAGCGATCCCTTTATTTAAGGAAAAGGTTACGGCGCCCCACTACAGGGTGCGGGTTGCCAGTCTCAGGGGGCTGTATAAGCTGGCAGGTGATGAGGATGTAATGCCGGCGGTGACGGATGCTTTGAGGGATGAACACCCTGATGTGAGGAGGACAGGTGCTACGTTTATTGGCTGGAAGGATTATGCGCATGCAGGGCCGGGCCTTGTGCAATGTTTAAGGGACGAAGAGGAAAGGGTCAGGAAGGCGGCTATATCAGCACTTGCAAGCATCAGAGATAAGGCGGCAGTCCTTCCGTTAATCAGCCTATTGGGAGATAAAAACCTTGAAATGAGAAAAAAGGCACTTGATGCCGTAAAGATGATTATTGGTGAAGAGATAACCTTTGATGTCGAGGCATCGGGAAAGGCATTGTCTGACGCGATCGATAACCTGAGGGCCTGGTGGCAGGAAAAGAGACTCTGCGTTGAGGTGGCGGAGCGTGGAGAAGCCGTTAAGCCCGAGGCTGAGGAAGCAGCAGCCAGGGTTGAAGCGGCTGACGAACGTCAGGCCGAGATAGAACGCGTCTGGGCGGAGGAAGAGCCGGCTCCTTCCGAGGAGCCCGAACCTACAGAGGAGCAGTTAAAAAGGATGCTCAAAGCAGAACTGATCTCCATGTGCAAGGATCGTGGGGTTGAATGTGACGAGAGTCTTACAAAAGTAGAGATTATAGAACTTATCCTTGGGAAGAAGCAATAAAGTAAGTCTTCACGGAGTGTTGGAGTAAGAGATTATCTTGATAGTATAGCAATTTCCTTTTGCTGCCTTGTAAGCCCGCCTGCCATCGCCAGGCACAGCGGGCAGCGAAATCGCCAGCATTTTTGGCAATGGCGGGCAGGTATTCGTCAAAGGGTTGCGGTTGCGCAGCTCGTTTCGGCCCGCCTGCCAGCGCCTCGTCGGGCAAGCGGTCGGCATAAAGCCGACCCTACGTAGGGGCGGGTTTATCCCGCCCGGCTGGCAATGGCGGGCAGGTAGCCGTTGTGGGAGGGGCTTTCAGCCCCGATTGTCGCGAACCGATAGACCGTAGACGTTAACTTGAATGCTATGGAAAGGCTTTCAAAAAACAGTGGCCCCTTGAAGATTGACACGGCAAATCTCAGCACCCAGGGAACAAAACTTATGGCAGAAGTGAAAAAGCTTGAGGAGGAAAACCATTCTCTGGCAAGACGCCTGAAAGACCTACAGCAGAAGGTTTATGAAAAGAGAAGAATAGCAAAGACAACCTCCAAAACGTCGGATGAACTAAAGGAAACTCTTGTGAGACTTATTTCAGAAGAAAAAACCCTTCAGAACGAAAACAGGTTCCTCAGCTCGGAGAAGGCAAAGCTCGCCCACATTCATAATGACGTTTCCAAAAGACTTGGCGCCGATATGTCCGCTCTTGAAGGCACGATCAAGGATATAGCATTCATGAAGGGTGAGATTGGGACATTGATAGAGAAAAAGGGGATGCTTGAAGCTGAAATACCGCTGAAATTCAGGGATGCGGACAATCTGGGAGAAAAGATCACCGGAACACTCAAAGCACTGAACGATCTGCACGACAGGATGAAAGCCGTTGAAAGGAACGTTAAGCTCATTTATTACAAAAAGGGTAACTTCTCAATAACTTGAGGTTTGCCCCCTCACCCAAACCCTCTCCCCCCTGGGGAGAGGGCAGAGTGAGGGGAGAAGTTACAAAAAGGAGCATCTATGACATCTACAGATGTTTTGGAAGAACAGAAGGAGGAGTCCATAGATGGGGCTGTTGGCAAAAGCCTGTCGGATACGGATGAGCAGGCAAAAGATGCATTGGAAGAAGATGCTCCTGCAATATCAGCATCCGAATCCGGTATGATGGAGGAAGCCATCATGCCGGAAATCAGGGGGCTTGAGATCCTGAAGGAAGGCACCTACGCGGTTGATGTTGAAAAGACGATCACCCAGATGTACGGGGTTATAAAAAACATGGAGGCGCAACTTCAAAAGGTTCTGGCAATAAACGCCGAGCTTGAAAAGGATCTCGATGCCTCAAAAGACATGATCGCTGAATTGAAATTGTCAAGGTCTCAACTTGAGAACACCATCGCTCGCATGGAAGAGAAAATGCCTTCCAAGAGAGAGCTTCAGATCGAAATCGACCACCTAATAGAGGAAAGAAATGCCGCTCAAACCGATATCCGGGACATGAAGTTAAGGCTGGAAAGAATGGAGGAAATAGCTGTCCGATACCAGGACCGGATTACCGGCTTAGAGGAGGAGAAAAGAGACGCCGTTGCTGAAATAAACTTCCTCGAGTCGCAGGTGAACTCTGTTGCCGAAAGGACCGGCAGATACGAAAACGAGATAAATGTGCTGAGAGGCGAGAAACTTGCTCATATTGAAAAGATAAAATCCCTTAATGAAGAACTCAATGAAACGCTCGGGGAAAAGTACAGGCTTTTCAAAGAGGTGAAAGAGACAAAGCATGCGATGGAAGAAATTCGTTCCGCACTCGTCAAGGCCAAGCTTCAAGCAAAAAAGTCTTTCTACAAGACAAACCAGTGAGCAGTGAGCAGTGATCATTTATCAATGACCAATGACCAATGACCAATGACCAATGACAAGGTGAAGATAGAGAATGGAAGATGCAAAAGAAAGACACGACGTGCCCGAACAGGTGACCATAGAAGATGACGACCATGAGAAAACAATGGAGGAAGGCAATGAGTTGCGTGAACTCGAAAACGTGAAAGAGCTTTTGGGAGCGGAAAATGAGAGCTATAAGAAAGAGATAGAGAAGCTGACGGCAGAAATTGAGGAGATAAACATTTCCGTATTGTCAGCCGGAGAGCTCAGGGCATCATACGAGGAGAGAAGAAAAGAATATTACGGTAATATCGAAAAACTCAAGTCGGAAAACGAATCGTTAATCGGAGACATCAGCAATATCAAGCTAAAGATAAAGGCTGACAGAGACGATGAAGAGGCCGTTTTGAGTTTAAGAGATTCTCTGATTGATGAACTTAATAATATGAAGAATGAAAAGGATCTTATAGTTAGGAGGCTGGATGATTTAAAAAAAGGAATAAGAGAGATTTGCACTGATGAGGAACGGAATCTGCCACATCTGAAGGAGTATGATGAAATGCTTAAAAAGGCATATAATGTATTTAAAGAGGTCGAAAACAGGATGGAGGTTTCCTTGAAGCTAAGGCAGAAAGGTAATTATTAAAGAGCCTACACCTGATGAGACGCTTAGAATATTGAAAGGCATCTCCATCCATCACTCCAATACTCCAATTGGGGCGAAGTCCCTGAGGTTAAAAAGATAAAAAAATGGGGCATCTTTCATTACAGACAAAAAGTAGTTGACACTTTTCACTGTCATTTCGAGGAGTGAAACGACGAGAAATCTTATAAACCAAACGCTAAAAGACTTCTCGCTTTCAGCCGTCGTAGCCGAAGCTACTATGGCGAAGTCGGCTCGCTCGAAATGACAAAAAAGCGTAAACTGACAAATGAAGGATGCCAAAAATGGGAGGTAAGAAACAATGGCGGACGAAAGAGACTTTCTGAGTGAACAAAGAGAGCGTTTCGAGACATTTAAGGGTCAGGCTCTTGGTGGAGATACTCAATCGACGGGAGAAAGCGACGAAAAAGCGGACGAGCAGATTGAAAAGGCAAAGGAAGCCTCGGAGAAACCCGTAATGGCCGAGGAAAAAGAGATTGGGGAAGGCGCGGAAAGCCCGAAGGGGCCGGTGGGTCTGGACATAGGCACCAGTCACATCGTAGCAGCGCAAGAGAAGGGGACCCACATTCATGCGGTTAAACAGTTGAATGCGTTTTTCACGGTTCCCAAATCAAAATTTTCCAGGAGCATTCTTAACAAGAATCAGGTCATGTATTACGAACGAGAGAACTCGTTTTACGTCATCGGCTACTCGGCCGAAAGTTTTGCAAACATGTTCAATATGAATAACAGGAAGCCCATAAAGGGAGGGCTTTTGAGTTCGGACGAAGAGGAGGGCTTGAGTGTCATCCAGGCCATAGTGAATACACTTATTGGGAAACCCAGGAATTTTGGTGAACCATTATGCTTTGTCATCCCGGGTGAGCCCTTTGATGGAAGAGACTCCGTAGTGTATCACGAGTCGGTGATCAATAGGTTTGTCGGCGGCATGGGATATTCCCCCATCTCCATAAACGAAGGGATGGCTGTAGTAATGTCGGAGCTTTCGGCCGATGACTATACGGGCATAGGGATAAGCATGGGTGGAGGAATGTGCAATGTCTGCCTCTCCTATCTCTCTTTTCCCGTAATTACTTACAGTATTCAGACGGCGGGCGATTATGTCGATTCAATGACCGGAAGAGCCGTGGGAGAACCTGCCACAAAGATAAAGGGGATAAAAGAACAGGAGCTGGACCTTACAAAAGAACCGAAAGACAGAATAATGACGGCACTGCATATCTTTTATGAAGAACTGATTTTCAGGCTGCTCCAGAGCCTTCAACGAGTTCTTACCTCCACGGACAAGATACCCAAGATCTCAAACCCTATACCGATCATTTTGAGCGGCGGCACGGCAACGCCGAACGGATGCAAGGAGAGTTTTGAAAAGGTCCTCAGGAGTATTAAGCTTCCTGTCGAGATATCCGGGGTGCGGCTTGCCGGAGACCCACTTAATGCACCTGCCAAAGGCGCCTTGATAATGGCGATGACAGAGGCGGGATAAGGTTGAATGCCATCTCAGGTAATCATCTTTTCAACAGACAGCCTCAGGGGCGGAATAATACAGGAGGTGTTGAAACGAAGCGGTCTTGAGTCTTTGCTGGCCGGCAGAGTCCTGGAGGCCGGGCAGGCTATAGTCGATAATGCCCCGCGTGTTGTAATTTTCGATACAAAAGGTATTTTCCCGGACGAGATAAATCTGTTGAAAAATTTGTGCCACGCGCTTCGAGACACTGGTGTACTTGTGCTCGGAGACCGGTCAATTGTAGACACATTCTCAGGAGAGGGTATTCAAAATGGGCTCTGTCTGTCTGACCCACTTGACCCTGATCTTATTGCTTCAAAGGTGAAGCAGATGATTCTTTCGCCGAAAACGAAAGAAAAGCCTCTGCAGAGGGATGATCTCGAATCCGACTTGAAACAGTTCTTGAAGTTGGATTGAACTATCGGCATCCTTCACACAACCCCAAAAGTAGTTTACACTTTTTGACGTCAATGATTATCATCTCGTTCCCATGCTCTGCGTGGGAACGCATTCCATCAGACGCTCCGCGTCTTGAAAGAGATAATCTGTATTGGACGCAGAGCGTCCAGCGGTTTGGGTTACAACGCAGAGCATTGTAACCAGATTCTGTTCGTGGCGGAAGTTATGACCAAGCCCGACAAATAGATCGAGAAGCACAGGTCCAATTTTTTTACATGAATACGATGCCAGAACAGGATTCCAACAGGGGGCTGAATCCATGAAAGCCACCAAGTCTGTATTGATCATAGGGACCATCGTTGCGTTTTTCCTCGTTTGCCTGGTGTCGTATGCTGAGAATACGCCCGAAGGGATTATATTGTTCGACCAGTCCGGGTCAATGAAAAAGTGCGACCCTGAGCTGAGATCAAAAGCCTTGATAGTTGAATTCATCAAAAGCCTTAAGAAACCGCACAGAATAGTACTTGCCGGATTTAATGAGGAAATCCACGAGTACATCACCCTGGTCACTGCAACCGAAACGGACGTGGGGGCGCTGGCGGGAGAAATTCAGAAAATTGATGCCCGCAGCTTGTGTACTGACCTGGAAACCCCTTTCAGATATCTGCTCGAACGGGAAAGCAACGAAGACGTCAAGTTCGTCTTCATTATTTCCGACGGCGAACCTGATATATGGGACGGCAAGCTCCGCTATTTTAGCAAAAGAGTAAAATCCGATTCCAGGTACGAAGACCTTAACAGGCAGTACTATGTGCTTAAGGCCTCGGGACTTTCCCCTGATGAGCTCTTTGACCGTTTGAAACACCTCTATGATGAAAGGAACCTTGAGCTGATTGAAGAGCAGGTATTCCGGTTAAAGGATGGGTTGGGTGACAGGATCATTCTATGGGACCTTTCCGGCGAGTCAGGCTACTTTAGAACCTGGGCTGAGGAGTGCGGCGGCCTGTATCTGCCTATGAAAGCGGAAGAAGGTACAACCACAGTTGATCGCTTGAGAAACATTATATTGTCTGTGCCGGGAAGATCAAGCTCTATTGTACGTGAGCCGCTTTCGGAAGATGATGAAACGCATCCTGAGTCTGCATTGCCCGCAGCGGTTGAGCCGGAGCCGGTTGAGCCGGAGATTGAGATCGGCCTTGAACCGAAGCCGAAGACCGCCGCCGGGCAGATGCCGCAGAGTGCTTACACAACAGTGACTTCTCAGCCGCCATTGGCTGACCTGGGTGATAAGCCAGAAAAGCCTGCCGGGCAGACTCGAAAACAGATCTCGGGAAATGGTGTAGGCGGCTGGGGCATCACTGCTGCGCTGGCGTTGTTCGTGCTGGGCGGTATGGGTTGTATGACTATTCTTTGCAGATCCCGTAAAAAGGCGGCACGAGCCGAGCGTAAGAAGAAATTGGAGGCAGAGGTGGAGACTGAGATAAGGAAGATGAAGGAGCAGGGGCTGGCCGAGATGGAGGCTGAAGTTGCGGCTGAAAAAGAAAAGAGGATGCAGGACCTTGAAAAGGAGCTTGCCGAACAGAGCAAGTCCGGGGAGCAGGAGGTCAAAGCCGAGAAAAAGAGAAGGATGCGTGAGCTTGAGGCAAGAGAGATCGAGATGGTTTCGACTATTGAGGCCAATTCAGTCGAGCGCAAGAAGAAATTGGAGGCAGAGCTTGAGGCTGAGATAGGGAGGATGAAGGAGCAGGGGCTGGCCGAGATGGAGGCTGAGGTTGCGGCTGAAAAAGAGAAGATGAGGCAGGGGCAGGGGCTGGTGGAGATGGAGGCTGAAGTTGCAGCCGAGAAAGAGAAGAGGATGCAGGAATTTGAAGCGCAACTTGCCGAGTACTGGAAGTCCGTAGAGCAGGAGGTCGAAGCCGAGAAAGAGAGAAGGATGCAGGAGCTTGAGGCTGAGATAGGGAGGATGAAGGAGCAGGGGTTGGCCGGGATGGAGGCTAAGGTTGCGGCCGAGATAGGGAGGATCAAGGAGCAGAGGATGGTGGAGATGGAGGCTGAGGTTGCGGCCGAGAAAGAGAAAAGGATGCAGGAGTTTGAAGCGCAGCTTGCCGAGTACTGGAATTCGGTTGAACTGGAGGTGGAAGCGGAAAAAGGGAGAAAAAGGGGGTAACTTGAGGATTGCGCCCCCCGCATCCTGTCCTGGCGCGACGTGCCTGAGCGGTCGGCATAAAGCCGACCCTACGCCCGCCCGCCTCGCCTGAGCGCTCGCGATGGCGGGCAGGTAGGGGCGGGTTTATCCCGCCCGTTTGTTCTGGGCCAGGGGTGAGGGGGGATCAAAAAAATGGGCGAACTTATTGGGAAGTTACGATTTTTGCTGCTATCTGGTTGATATCTCGCGAGAAAATTGATTGGGGCGCATCGATCATTGCCGGTGTCATCCTCACAATGGCATTTTTTACTGCATTATCCTCGTGTATCGTCATTGTCACCCCGCCATCAATGCTCAGATATTGTTGCAAGAGGTTCTGAATAACTTCACCTGCGTTTGCATCGTTTTCGGTCTGGACTCTGTTGACAACCACAAAGGGTTTAAGAGTCGATAAAATCTTTTTTGCAGAATTCGCTGTCTCAATATCGATCTTGCGGGCCTCTCGAAAAAGGCCTTCCATGGTCTTAAGGTGGGGATGATTGTCAAAGTCTTTTGCCTTTTCCAACAGCTCCAGGAGTTCAAAACACTTCTTGTGCTTGAAATAAAATGTGAGCCGTCTAAAAACAGTGGCTTTTATGAAGCTGTACACGTTCAACAGGGAGGGCACCTCAGGCGTTGTCACGAGAAGCCCTCTTTGGGCAATAATCAAGAAATCCACCACATTATAAGAGGCGCCCGGTGCCAGGTCCAGAAGCACAAGGTCACAGTCCAGATTTGATAGATGCCTGATCAGTTTTAGCTTCTTTTGATAAGCCATATTGGCTATGCCGGGGACATCACCTCCGCAGATTATGCCAAGATTGTTTATCTTTGTGTCCAGAACAATGTCACTAAGATTCTTGACTCTATTTAACACAAAATCATCGAGGGTGTGCCTGGATTCCCTAATGCCAAAGATAGCATGGAGATTTGAAGTTCCCAGGTCCAGATCAACGGCAATGACCCTTTTGCCCAGTTCCGAGAGTGCAATAGCAAGATTCGCAGAAATCGTGCTCTTGCCTACTCCTCCTTTAGGCCCGACAATAGCGAAGATGTTTTTTGGTTTTTCCATGAAAAAAGCTCAACCTCATAGATGCCGAAAAACGTTGGAATGATAGAAGAGCAACATAGAAAATACGTAAGCGTTCTCAGGTTCAGAGTTCACCGTTCACCGTTCAGAGATCAGAAGTCAGAGATCAGAAGTCAGACCTCCGACCTCTGATCTCTATTCTTTTAACTGAACCCCTGAACCCCTGAACCCCTGAACCCCTGAACCCCTGAACCCCTGAATCTCTGAATCCCTGAACCGTGAACCCAGGTTACAAAATATCTTATCATACAAGAATGATTTTTGTCAAAAAGGCATAATGGGTTGAGCGGTTCAACGTTCACGGTTCCCGGTTTAAAAGCCTTTGGATTGTCGATTGTCGATTGACCTGTGGTTGTTTTTCAATCATCAATCATCAATGAACCGTGAACCTTTGTAACGTAGACTATAACCTTTGAACCGTGAACCGTGAACCTCATAGAAAAAAAGTGGTTAATCGTTGTAACAATTATATCTCTGGCTCTAAACGTTATTGCGGCATTTCTCCTTTATCAAGATTCAAACACAACGTTCGATGACCACGAAACGAACCTGATTAAGCATCTCCCTTTCAATTATGATACTTTCAAGGTCGAGTGGGGTAAGGCTTGGCTTGGCTTGGAGGTTAGTTATGTTACCCCGGAGATGGCGGCAAGAGCGGGGCTTGACAGAGTCGAAGGAGCATACGTAACCTATAAGGATTGAGACGACCTGAAAGGTCGTTTCAATCCTATGTTCAAGAAGCCCGTTGCAGTTTATGGGATCATTATATAAGGGTATTGCTTCAAGGGGGTTAGTTGGT
>JAFDKF010000205.1 GCA_019307135.1 Deltaproteobacteria bacterium
GCTGTGCGCGGTATGGAGGCGGCGGATCTGGATGCGCTTGCTGATATACTGATTAAGGTGGGTCAAATTGGCCTGGAAAATGAGAAAGTCAAGGAGATTGACATCAACCCGGTGATCATTTCCGGCAGCAAACCTGTGGCTGTGGATGCAGTTGTAATAATTGACAAGACTAATAAATAGGGACCGTCTCCACCTGGTTCAAAATTTCGTAATAGTTTAGCTCTTTGAAAACAGTACCGGGCCATGGGGATCTCTTTTTTAAAAGCCGCATCACAAATTCACCCAATGCCAGCAACACGCCCCCCGGGCTTTGACCATGGGCTCGAAAAAGGCCCGCCTGCCGTCCGGCGGGCAGGCAGAGATGACCGTCTTAATCATGAAAATTTCTACATGGGGCTGTCCGTTGCTTGAATTTCAGGGCCTAACTGCCGAGCCATAAAATGGGATCGTTTTATGCGGCTTTTAAAAAAGAGATCCCCATGGCCTTACAATTCGTGATCGATTTTTTCAAAAAGCTAAAATGATACAAAATTTCTAACCCTTTTACGGAGAATATTTCAATGACCGGAAAAGACGCTCCCACATTATTGAAAGAGCTTGTGACGAAAGAACCATTTGCCCATCTGATGAACATAAAAGTCCTGGAAATCAAGGCAGGCTATGCCAGGGTACGGGCAAAGGTAAAAGAAGAGATGCTTAATATCCATCGTATCACACACGGCGGCGCCCTCTTCGGTCTGGTTGATGAGGCCTTTGAGCTGGCCTCAAACTCCCATGGAACTGTTGCCGTGGCATTTAACATGAACATCACTTTTTTGCCTCTACTGGCACAGGGGATGTGCTAATGGCGGAAGCGAGAGAGATATTCCGGTCAAATCAGACGGCTACTTACCAGATTGACGTTACAAAAGACGATGGGCAACTAATTGCCACCTGTCAGGCCCTGGTTTACCGCAAAAAAGCTCTTTTGCCGGGATTGGAGAAAAAGTTGTAATTCGAATCCATAGCCCCAATACCCTCAGCCCCATCAATACCTCCAACAATATGGTCATCAGTTTTAATCCCGTTAAAAAATTGAGACGGGGAGGACTGTCATTTGCATTATTTTGAACCGACAAACCTGACGGCCCTGTTTTAGACTGAGTTGGCCTCTGTCGATTATGCGGAGTAATCTGGTTGGAACCGCTGTCCTTATTGGCATCTGTTTTCCCTAAAAGTCCTTTGACGCATGGTTTGTAAATCTCTCCCTGGACCTGCTGTCCTAATGGGTTGACCTTCTTGACCTCCTTACCGTTCCTGGCCCCAATAGGAAATTAGACTGATACGTAATCTCAATTTATTATTTATACTGAGATAATAATAACTTATACTCCTTTGATTTCAGGTAAGCACCAAGAACACAAAAAAATAGAAAAAAATGATTGACATCAATAGATCAATATGTCAGACATCTACATAATATAAATATTGGACATAGAGGTATTGAGAAAACTAATGGCAAAAAAAGCTGAAAATAAAACAGTAAACTTTGCTCCTGTAAAAGTGGAAGCAACGGCTGAACGAATTGTCAAACAGATTATTAGCCAAATTTCGAAAGGAAGGCTTAAGGTCGGGTCTAAGCTGCTGCCAGAAAAAAAGTTAGCCGAGCAATTCCAGGCCAGTAGACCATCTGTGAGGGAAGCAATAAACACACTAAAGGTTTTAGGCTTGGTTTCAGTTAGACAGGGTGATGGCGCTTATATAAATGGAATAAACCATGGGGCATTGGCAGAATATTTTTTAATTTTGAACACTATTGGAGAGTTTACCTTATCAGAAGTGAGTGAGGCAAGGTTGGTTTTGGAACCAATTATAGGCAGATTAGCGGCTGAGCGCGCAACAAAAGAGGACTTAATTGATCTAAAAGAGGTGCTTAAGAAGACCAAATTAAGAATAAGAAGTAAAGAAAATCCTTCACCTAAAAGCATTCAATTTCATAGGATACTTGCAAATTCTTGCAAGAATTCTTTGTTGTCATTGATTTTGAATTCCGTTCTTGATGTCCTTGTCAAGCAAATCTCGAAATTTTCCTCTGACATAAAAACTAATGTAGATGCCTATTCCCTACATGAAAAAGTATTTGAAGCGATATCTGACCGGGATGCAGAAGCCGCATCTAAGTATATTAAGCAAGATATACAGGTTACACATAACAATTTAGAGAGGATAGCGAAAACAAATGGGTCAATTCCTGGTATTTGGGAAAGACAGGAAAAGAAAAAGACAAGTAAATTATGAGATTATGATGAAATGAAAAGTGAGGAGGAAAAATGTTTGATGATCTGAGAACATTTCTGCAAATGCTTGAGGATAGAGGCGAGCTTGTCCGTGTAAAAGAGCCTATTCACGATGGACATGAAATTTTTTCCATTTTGTGGAGGCTTACCGAGATTTCCGGCCCGGCAGTTATTTTTGAGGATGTTGCCGGCTATGACATCCCTGTTGTTTCAAATATCTTTGGCACATTAGACCGTTTTGCCTTGGCTTGCGGTTTTCCTGAGGGAAAAAACGCAAAAGGCTATCGGGACCTTTTTTTGGAATGTCTTGACACAAAAAAATGGACAGATCCCAAGATCGTAAAAGATGGCCCGTGCAAGGAAATTGTTATTAAAGGTGACGATGTTGATTTAAACCGGCTGCCTATACTTAAATGGCATCCAGACGATGGTGGCCCCTACACAACGATGCCCATTGTTATTACCGAAGACGACAAATTCGGCGTTAACGCGAGCATCTATCGAATGATGACGCATGATAAGAATTCCACCGGAATGATGTGTAATATTTTCCAGGATCAGGGCATATACCTGAACCGGGCAAGGACTAAAGGAATGGACAGTATTCCTTGCGCAGTGGCTATCGGAACAGATCCATCACTTTATGTCGGTGCTGTAACAAAGATTCCTTTAACAGCCAACGAACTTGCATTTTCCGCGGCACTTCGTGGTGGCAGACCGGTGGACGTCGTAAAATGTGAGACCAATGATCTTTATGTTCCCGCTTCAGCTGAGATAATTCTTGAGGGAGAGATTTCCACCGGAGAAGTAAAACAGGAAGGCCCTTACGGGGAATGGATGGGGTATTTTGAAGAAGAAATGTTACTCCCTGTTTTTACTGTCAAGTGTATTACGCACAGGAAGGATCCTCTTTACTTGATGACAATTGAAGGTCCCGAGATGGGTGACGCGGAAATTCTCAGAATGATTCCTCAAATGACAACCTTCACACAGCAGGCGATGTCACAAATCACCGGTTGCAAAGACGCATGGCTTCCACCGGCCGGAAGAAACTATACTGCAGTAATCTCAGTCAAAAAGCGTTACCCCGGATGGGGCAAGGTGGCTGCCTATCAGGCTATTGCCTTGCCTTTTGTTGCTTCGTCAGCAAACTGCGTTATCGTCGTGGATGATGACGTGGACCCAAGTAGTCTTGATGAAGTAGTCTGGTCATTATCGACAAGGGTTGATCCAGATAAGGACGTCATAATTACGCAGCCAATGGGGGGGTATGTATTAAATCCGGCAGGGAGTCGTCGTGATCGTGAATTTTCTGACACTGGTGCCACAGATATTGTTATGCGATCCATAATGGCTATAGATGCAACCCTGCAAATGGAAATGGAAGGGAGAAGTCGTCCTTCGGCAACTGTGGTGGGGCCCAAAAAGGAAATGTTTGATAAGGTGCTGGCGAATTGGAAAAAGTACGGGTTTGAATAGCAGCAGTTCTTTTTTGGCATAAGTCGCCATAAGACCGTCGTGATGTAAGTTAAATTTTTTTGTATATCAAAATGTAGTGCACGATTTGTCACAACAATTTTGAAAACATCAAAACAGGAGGTAAAAAATGAAAACAAAAATAAGCTTTTTCCTGATCGCGATTTTGACAGTGCTTTTTTGCCTTTCGGCAACAGCTATTGCTTCCCAAATCTGGAAAATAGGAGCCATACTTTCTACAACAGGACACTACGCCCCCTTAGGTACACCTGAAAAGGAGGCTATGACAGCGCTGGTCGATAAGATCAATTCTCAAGGAGGAATACTGGGGAAAAAAGTAAAAATCATTTTTGAGGACGACGAAGGTCTTCCTGCTAAATCGATAATGCTGGCAAAAAAGCTCATCTATCAGGACAAGGTCATTGGGATTGTTGGCCCATCAACTACTGCGTCGTCTATGGCTGCCTCGACAATTTGCGAGGAGGCACAAATTCCAATGGTCTTTATGACACCCACTAAAAAGGTGACTAAGGGCAAGAAATACATTTTCCATGTGACTCCCAGTTCCAACCTTGATGCCATCGTGATTACCAGACTTTTGGCGGACAAACTTAATGTAAATAGGGTGGCTATTCTTCACGGTTCTTCTCAGTACGATATGATCGTGGCCCGGCTGGTGACAAAGCAGACCAAGGCGAATCCCAAGCTTGAGCTGGTGACGTCCGAGAAATGGGGTAAAGGTGATAAAGATATGACTCCTTATCTGCTCAATATCAGGAGGAAGAATCCCGAGGGTTTGGTCATATGTGGATCAGCGTTTGGGCCTGCCGTTGCTATTCGCAATTTGCGAGACCTGAAGATGGACATCCACATCATTTGTAGTTCAGGCACAGCGCAGCGAAGGTTTCTCGAACTGGGTGGCGAGAAAGTCAATGGTGTTTATGTCACATCGAGGCTCGTATACGGTAATCCTTTGCCTGAAGAAAAGGCCATTTTTGAGACCATTAAAAAGCTTTACAACGTTGAGCCTTCGAGCTTCCATGCCAACGGCTGGGATGCAC
>JAFDKF010000056.1 GCA_019307135.1 Deltaproteobacteria bacterium
TCAGTGTATACACCCAACATCTGTTCATGAACTCGCTTTTACCTTGAAAATTAAAGGCGTTGGCTAAATAAATGTCACAAAACGCTTCATTAAGTAGGAAACTCAGGCTAGAGGATCAGAATCCTGGGAATATAGATCTCATCTGTCCATCTCTACTCAAAAAGCAAATTTCCTCGCTATCGATGTCTGTCATCCTTTTGCACTCATCACCTGAAAGTGCCGGACATAAGTGTCTGTTATTTATTCAACATATTGAAAGGCTTAAATGTTTGTGGTGTCCAGATGATATCGTTACTTTTGCCCTCTAAAAGTGAAACATTCCCAGGGTAGCCTCCCACGGTTCGAGCCCGAATTTTCGGCCACCTTGCTTCTGAGAAATAGGACTAGTAAGTACAATGAGTTCATGAACCGAAGCACGTCCAGTAGGCTGAAAGTTTGTTTTTGATGCTTCGAACAATCTCCCTGGCTTCTTTCAATCCACGGTCTGGTTTCAAGTCAGGCGGTATCGGATAAGGTTCTTCCAATACAACTTCAACTCCCGTGACACCTGTAATCGAAGCGAGCCAGCCGAGAGACACGACCTGTAGACTGGAGCTGTAGCCGGAGCCCACAAAATCGACGAGCTTGCCCGCGCAGATTCTATCTGCCGTCTCGCTTACAAGCGTTGCCACCATCTTTATTCCTTTCAGAGTTAGTCCCATTTGCGTTATGCGATCTGTGAAATGTGGGTCGCTGCCATCCACCATCAATATGATTTCCGGCTCAAATTCTTCAGCCAAAGGAACGAAAACCTGGTTCAGCGCATATTCGTAGACCGTGTCCCCCGCATAGGGTGGCAAAGGGACGTTGACGGAATAGCCTTTGCCCAAACCGTTGCCAATCTCATCTACAAAACCTTTGCCAGGATACAGGGTGGAAGGGTCCTGATGCATGGATATATACAACACTCTTGGATCTTCGGAGAAAATTTCGTAGATGCCGTCGCCCGCATGGGCATCTGTATCAATGATAAGAATCTTCGTAACACCAAAATTTTGCACTAAATTCTGGGCGCAGATTCCTACGTCACTGAACACACCAAAACCTTTCTCGCGGTTCCTGCTTGCATGTTGCACCCCTCCCCCGATCACAAACGCTTTGGCATATTCTCCAGAGTGAACTATCTCTCCCGCATACTTGCCCGCTCCTGCCAACAGCTTTGCGGCTCTCACTAAGCCAGGAGAAAGCGGCGTATCAAATGGGTCCCTGCTTTCGCACCTTTCGATACGTTGAATATAGTCCTCGGTGTGGATGAGTTTCAGATCACTGTCAGTGGCATAGGGGGGAGTCACAATTTTAAAATCGGAATAGTGGCCAAGTCTTTCTTGAAATAGTTCGATAAAATTCTGGTATCTATCCTGGGTAAGCACATGTCCAAGATCATACTCCTTTAACTTTTCGCTATATAAGATGGCGAATTTACACATAGTCTCCTGCTGTAAACTCAGATTAGGCTGACTTCCTTATGACCTTAACACATTTGGCCAAAAGTTGACAAAAGTTGTGATATGGATTAGCAATCTTTGACAAAATTATCAGGTTGGCGAGTGTAACTGTTGGCAAGACATCAGCCACCGGGTTCTTCATTGTGTCAGCGGTGATAATGCAAGGAACATTTGAGTTTCATGGCCATATTGCGTCCAATTTCTGGGGGGCTTGTGGAGTCAGGAACGGAGTCATGTCAAAATGCTTGACACTCCGGTACGAATATGTTTACAAAATATAGTCCTTAAGATAAAGTTTTTGGATGACGGAAGCGTATGTCTTCCATGGAAGGGGTCGGAATCAGCGCACTGATGCTGGATACTGGTCACTTGATACTGGATAAACGCAACAATTTCAAGCGCATGATCCAGCATCCAGTATCGAGCATCCAGTATCTAACTGCCATGAAGTACAACGCTAAGAATTCTCCAAAAATCCATGACCCCAAAATCTTTTTCTGAAACTCTATAGTGGCATGTTGAGGACAATTGCCAGGCTATTAAGCGCCTTGAATTCTGAAACCAAGCCAGGCCAGATCAGCCTTGCGTTTTGTTTCGCCATGATCGCAGGCCTGACACCCCTTTTCAGCCTCCATAACCTCTTGGTCCTCCTCATTGTCCTGCTTCTCCGCGTCAACTTGTCGACCTTCATCCTAGGGCTGGGCTTGTTTTCAGGTATCGCTTACCTGCTCGACCCCCTCTTTCATGGGATCGGCCTGGCAGTGCTGACTGCCGGTGCCCTGGAAGGTCTCTGGACGGCATTGTACAACACGACACTCTTTCGCCTCGAAAAGTTCAACAACTCTATTGTGATGGGGAGCTTGCTCTTCTCGGTTGTCCTTTTTGTTCCCCTGTATTTCATTTCAAACCAGATGATCTTACGATATCGGGAGCATGTGCTCGCCTGGGTACAAAAAAGCCGGATCATGCAGGCCTTCAAAGCAACCAAGCTTTACAGGCTGTATTCAACGTATTCGGAGTTCAGAGGTACCGCATGAAGTGGGTCCGCTGGCAGGGTTTGATCGCCTTTGTGGTTGTAGTGATCGTCGTGATGGGGGTATGGTTCTTTGTTGTGGACAGCGCTATCGAGGCAGTCATCGAAAAAACGGGCACACATGTCGTGGGGGCTAAGGTGGAGCTGGAGGATGCTGACCTGTCCATCTCTCCGTTGGGCCTTTCGTTGACAGGGCTTCAGGTCACAAACCCTGACGAACCCATGAGCAATGCTGTTCAGGTTGATCGCATCGCCTTGTTGGTTGAGGGAGCGAAACTGTTTCGCCGAAAAGTGATCGTCAAGGAGATGACGCTTGAAGGAGCCCGACTCAACACTCCTCGAAAGAGATCCGGGGCAATTTCGCGGCGACCGGCTGCTGCACCGTCCGTCTCAAAAAGGGCAGCAGGTGAAAAGTTCACCTTGCCACCACTTGGAGTACCGAATGTAAGTGAGATTCTTCAAAGAGAAAAGCTCCGGTCCCTTGAGCTGGCAGAGGCGCTCCAAGCCGATCTCCAAGCGGAGAAGGACCAATGGCGCAAGCGTCTTGCGGAGTTGCCGGACAAGGTCAAATTGGCGGCATACAGGGAGCGTATCGAGAAACTGCGGTCCGCCAAAGGTGGGACACGGGTATTGGGTGCCGTCAAAGAGGTCATGGGGGTCCAGAAAGAGCTTCGCAAGGACCTGGACCGAATCAAGGCCGGACAGAACGCACTGCAGAACAATCTGGCTTTGTTCCGAAAGCGGATGGATGAGGTGGGAGACGCCCCCCTGGCAGATGTTCACCGCCTCAAGGAAAAGTATGCCTTCTCCCCTAAGGGCCTGACCAACGTGAGCCGACTTGTCTTTGGAGGCAAAATCGGCAAGTGGGCAGACACAGCCCTTGATTGGTATGAAAGGCTAAGACCGGTCCTGGAGCGCTCTAAAGAGCGCAAAGAAGGTCATGAGGTGGTCAAACCGGTCCGGGGAAAGGGGGCCGATGTCCGTTTTAAGGAGCATCAACCTCTGCCCGATTTTCTGATTCGCATCGCGCACGTTTCCATGGAGATCCCTGCGGGTTCGATCAGGGGCCAGATACGAAACATTACCCCTGACCAGGATGTCCTGGGTGTCCCGCTCACTTACGATTTCTCTGGAGAAGACTTGACACGGCTCCGGTCTGTGAAACTCGACGGTACGCTGAACCACGTTGATCCGTCCAGTCCAAAAGACACGGCAAACTTCAAGATCAGAGGATACCAGGTAACGGATATGAGCTTGTCTGATAGCGCAGAGTTGCCCATGGTTTTGAAAAAGGCCACTGCAAATCTTAAGGCGCGGGCCTCTTTGTCTGGGGAAACGCTCAAGGCAAACTTGTTGGCCGGGCTTCAATCAGTGGAAATCGCAACCAGGAGCCAAGATGAGGCTGGTGGTCTGGTGAAAGCCATGGCCTTAGCAGTTTCTGATATTAAGAAGTTTGGCGTAGAAGCCAACATTTCCGGTACCCTCAAGGCTTACGACTTGCAGCTCAGTTCCGACCTGGACCGTGTGCTCAAAGAGGCCGTGCGAAAACAGGTCGAGGCACAGGTAACGCGCCTGGAAAAAGAGCTCCAATCAGCGATTTCCGAAAAAGTCAGTGAGCCGATGGCCGATATAAAGGCAAGCCTGGGCGGACTGAGCGCTATCAGTAGCGAGCTTACTGCCCGTCTGAATTTAGGAAACGAGTTGCTCAAAGGCACGAAGCAAAATGGTCGGAGCGGTCTGAAGCTTCCGTTCTAATGGCTGCTATTTGGTGGGGGTCAAGGTCACGAAAATAACATTGGGGTGACTCTGTTTTAACTTGCTATCCCTCTTGTCAACCAACACTGTATTATTGTGTGGGATATAATCCTTTTTGGTATTAATATCGATTATGTTTTGTTTGTGGGATAGGCCATTGATACTACCCTTTTCATCAAATGCCATTTTATTGGCGACAACCGCTCGGATCATTATCTTATTACCTCTAAAACGCCCCTGGATATCCTGTCTGTCCAGAAATAGCTTGATTACTATCCCGCTATTGCTTGAAACAATCACCAGATTAATAGCAGGCGGGAAGAAGTTATATACGACCTTCTTAAAAGGACCCGCCTTGTCTATCTTTTCGTCCCTTATCCGGTTAAGCATGTCTATGGCATTTTCATTCAACCTAAGATGAGAAATAACATCATTCTTAAGTTCCTTAAGCCCATCCGAGTATTTGAACATCTTATTTAGTTCAAACAGATTCTCTCTCCATTTATAGTAGCGTATATACTTCAAAAAGATACGAGGGACTGCTGTCTTTTTCTTCTTAATTATTGCCTTTGCCCAAAGATGTAGTGATGACTGTTCTATCATGGCCTCATCAAAATCTGTAAAAGTCCAATCTTGATTTAGGCCCATTGCCTCCAATCTACTCTTTACCTCTTCAGCCGAGAGAGCTTGCAGGTAAACAATTCTCCTCTTCAGAGAGGAAATAAAGCTAAGAGCACGGGCCCTTAGAGAATAGACTTC
Source organism: Deltaproteobacteria bacterium (assembly GCA_019307135.1). Classification (GTDB taxonomy): domain Bacteria; phylum Desulfobacterota; class Desulfobacteria; order Desulfobacterales. The sequence goes on from JAFDKF010000056.1 coordinate 5,032, forward strand.
TTTTAAAAACCTGCGACTATCTTCACTTTCAAGCACTCTGATTAGATTCTCAAGAAGTCCTCTTTCCATAAGCACCCTGCATTTAATACCATTATTCTTGCTCGCCTCGCCTGCCGCGGTTCAGTTCATTGCATGATACCGTCCATCCTTTATTTGGCTATTTCGATTGTGCCAGGACCTCGATATTTAACGGAACACCCTTTTCAGGATCAAGGATGAGGGAGATATTTTCTTTCTTGCATTTGCTTTCGCATACGCCACAACCATAACATTTTTCAGGGATAACATTGGCCTTCTTTTTTTTCTTTCCATTATCCCGGATTGATACGATTTCTATCGCGTCAAACTGGCAATGCTTGGCGCACTCTCCACATCCGACACAATTCTTTCCGATGACTGCTCTATATCCTGAGGGAAGAAGTGTCCTCATTTTGTATTCAAAAACCGCTTTCATCCCCAAACAGCAGCACTTACAACAGTTGCAGATCGCATAAAACTGGTTCAACATGGCTGTCTTAAACCACGCAGTATGAACATGTCCCCTCTCATCCTCTTCTTTGAGAATTTTTAAGGCCTCGTCCGCTTCTACTCTGCGACTGCGAAAGGGTTGAAACATTCGAATCAAATCAACAAAAGGCTCACCGACAACCAAACAGACATCCGTGGGTTTACATGGATCGCTTTTTTGAGCCCGACAGGCACATTCGTAAACCACAATATTTTGCGGATTTTTGAGAATAATATCCTTTGCGTGTTTGTAGGGGAGTACTTGATCCAGATTCACAAGTTCAATATCCCTATTGATTGTTATAAACTTTGTTGCATCATCCAATCGAACCACTTTGGCGTGGTAGGTTTCTTCCACGTGATTCCTGAACCCTTGGAAATTTAGTCGCAAAAGCTTATCCAGGATCTTCAAATACGTTGCTGTCGCCCCATATAACATGCCATGAATTATGGTTATAGGATTGTACTTGGCCTCCTTTATGTTATAAACAAGGGATCTGATGAACGGCATAGTACCTTATTCCTTTCGGCTCATTCCCCAACAAAGTATTTTCTGAAAAGCTCTTCTGACAATCTCGCACCTTCTTCGGTCAGAATTATCGACTTTGCCTTACTCTTCGGATCACCAATGTACCCCTTTTTGTGCAAGCGATCCATTACACCCCAGTCCATACCTTTCCAGGCTCGAAAACAGTACCCGTCGTCGAAAGTTGTCAAGTGTAGAAGCGCAAGCGCCACCTCATCAACTTTGTCCTTGTCAAACTCCATATACAACTCCCCAAAGGTAGATAATTTGTCTGAAAATCTGACTATTCAAATTCGTAGGCGTTCACAGGTTCAGAATTCACCCTGTTGAATTTCCCGAAGGGAACCCTATTTAACGGGGTGAACCGTTCAGGGTTACCTTTTTTTGATTGTCGATTTACGCCCGCCCTGCCCGCCCTGGCGCGACAGCCTTAGACAGATCTGTCGTTCGTGTCATCCCGGTCTGGGCCAGGGGTGCGACCTTATTGGAAGAGGCTGCTGCCTCCGTAAATCAGGTCTGGGCCAGGGGGTGTCGATTGTTTTTTCAATCATCAATCATCAATCGGGCGCTGACAAGGGGTCAGCTCTCAATATTTGTTCGGTGAACCCTGAACCATTGAACCCGTGAACGGTTACATAATTGGCCTCCCTTTTTGATCCCAACCCCTGAGACGATAATAATCCGTCACCATCCTCTCAAGCTCGGCCTCACTGATCTGGTGGCCACTCTTGAGGGCCTCTTTATAAAGTCGGCCGGGAAGGCGGTCATCCTCCCGCCTGAGCCCTTCCTGGATATTGAATTTTCGTACCATGTTTGAGATATTGGCACTGATGGCCTTGAGTCTCGTCTTGTGGGCCTCAATGCCCGTAACCCCCTGCACAATTTCACACAGGGCCTCCCAGGGATAAAGGTCCCGATAAAAACGACACAGGATCAAAGCATCAAAAAGGGTAGAGCGGTCCTCAAAGTCTACAAACATGGCTGCTTTGCCTTCGATGGCATCCGGGTCGATCATACCGGATAGTTCTGGCTTGTAAAAGGTGGCTCTCAAGTGGCAGGCACCCCGATCAGAGGTCGCATACCCGAGCCCCACGCCCTTAAGGACTCTGGGGTCGTAACCGGCAGGTTCCAGACCTTTTACATGAACCGCTATATCTTCAAGGCCCCATTCCTCAGAAGCAGCCCTGATTCCCCGGGCCAAGAGATCCCCTATCCCCTTCCGAAAGGCGATCTTTTTCAATAACCCGGCAATCGCATCCACCTGTCCATAGTCGATCGCATAATCAATCTTGCCCCGGCGGGCAGCCTCAATGGTTAGCCCACAAAGGTTTCCAGCGCTGATGGTGTCCATCCCGAGCCGGTCACAGATGTCATTGAGATAGATAATCTCCTCGATGCTATCTATGGCACAAAGCCCCCCAAAGGCATAGATGGTCTCATATTCGGGTCCCTCAAGTCGAAGGCCGGCATGACGCCCGGACCTGACCTTCGTCATACGACCGCAGGCCATGAAGCATTTCAAACAGGCCCGGGGCCTTACCTCACAGCGCTCATGGAGGGCATCGGCGCTGATCTGCTGCCACTTTTCATAGGTCCCTTCTGACCAGTAGCGCGTGGGAAACCCCCCTGCTTCATTCATGACCTTAACCATCCCTGGGGTGCCCTTACTTTTATAGGCCGCGACCAGGGGATACTCTTTAGCCTCTGCAGCCAAGCGTTTGGCGAACATCTTTACTGCATTCCTGTCGGCCAGCTTCCGCCTGCAGTCCCCCTGAAACACAATCGCCTTGAGCCTCTTGCTCCCCATGATGCTTCCTGCACCGGTCCGGCCAGCAGAGCGCCAATAGTCGTTCTCTATGACCGAAAAACATACCTGATGCTCCCCTGCTGGCCCTATGACCACGGCTCCGGTTCGAAATCTCCTGTTGCCGCTCTTCTTGGCGAACCTTTTGATCGCCTCATCTTCGCTCTCATAGGTATCCATCCCCCATATGTCGCCTGCCTCCTGGAAGGCCACACCCTGTGGATCAATTACCAAGACCGTGGGGGTCTTGCTCTTTCCCTTGATAACGACAGCGTCATACCCGGCAGCATCCAAAGCCTCAGGGGTGCGCCCCCCTGCGTACGATTCAGAATAGAAGCCGGTCTGGGGTGACTTGGTGAAAACACCGTACCTGGATGAGCCCCAAATCAGGCCGCCACACACAGGCCCGGTGGCAAAGATCAGGTGATTCCCCGGACTCAAGGGGTCTACCCGGGGTGGATTCAAGCTAAGGAGAAGATGAGATGCAAGCCCTTTTCCGCCCAGAGCCTCCGTCAGCACATTGTCATCAGGGGGTTCAAAACTAAAGCTCCTGCGCGTCAGGTCTACAAACAAAATACGGCCGTAAAATCCATACATGGGCAATCCCCTCTCGCCTTCCTGACAATCTTCCCAGGTCCGCTCCTTACTGACAAAAGACCATGCTCGCAAAGGTCACACAACCCCACCCCTGCTCATCCCGCCACTGGGAATACTTTAAGAGCTTCCCGCCCCTAACTTCTATAATGCTGAGCAAGGTATAAATGGCGGAAAGCCCACAGATGTGCCGCTTGTTGGCATCCCTTGCAACACCCTGCCAGAAACCTTCCCTGTCAAGGGCCTCAACAGACCTCAAGATTTCGAGGTCAGCGCCCCGTATGTCGTTCAGATCTCCAGGTGAGACACGACGCTCATCGCCAAACTGGGGACCAATATGAGAAAGATCAACGCTTGCCATAAGGCATACCTTCCTGCCTGAAGCCGCGATGGTCTCCTTTACAGTGTTGACAAAACCAGAAACTCTAACATCTTGAATAGGAGAGATCCCCCGCGCTATGAAGCCGTCAAAACTTCCGCAAAGCACAGGCACAATGTTCACATCGTCTTTGTCTGCATATAAGTGCTTGAGCCATACCGTCTGAAGTTCGACGGAATGCTCACCCCGATGATAGAATTCCCCTTCAAGCAGATCCTGGTTACAGTTTTCAATCAATGCCCAAACAAAATCCCTGTCCGTATCCATCAATCCCAGAGGCGTTTCAAAGGGCTTGGGGGTAACTGAAAAAAGGGGCTCGGCGGCCATATGGTTAATGCCTAAAATGATGAAGGTATCCACATCGTCAAGGGTTTCCATACCCCTGTACCCCCACGCATAACACGGGCCACCTCTCATGTAATCAATGTGGGGCACCATGATGCCCTTGATGTTCCCTGTGGGAATCTCCGGAGATACGTCCCCCGGCCCGTCAGGGTGGCTGTAATAGGAAGCAAGCTCCCTTTTGAGGCGCGGGGAGTCATGGTGAGGTCCGTCTCCCAGATGCAGGAAGGGACGGGTGGCGGAATTCTTAAACTCGGTTTTTAACCTTTGGTGATACGCCTGAAATCGCTCGCCTTCCAAGAAGAGGTTCTTGTCCAGGTCGTCAATGAACTTCTGTATGTGGTCGGAAAAGAGCATATCTCCAAATCTGCGCATGTAGGCGGCCTGGATGTCCTGAACAGAGTTTTCTCCGTCCAGCAAGGATATAATGAAAAAGACCGGCTTGGGCACAACAATGGTATTCTCCGCAAGACCGCTTGCGTCCTTCAAACAGATCATCTCTTTGCCTGAGTACATCACAGGAAACGCAGTGACAGGACGCATTTTGGGATAGTTCATAGTACCTTAAATGCAAGTGAACTAAAGTGCCTAAAGTGAACTAAAGTGTATCTTCTCAATAACTTCGGGTAATACACCTGGATTCCCGCCTTCGCGGGAATGACGAATGTAATAAATCCCCCGTCATGCCCGCGAAAGCGGGCATCCAGCAAACTGGCTCACACTAAAGTGCCTAAAATCAAAGAGATAATTCAAAATCCACCCTGCTTTTGGACTGATTGGCATCTCGGCAATTTGCGCCAATAGAGGTTGCAGATTTTGTGATCTGATTCCTCAATTGTTGTATCCTCAACTTTAGGCACTTTAGCTCACTTTAGCTCACCCTGGCCCAGACCTGGCTTATAGGCATAACAGGTTCATCTGCCACGTAGCGCCAGGGCGGGCTTTAGGCACTCTTATTTTCAGTTATAGTCATCACCCAACAAATGCACATTTCCTATGTGGACCCGGTGGATGCCGGCGTTCTTTGCAGTCTCCTGGCAACGCAGGGCGTGTTTTCGAGATGTGGTAGGAAGATCTCGCAGATAAAAACTGGGATAGAAAGCCAGCAGGCTATACGGAATCTCGGGGTTGAGGCTGTTAATATACCGGGCTATGGCATCCACCTCTTGCTCATCTATATAGCCAGGAACCAACAGGGTACTGGCAATCAAGAAAGGGGGATCAGGCCGCTCGGGTATCCGTTTGCTCAATTGCCTGAAATTATCCAGGGTCTTTTGATTAGAAACGCCGCATAGGGCCTTGTGCAGCCCATCGTCCCAGGCCTTCAGGTCGAACTTAATGCACCCGCCGGATCTCAAAGAGACCTCTGCCATCATACTCAGATAAGGCTCTTGCTGGGCGCCATTTGTCTCCCAGCATATTCTGAGGATACGATCGGGGTTTTTTCTTATTGCAAGCTTGGACGCCTTTAGCGCGTGCAGGATCTGAGGGCCGGGGTCGCCTCCGAAATAACAGATGCAGCTAGTGGTGTCGTCCACGGCTGATGCGAGCTTTTTTGCATGGAGCTTGTCACGAGAAAAGGTTAATTCTTTGAAGTGGTAATTCTGGCAATAAAGGCAGTTAAAGGAACACGCATAATAGAACACGGCCAGATTCTTGTATCCGTATTCAGGACCTTTCAAATACGCATAGCGCGGATACCCACAGCCCGTGCCTGCCGGACATACAAAGTCAGCCACGCAATTGGTTGGAAGTGGATCATAGTAATAAGAAAGCTTTCCTTCGTGGGGCCGCCCGCCCCTTAGCTTTCCGCCCTTGACATGCCGAATGCCGCAGAAGCCTGTTCCGCCTTCGGGGATCTGACACCTGTGGAGACACAAACCACAAGGGATCCCTTTTTCATCACGGGGAGGTTCTGCGGGAAGCCCGTAGGCCCTGCGGCTCCTAACATGAACCCTGGCAATCTCAGGCCCGACTTCAGAAAAATGATCACGGATGCAATCTGCACAGAACCCAATGACATCTGAGATCGTTTGAGCAGATTTTTCACAATATCGGCAAGTTCCCATAGAGTCTACGGTTCTCTCGCCCGCTCCCTTCGGTCGCTTGAGCCCACAGAGATCGCAGAGATCATTTCTTTTGGCCTGATTTCTTGAGAGGGAAAAATCAGGCCAAGAGATCAGTCCGCCCCGAGCGGAGCGTCTATAATACTGGTAATGCTGTGTTTACGGTTTGTCAGCCATCTGAAATGACAGTTGATTGAGCTCCATGGAGCTTTCCTGCGCCAGCAGGATAGCAGTTTAGGATGAATTGCCCTCTCGGCAATTCAGCCTAAGAAACTCTGTGACTCTGTGGGCTCTGCGAGAGACAAAAACACGTCCCGTGGTCATTAATCCAGGAATCCCTCCTCAACAGTGACCTCACTCTTTTCGCGCAGCAGAGCCAGCAATTCCCCGATAGTTCTCTGACGTTTCTGGAGCAAAAGGCTGGACGTGATCTCCCGTTTCTTATCCTCAAATTCCTTTGGATCAGCCTCCTGTCGAGCTTTGAACTGGAGCACATAATATCCTTGCTTTCCCTTGATCACAGCATCCGGAAAAAGCTTTAACGGACTCAACAAAAAGGCCGCTTCCTGGATGTCCCGCTCTAAACCGATCTGGGGGATCGCCCCAGACCGTTTGAAAAAACCCGTGGTTTTGGTCTTCAGCTTTTGGCTCGCCGCGGCCTTTTGAAACTCAGCTCCGCCTTTCAGGGCATTCAAAAATTCCTCAGCATCCTTTTTGGCCAGATCGTCTTTTCTTTCCTGGATCAGGTCTTGCCTGACCTTTTCTTCCACTGTCTTCAGGTCTGGAATTTTCGCTGGTTCCATGGCGATCAGTTGAAGTATATAGTATCCGTCTGACAGTTCAAGGGGCTCGCCGACCTCGTCCTCCCCGAGAGCAAAGGCTGTTTCGGCAAATTTTCTCTTCTCCTTGATTCCCTTTATAGGCCCGTTCTGAGGAAAGAACCCGGTCTCATGCACCTTAAGCTCATTGGTTTTGGCCACATCTGATATATTGCCAGCCCCGTAACATCCCTCGTAGATCTCCTCTGCCCGATCAAAGGCGAGTGTTCTGGCCGCATCTTTCGCAAGCTTGTTACGAATCCGGTCTGCGACTTCGGCCAGAACTGGTTCTTTGGCTTCCTGAGTGGCATAGTCTTCTTTGTTGAGATCAAAATAGGTACGGACTTCTTCTTCTGAAACATTGGCCCGGGCTTCAAATCCCTTGAAATCAAGAAGGAGATACTGCACCTTGACTTTAGGGGGTATCTCATAGGCCTTCTCGTGCTCTGAAAAATAGGTTTCGATCTCTTCTGCCTCTACCTCGACGTCGCCATAGGCCAAGGGCTTGAAGACCACATAGTCGAGGCTCACTTCCTCTTTAAGCCACTTGTAGGCCTCAAGGGCCTCGGCCTCTGATACCTTGATGCTCCCGAGAACAAAGCTTTGAAGTTTTTCAATGAGAAGCTCATTCTTCTTGGTTTCCTCATACATCTCGGGTGTCATCCGGTTGCGTGTCAAGACTCGCTGATATACCTGCGGGTGAAAGCGACCGTTCCTCTGAAAAGCTGGTATCTGTTGGATGGCCCTGAGTAACTCCTCGTTGGTCACACGGAAGTTGAGCCGAGTCGCCTCCTGGAGAAGAAGCCTGCGGTTGATGAGTTGATCCAGTGCCTGTCTCTTGAGATCAAGGCCTCGCATGAGCTTTTCATCTAAGGCCTCGCCGAACTGTCTTCGGTATGCCTCCAGCAACTGATCGTAGACTCCGCGGAATTCTTCAAGAACAATGGGCGCTCCGTTTACAACCGCAACCCGGTTCCCTCTCTGGGCCCGATAGCTCCCGACCCCCCAAAAGACAAAAACTACGACAATAGCACCCAGAGCTAGTTTAATAAGCCAGGACCGGGCGTGCTTTCTCATTAGATGAAGCATGATGACCTCACGCTGTGATTTTGGATTTTGGATTTTGGATTGCGGATTCTATTTGATCCCTTTGCAGTCTGTGAAACTCCAAAAGTCCGCCCGCCATTACCACATCTTTTTCTCTTGGATTCAAATCGATGCGCACCTTAAAGGTGCTGCCCTGGGTTGTATTCAGGACACGAAGCGTTCTACCGTTTTTCAAGGATCTTTTCACGCCTTCAATGACGAGTTGGTCGCCGGGCTGTATTTGCTCAAGCTCGTCATCTGTTATAAAGGTCATGGGAAGAATGCCGAAATTGATGAGATTCGCCCTGTGGATCCGGGCAAAGGAGTGCGCTATCACCCCTTTGATTCCCAGGAACATGGGTGCTAAGGCCGCGTGTTCCCGGCTGGAACCCTGGCCGTAGTTCCTGCCAGCCACAATGAATCCACCCCCCCTGTCCCAAACTCTTTTGGCAAAATCAGGATCACGATGTGAAAACACGTATTCGGAAATAGCGGGTATGTTGGACCGCAAGGACATAATATGGGCACCTGCTGGCATAATGTCGTCTGTGGTAATGTCATCTCCCAGGCGAATCAACACCTCCCCCTTGAGGGTTTCAGGCATGGTCTGGCCTCTGGGTAGTGGCTTGATGTTGGGTCCCCGCACGACTTCCACAGCCTCAGGATGATCCGAAGGCGGCACAAAGAGGTGGTCAATTACCGGAAAAACTTCAGGCATGTCAACCTTGGCTGGTTCGCCAAACGACCTCGGATCCGTGAGTTCACCCTTCAGGGCAGAGACCGCAGCCACCTGCGGACTGCAGAGATAGAGCTTTGCGCTCTGGGTTCCGCTTCGCCCCTTGAAATTTCGATTAAATGTCCTGAGGCTCACACCATCAGTAGGCGGAGATTGCCCGATACCGATGCAGGGACCGCAGGCACATTCAAGGATCCGGGCACCGGCCTTTATAGTGTCGTCCAAAGCCCCGCTTTCAGCCAGTGCAGCCAGTACCTGCCTGGAGCCTGGTGCTATCACAAGGCTTGTCTCTGGATGGACGGATCTTCCTTTCAGGATAGCTGCCACAGTGGTCAGATCCATGTAGGAGGAATTGGTGCAACTCCCTATGACCACCTGATCCAGCTTCAGCCCGGCAACCTCTCCTACAGAACAGACTCGGTCCGGCATGTGGGGCTGGGCCACCATGGGTTCCAGTTCGCCGAGGTCTACAGTCAGAACCTCAGCATAGGGTGCATCAGGGTCTGCGGAAAGGGGCCTGAAGTCCTTTTCTCTTCCCTGTGATTTCAAAAAGCGAAAGGTGATTTCATCACCTGGAAAGACGGAACTCGTAGCACCGGTTTCCGCGCCCATGTTCGCAATCGTGGCCCGTTCGGGTACAGATAGCGTGACCACACCAGCCCCACCATATTCAAACATCCTTCCAACGCCACCTTTCACCGAGACGCGCTGGAGCAGTGTCAGAATAATGTCCTTGGCTGTGACCCAGGGAGAGAGTGCCCCCTCCAGCCGTACCAGGACCACCTCCGGACAGGTCAGACAAAAGGGGTGACCTGCCATCGCCATGGCAACGTCCAGCCCCCCGGCTCCGATAGCCAGCATTCCAAGGCCCCCTCCTGTTGATGTATGGCTGTCAGAGCCTAAGAGGGTGTCACCCGGAACCCCAAAGCGCTCCAGGTGAACCTGGTGACAGATCCCGTTGCCAGGCCCGGAAAAGATAATACCGTACCTGGCCGCAAAGGATTGCAGGAATCGGTGGTCATCGCTGTTTTGAAAGCCGGCCTGGAAGGTATTGTGGTCCACATAACTGACCGATCTCTTGGTGGCAACCCGCGGCACCTCAAGTGCCTCAAACTGGAGACATGCCATGGTCCCTGTGGCATCCTGGGTAAGGGTCTGGTCAATCGGAAGCTCTAAGGGCTCACCGGGCCTTGGTGCCGGGCTTATCCCGTGTGCCTCCAGGATTTTCTCAAAAAGGTTCTTGCCTGACACAACGCCTCTCTATCCATAGCCCCACCCTTCCCCTTCAAGGCCTCCGGCTGGTAACCTACGCCTCGGCCTCCGGCCCGGAGGGCCTAGGCCTCGGACGGAGAGAGGAGGGCTGGGGAGGGGGTGGATGGGCTCTTTTTAGCACCAAAGGATGCCTTCGTCAACGGCGGGAGTGTGATCAAAGGGACTAATGGAAATGTACGCAGGGGGCTTAAAGAGTTCCTGTTGAAATCCTTAACAAGAAGTATATGAATCTGATGGGCATAATGCCGTAAAGAATAATAAAGGTCAACACCAAAAGGGGATAGGTGACATCCGTGATATTTCAACATGTCAGCAAAGTTTGTACAGAATCATAGAAAGTGGAAGACGCAAAACTCTGGTCTTGGCAATGGACTAAAGAGAAAGATTGATCGGATAGAAAAAATGAGGGAGTTAAGAGTAAAGATTTGCTCCCGAATTTCGGTCTTGGCAAATAGCGGCATTATCCTTTGTAAGGAAGCCAGGCCCTGAAAAAAGGATTTATAAACTTGTATTCACCGCCGCTTTCAAACAAAATACTAAGTTTGATCAGTCGTGTAATTGCTCTCCGAACAGATGATGGATTATTAAACCCGGCGGATTTCATGAATGAGATAGAAAAAACACTTTTTCCGCCTTGCTTTGCTATTGCCATGAGGCACCTGAGCTGAATGTTTGTCAAAAGGCTGACATAGTTTTCGTAGGATTTTTGTTCCCTGGCAAATATCAATTCAAGGGCGTTTTTCAGTTTATCCGGGCTTATGATCTCTTTTTCTGAAGTTACTTCCCACAGGGCCTCACAGAGCTGTTGTATATCTCCGGGAATGTTATTGGCAATTTTAAACACCTTTTCCAAAACCTCGTCGTCAATTTTACGCTGTCCCGTAATGAATTTCTTTTTCAGGAATCTTGAAAATTCTTTATATGGTAACGGATCCACCATCAGTGGGATAGCCGACTTAAAGAAGGGTGAGTCGTGATGGGTAAATATCTCATCCATTTTATGCCATACGCTTCCAATAAATATGTAGGGGATATCGCTTTGAAACTGTATTTTACTCCTCAGAAGCGCAAGAGCTTCGTGGGAATCTTCAAGGCTCAAAATATCCTGAAATTCATCAAAGACAACGACCAGTCGTCTCTTTTTGCTAAGAGATTCAATTAAAGTCAAAATCTCCAGAATTGAATTGGCCTTCATCTCAACAGAAGCGTCAAAAGAAACGGTTGGCATGGACGTTATGGGATCCACTGAAATTGACGGTCTGAGATATGAGAGAGTTTTGATTATTTTGTCGAACCACCCCGTTTTTTGCTCCAGAACAACAATTGCACGGAGAATCCTTCTGCACAAAGCGTCGATGGATTTGATGCCCAGCAAGTCAACATATAGAAGCCGCCCAACTTTACATTTCAAGACAGCCTCATTGACCGCGGATGATTTTCCAACCCGCCTTTCACCCAGGATCACAATGTGCTGCGATGATTCGATATATCCCATAACCTGTTTAAGCAAAGTTTTCCTTCCACAGAAATTCTTGCCTGAAACTATGGTTCCGTATTTAAAAGGATTCATAAGCTACCTTGTTTCACTGTAGTGTATTATACATATATGTATAATACAGATCAGCACATAAATGTCAAGCGTAATTTTGGTTTCAGGGGGAACGGGGTTATTCTTCCCCACCGGCCACTTCTGATAGGTTTGTGGTTTCTCTGAGAGGGAAGCCATCCCCGAGGGGACATTGGTAAGAATTGAAGTTTATCTTGACTCTTGCTCGAAGGCGGCATAAAATTTTGATGTCCTGGGAGAGGATAGATTAAAGGAAGTCCTCTGTATTTTGACGATGCCGAGAGAGATTTGAATCAGGAAAAATGGCTGGATACTGGTGTCACAATGGCTCGGCGAGGAGGCGGACAAAGGAGGCGGGCCGCTGTGCTACAGAAAAAGGGAGAATCAATATTTCAATGTGCTCGGGAGATCAGCAGACAAGAGCTTGATGAAATTCAAGAAACAGTGGGGCTATTTCCGGGGTTGAGTCGTTCGGAACTGGCTGCAACGATATGCGAGCATCTGGGATGGATGACGGCCGCTGGGGGCCACAAGATAGATGCCTGCATGAAATTATTGGAGAAATTGGAAGCAAAGGGAGCTGTGCAGCTTCCAGGGAAGCGAGAGGGATCAGGAGGGAAGCGATCTTTAAGCTCTGTTGTCTTAACCTCCGGGACGGAGCCCCAGCCTGATATAGTGGGTAATTTAAGTGATGTAGGTTTGGTGAGTGTTGAGGTTGTTAAGGACAAGGAATTGACAGGATTGTGGAATGAGTATGCATGTCGTTACCACTACTTAGGATACAAGAAGCCGTTCGGTTATTCTCTGAGATATTTTGTTGAATCTGCACGAGGTTTGTTGGGATGCCTGATGTTTGCAGGAGCGGCCAGGGCCCTGAGGACTCGAGACCAGTGGATAGGCTGGACGGAGAGGCAGCGTTTGAGGAACCTCGCTTGGGTTATCAATAACAGCCGTTTTTTGATTTTTCCGTGGGTGCAGGTTAAAAATCTTGGGAGCCACATTTTAGGGCAGGTTAACCGGCGTGTGAAAGAGGACTGGCAGGAACACTGGGGCTATAGTCCTGTTTTGGTGGAGACATTTGTTGATCCTCAACATTACGAGGGTACCTGTTACAAGGCGGCCAACTGGCAATACCTGGGGATGACCACGGGTGAGGGTCTTGTGCGTAAAGGGAAGACCTACACTACGACTCCAAAGAAGATTTTTGTCAAGCCCCTGGTAAAGGATTTCCGTGCTCTCCTGTGTTCAGAGCAACTTAAGGGGAGGGCGGAACAATGAGCAAACATAGCCCTTCGGGGCGTAGGCCCTACGGGCCGCAGGCCGCAGGCCAACCCGTGAAGCCATCTGATGTTCGTCTTTCAGATGGCTTCACGGCGTGAGGCAAACAAGGAAATGACCCGTCGGATGTTTATACCTTAAGTGATCGGTTCAGGGTTCAGGGTTCAGGGTTGACAACTTTTGAACCTATGAACTTTTCTTTAACGGTTCACGGTTCACGGTTTTAACCCCTGAACGTTGAACCGTTGAACCGCTGAACCTTACTACCTTTATTGAGGCATTATTCTTTTGATATGAGTCAGTTAGGGCTCTTCAACCTGGAACCGTGAACGTTGAACCGTTCAACCTAGTTTATAAGGAATAAAGGAGGAGGCTTTCGATGATATGGTTTCTATTTGCGACGGCTGTCTTTTGGGTTATGTTTGGTACTTTAATGGTCTTTGCAACTAAGATTACAAGAGAAAACTATTGCAACAGACTGAAGACAAAGGACCCAAGGATGTTGAGTCCTGCGGTAATCGTTGTAGGCGTGCTTCTGTTGCTCTCGGCCTCTTCAAGCTCCCAGGTGACATTCATTGTAATTCTTGGGCTCCTGTGTTTGTTAAAAGGCCTGCTACTTCTATTCGGGCCGCGGCAGAAGGTTAAGAAGGTGACCGACTGGTGGTTCAACGCCACAGATAAAACCCACAAGGGCTGGGGTGCTGTATTGATGGTCCTGGGAATTGCAGTTCTGGCCACGATTGTGCATTAGGCACTCTGCCGCCAGTACACTATCTCTCATCATCCCTCTCGGAGCCTTCGGATATCCCCGACCCGAATAGTGGCCTTTGTGGAATCAAAATACTCGATGAGCGGAATAGTATACTTGCGGGATACCCCTGTCATTTCCTTAAACTGCGGTGTGGTAATTTCGCTATTGGCCTTCAAATAGGATACCAGCCTGTTTTTCAGATTGTCTATGACGTGTCTGTGAAAATAGAGGTCTTCCTTGACCTTGACAAGGATCCCCTCTTCCAGCATGTGCATCAAGATCTCCTTCACATGGGCCGAATTCTGCCCCAGAGATGCCACCAGGTCTCTGAAATATGGCGGTTGAAGCCCGCTCTGAAGGTAAGTCTGTTCAATCCTGTGCCTGACATCCTTCTGATCGGCCTCCAAAGCCACTCTGTGCCCGGAAAGGCGTATAACCTCTTTTTCCTGTATCACAGTGTTGCTCTTGGTCAGATGTTGAATCAAGAGACCAAAGAGCTTGCTGCTTAATGAAGGGGCAAGCTTGGACTTTAACCCCTGCCTCGACATTCCTGCTTTCAGCGGGTGGTCTTTGTGATAGCTTTCCAGGAGCTTTATGGCCTTCTGGCAAAGCCCATCAAAAATAGACCCGTGGATAAATGTACGGTTTTCCCGGTCTACCAGGATGATCGTCCTTTGGGAAAGGAGGTGTTGAAGGTGTTCTTGGAGGTCCTTTTCGGAAAGGTTTGTCATAAGCCTCAACTCAGAAAAACGAACACCCGGAATGCCGGACTCTTTTAAATGGTAAGTAATGATCTCCCTGGAGGCACTTTCAGCCAGACCTTTAAGCTCGGTCACGAGCGGTTTTTTGAATCGTTTGTGTTTTCTGGGGATCGGATTCAGGATCTGGCCACCCCCTGTGGTCCTGATGGGCGAATAACTTCTTATCACAAACCTATCATCCTTGACGACGGCCACAGGGGCGTCGAGCCGGAACTGGGCAACAGCCGTCTCACCTGGGGATAGTTCCTCGCGGTCCAAGAGGATAGCGCGACCAAGGATCTCGCTTGTACCTGTATGGAATCGAACCTTGGTGCGGTTCTTGAGTGGCTTTTCATTGGAGGGAAGGTATCCCAGGAGAGCATCTACCATATAGCTGGGTTTCAAGGTGTTCACGCCTCCCACTACATCCCCTCTGGCTATAGCATTTCTGTCAACTCCCTGGAAATTTATAGCTGTCCTCATGCTGGCTATAGCCTGGTCCACTGTCTCACCATGGACCTGGATTCCCCGAACCTTTGACTGGATACCTGAGGGATAAATCATAATAGTTTCGCCTACCAGGACTTTCCCTGAGACCAGGCTGCCGGTGACAACAGTGCCAAAGCCCTTCATAGTAAAAACACGGTCCACGGGCAGGCGGAACAAGCCCCCTGAGGTGCGCTCGGGAACCGCTTTGCACAAAGTTTCCAGGGCATTAAGAAATTCGGGGAGCCCCTGACCGGTCAAGGAAGAAACCGGGATGACAGGGGCGCCTTCCAAGAAAGTTCCCTTGAGAAATCCTTGAACATCATCCGTAACCATCTCCAGCCATTCTTCGTCCACCGTGTCAATCTTGGTCAGGACCACAAGACCGTGCTCGATGTCTAGAAGGTTGCATATATCAAGGTGTTCCTTTGTCTGAGGCATGACTCCCTCGTCAGCCGCAATAATCAAGGCCACAAGGTCGATCCCGGAAGCGCCTGATACCATGTTTTTGACGAATTTTTCGTGGCCCGGCACGTCCACAATGCCCACGTGCTGGCCTCCGCGAAGGTCAAGCCAGGCAAAGCCCAACTCTATGGTAATTCCCCGGAGCTTTTCCTCCTTCAGGCGGTCGGTGTCTATGCCGGTCAAGGCCTTGATCAGGCTGGTCTTGCCATGGTCGATGTGCCCTGCAGTGCCCAGAATAATCTGTTTCAACGATCAGCCCTTCCCTGCGGCCCCTTTCTTCGTTTGCGAAAGCGTTCCGTGATGTAGGCCAGGCCGACCAGGCCGATGGCAAACCCTGCGGTGCCAAGCATGGTGGCCTTGGGATAAAAAAATCTCGTCAAGAGGACGGCAAAAATTACGCCCAGGATGGCCCGAATCACGAATATGATCAATGCACTCAAAGGGACACCTCAGTATAGTATTTTGGATTTTAGATTGCTGAAAACTGATAGTTTAATGCGCAACTTGATATAAAATCTCGAAGCGATTTTATAAATAGACATATACAAAAGATTGATTTTACCGTCAATCATAAGTTTGAATAGCATTGCGAATGCCCTTGAAAACTCTTGTATCGTGTGTTAAAAAGTTGGTAATCGGAAACTGAATAATGAATAATGGATAATGAATAACGGATAACGAATAACGGATAACGGATAACGGATAACGGATAACGAATCACTATGGTGGGTGTAGCTCAGTGGGTAGAGCACCGGGTTGTGGCCCCGGCGGTCGAGGGTTCAAGTCCCTTCACTCACCCCACCCATTTAGATTGCGGAAGTCTTTTTCTGAACATCTTTGCATTTGCGCCCGTAGCTCAGTTGGATAGAGCGCCGGACTTCGAATCCGTAGGTCGCCCGTTCGAGTCGGGCCGGGCGTGCCAATAAAATCAAGAACTTAGCCGCTTCCGTCAAGTTCTTTTTTTGTTTTGGTCAACGTTTTGGTCAACACTTGCGGAAGCATCTGCAAGTTGCTTATCCAGCCATTTAGTAAATCGGTCCATTGCGTGTCTCAGGCTATCCTCTTTTCTGCTTCGCCGCCAAACAGACGGCTACTGCACCCTGCCCGGGCATCGCCCTCAAAACAAAAAACCTCGATTGCAGTCCGCATCCCGCGCTAACTTCCCGCCACAGGCGGATGTTCCACAATCAAGGTCAGCTTATGCAGCTCTTTGCTTGATTCATTCGGCCTCCGGCCCGTGGGGCCTACGCCCCGGAGGGCATCCCGCCTGAACGAAAAAAGCTGAAAGCCGCCATTATCAGTGTCTTACGCTGCCACCCGGCCCGCCATAGGTTCGTCTCAGGCGGATTCCGCATCCCGCCCAAAGATGGCTGCGTCAAGACACACTTGTAGTGCATGGTTTCCTCAGCTGCTTTCTTACACCGCGTGCGCCGGTTGGCCTCCGAAATCGGAGCAATTCGCCGCATTAGCCACCACAATTTCCGAAAGCTGAAAATGTGGCCCGTTACCACGCTGCTCGTTCTCGGGGCGGTTGCGAGGGCGATCTCGCAAACTCCGTTGTTGCGCGCTCATCCCGGCTATGAGGCAGACCACTGCCATCGGTGTTTGCAGATGCCGGAAAACAACGATGACATTCTCTTCAACATCCCTTTCATCAGGAAAGTGATGAAACAAACAGAATCCTTCAAATCCTGCCTGCCCTGTGGAATGCGCAGCTTATTTCTCTGGGGTAAATCCTCTCTCAAAACAATGACCAAATCAAAGAAGAGAGGAAAGCGACGATGAAAAAGTTGAAGAAGGATCTACAGACAGTAACCAGGGGGCTCAAAGCCCTGACAAAGAAGACGGAAAGACTGACGAAGGCGGTGGACAAGCTTGAGAAGGCCCAGACTTCCGGCAAGCAAAAGGCCAAGGCGAAAACCACAAAGAAGGCCCCTGCAAAGGAACACACAGCACGGACAGCCAATGACCAGGTCGTCAACATTATCAGGAGATCAAAGAAAGGCGCTGATGGTCCCACATTGATCAAAAAGACCGGGTTTGAAAACAAAAAAATTCGGAATATGGTCTTCAGGGCGGCCAAGCAGGGGAAAATCAAGCGAGCTGGCAGGGGGATTTATCTAGGGGCGTAATCTGAGCCCATCGCATAACATTTGTGATACCCATATTTTCGGATCACTGCTCCCACCACGCCCAGGATTATCTCTTGGTTGCGGATTGCCGAAAAAATGCCATTCTAAGGCCTTGATTGGCACAAATTCTGACGATTTCTGTTGTGAAGTCTGCGGCCTGGTCGGATAAGCATAAGCATAAGCATAAGCATAAGGAGGTGGAAAACCTGACGATTATCCGACAATTACCCGAACGCGCGAGCCGACACAGATCTGACGATTAAGCTCCATCACCTGACGATTATCTGACGATTATGTACTGCCTTTAAGTACATAACGCCTTGATCTACCTTTTCCTCTTGGCTCCACTAAGCCCAACGAAATCAAGTGCTTAAAGTCCCGATTTGCAGTGTCCCGAGTGACCCCGAACTCTTGCTCACAGCGCCGACTCGTCAACTGTTCGTCCTGTACAAGTAACGCCATCATTTGCTTCTGTCGCTGGTTCAACCTGGCTTCAACCGAGGGCGTTACTATTTGGCCAACAGTGTCCACCCTTACGCGCAGACGATCAAGATCATCACCCGATCCCGGTAGAACAACTTCAAAAAAGCCACTACTCGATCCGAACTGTGGAGGATCGAGGCCGTGATCTGCCATTTCGTCTCTCATACGTCCTATACCGCTGCCGTGTTCTTCAATCCGATCAAGTGAGAATTAGGAATGGTCCATGTTATGGCATTTTGGATTTCGGATTTCAGTTTCACATTATACGGAGCATCATAACTTTATAGACTCGGGCATTCTCTATGTATAGCCCCATACGTTCGCGATACCCTGCCGTAGCAGAGCCACTGCTTTCCCAGGCACCGTCACCGGATACCCAGTTGTGATACCGCTACACCGTTGCCACTCCCTTTGGTCGCTCTCGCCTGGCGGCTCGCCTCTCCGCTTCGCTTCGAGTTGCCTCCGTCAGGCTGGGTCTGGACTTTGCCCGATACCTGTGTCATGGTATCGAATAGCACCATTTAGCAGCCGGGCCATGCCCGGCACACAGCATTATGCTGAACCCGACTAAGTTTTCGTTGCGCTCAACTTTGGCGGGTTAGCACTGCGAACCAAACAAAAAAAAGCGAGATGACAACCCAGACAATGAAAGGGAGTATATTTTGATTGAAAATCCACCTGCTCTTGAAGAATGGCGCGAAGTGTACAAATTTGCCATCCACATGAAGAAGATCGTACCTTGGGAATGGATTACGGAGACAGATATCTTTGGCGTTCAAAATCCTGAAACAGACGAGATCGGATTTGTGAGCGTAATGGGCATGGCGGGCGAACATTATGCCATAGCTGTTTATATGGGACCAGAAGGACTTTATGGTTTCTGGGATTTGCAAGACGCAGGCCCCAATGACTCCCCTGAGCGTGTGCTAGAAATCCCCCAGCTTCAGGCTTCTTTTGAAAATCGCGACGAGTTGGACAAAAAGGACCACGAGATCATAAAGAAACTGGGGATCAAGTTTAGGGGACGACATGCTTGGCCCATGTTTCGCAGCTATCGCTCTGGCTTCTTTCCATGGTTTTTGGAGGCAAATGAAGCCCGTCTTATAATGTATGTGCTGGAGCAAACTCTGGATGTCGCACTGCGATACAGAGAAGACGAATCACTGTTGGAGACCTCCGATGAGAAAAGCTATCTGGTGCGTGTGCCGCATAAGGAAGACGGCATCCTTGTATGGGAAGACCGCATAATGCGTGTGCCGCCGCCGGAGCCTCCACACATCCCTATTGCCATGAATACCCAGGAAATCAAAGTTCTCAAACGCCTGCCCCAGAGCAGGCACACAATCGAGATCGATTTTTTCATGTTCCCTGCGAAGATTGGAGAAAAAGGTACCAGACCTTTTTATCCCTATATGCTATTGCTAGTGGATGCTCAGAGCTGCGTAATTCTCGGCAATGAATCGATGATAGCCGATCCGTCTCTGGAAGCGATGTGGGGTTCTATTCCGATGAACGTGGTGCATCAACTCTCAAAAGCAGGTATTGTTCCAAGAGAAATCAGAGTACGCTCAGAGTTGCTGCTTCAGCTTTTAGAGCCATTAGCTGAGGAATTGTGTTTCAACCTCAAACGATCACGAACTCTAGGAAGCCTCGACTCTGCCAAGGAATTCTTGCTTCAGCATTTTACGTAGGAAAGTTAACGGGCTCAGGAGGGAATGGGGTTAACTTCTTCTGATTTGACGATTTAAGCCTAACAATGGGATCAACGTGACTGGTGTTTCGCTACGCTCGATCCCAGCAGGTTATCCCTACTATTATGCCCAATAGGCCTGAAGATGACTACTTGTAAATTATGTAGAGAAGCCGTATCCAATGGCATTTACCTTTCTAATGGCGAAATGATCCATGAGTCATGTTTGAATTCTATTCAGCAATTCCCGCTTGGCCTATGAAGCCCCTAAAATAGGGAAATGTGGATTTGATTTTCGTAAGCTTTCTTCTCCGATTAGACCGAAAATCATGCTAATTGGCGAATTGTTTT
>JAFDKF010000206.1 GCA_019307135.1 Deltaproteobacteria bacterium
GGCAAAGCTCTTTTGAAAGTCCAGCAAGCTTCGCTCCCTATAACGGCTGGGCATAGCTTACCCCCTTTGCGGGGGCTATATACATCTTTGGCAGCTAAGTCAATAAGCATTAAAGAAAATATTAAGAGCACGGAAGAGTTTGATCGGCAATTCGACGATGGTGAGGATGTCCATGACCTTATTGACATGTCTAAGTCTAAGATTATCCGCGATATCCCTTTCGATATGCTCAAAGCGCTTGTCCATTTGCTCAAAGCGCCTGTTTGTGGCAGCCCTTAATTGCCTAATACCAAGTTGGATTCAAAGGCTACTCTTTATAGCTGTCATTGCGAACGAAGTGAAGCAATCTCAATGGTATAGATTGCCACCTCGCTCCGCTCCTCGCAATGACATGATTGCAACTTGGTATAATCTCGTCACGGACACTGTCTATATCCCCTCTTAAATTCTTGATCTCGCCAAGAATGCTGATGGGAACATCCAGGGTATTATCTTTTGTATCTTGATTTGACACTTTTAAGATGGCCTAGATCTTCAGACTCTTTTCTTAATCAAAATTTTTTGAAATGTTACTCTTCGAGCATGATCATTAAAGCAAACCTGGAACTGATCAAAGATGCCCGTGCGTCCGAGAATGTTGAATCCTACTCCAAGACGCTCGGAGAACCCTATAGGTGCAATTATTTCATGGCCACCGATTTGTAGGGGGAGATCGTGGAGATAGGTAGGAATAAAACTCCCGTCGCCAACAACTATCATCTGGCGACGACCCTTTTCCCAGTCGATGCCGATGCGACGAGCATCATCTATACTGACGATGCTAAAGGTCGCTCCCGAATCAACAAATGCCCAGAGTTTGTGGCCCTCGATCAAAACCGGAATAATCGGCATTAGGTAGTGTTTGTGAAGTGTGTAAGGAAATTCTATAAGAGACATGCCATATCGTCTTCACGAGGGACACGGAGCACTGATGGTATCTTGCCAGGCTCAATCTTACGGGCCTTAGCCTCAACCTCTGTGCCCGATTCCCCCACAGCTACCAGAGCCTGATTGACAACGGCAATATATTTGCCAGCATGTTTGGTTACAAGCTCACTGAAATGTTCAACAATCCAGAGGTCATCTTTATCCATAACTACTCCGATTTTTAGGAAACGTAACGTACTGTTTGATCCAAACAATATCAAAATACTTGATACGTTAGCTGATGTCAATCTATATCTGCGGGTACCGCCGTGTGCTTTTCTTGCCCGGTCAAGAAGGGGAAAGGGGAGACAAACGCCCATGGGCTGTTACTCGACGCAATGGGCCGGGGGACAGGAAGAAAGTAAGCGCTGTATGGCGGACACGGGCATAAGAAAGGCTATCATCTTGAACAATCTTGAACAAGAACCGCACGAAGCGCATCAAAAGGAGGGATCAGGAGATCATCCTTTTCCCATACGGTTTTTTACGATAGGGCGTGATCATCCATCGTACAGAGATTGGCACATCTCGTCGTGTGGGATGTTTTTTTGTCGGAGGGAGACGGTCGTCTTTAAGGCGGGGGCCGAATAGCTTTTTTGTGCCGAAGCAACGTAGGTTGGGTTCCTGCCCGCCATTGCCACGCATGCCAGCATGTAAACTCGATGCAGTACGTGGCGTTGGCAGGCGGGGAGGCACAACACGAACTATAATGTTTTCAAGCCGTCAGGCGCAACCCTGCGCTAAACCCAACAACGACACGGAAATGCAAGGATGGTATGATACGGCAGAGCACGGAAAAAGGTGGGAACGTATTCTTTCTTGTTGGGTTTCCCAGATCTCAACCCAACCTACGAGCTTTAATGGGTGACCCCTATGTTGACCCTTGACCCCTATGTTGTTCTCAACTGCTTGACTGAGTTACTTATTTACTTATGATGTCCCCATTGCTTGTCCAAAACAGGACGCTTGCAGGTCGTTGAAATTACAAGCTTTTTGGTGGGGGGTCACTTTTTGCTTGACAGGAGGCAATAGGATGTCCCCATTGCTCCACATCAAAATGTAGTTCTGCCGGACTTTGACGACCCGTGATAGTGGCAGTCACTGCATATGTGAGCTGTCGGAGGGCCTGAAGTCTGGAATCCGCAGACAATTTTTTTGCCGCCACCAGGATGACAATCACTACCAGAACAACTGCTTTGCCCATACGGATAATCGTTCGCACAGTGATGCACGGATTCCCAGCGATTTGCCACTCCGTAAGCATGGCCTGTATCATAATCGTCAATGTGGCACTGTCTGCAAAGGTGACCATAATCTTTTAGTCCGGTGCCGACTGTTCCCGACAACGCACCCCCGTTTACCGAGTCTCTGATCAGAAAGGCATTCGGTGATCCGTGAGGCTCGTGGCAATCCAAACACGAAAGCACATACCCCAACGACCCGCTCCCGACCGAATAAGGCAAATCGACTCTAATGTCCGTGTCTGCATCCGCCGTGCCGTGCTTTTCGCTGCTCCAATCAATAGCAGTCAGATAGCCGGATGTGGTATTGGGATTCACCGATGTCTTGCTGCTGGGCACCTCGTTTTGGTGGCAATCCAGACAGAAGGTGTTGTAATCCGGGGTTTTTCCCGCTTGGGTGGCCCTGTCAGTCCCTGCGCCGTCAGGCTCAAGATTGGTGTCGTCAGCATCATATGGAGGTTGATAATGTGGAGGTGAAGCACCCGTCCCGTAAACAGTCATCCGTTCGTTTGGGTCAGTATCATCCCCCCAAAGGCTGTCATGGGCCGACGGCTTGGATATGGCCGCATAGGCCGGGTTTCCCTGGTTTGCCTTGTTACGCTTGGCAATGTGGACATTATGACATGCACTGCAGGGATTGGAGTCGGCAGTAAAGGGCCAGGTGCCTATACTATCTGCATAATCGATTACATCTTTTAGATTATGATAAGAGGTCGAATTAAACGCCTGCATAATGCCGGTGGTGGCGGCATCGGCTCCACCAAACGTAGCAGCGTAATTGTTATTGACAATCAGATTGCTCTGAACATAACCACTGTTTGTGTGGCACCAAAAACAGGCATTATCAGCCTGATCGTAAGGCCCTGCGGTTACTCCCGTAAAATTATTGCCTAAAAGACAAAATTTATCAGGCCCTGCGTCAGAAGGGGAACTGCTGACATTTGGCGCAGGCTCTGCCCCGTTGATACTGGCATGCTGCTCGTGGCAGTGTGCGCAGTTGCCTCGCACGTATTGATTTGTGCCAGTTCGATGTACGCCGTAGTTACCGGTGGTGGTACTACTCCCGTGGGCCGAATTGGTATAATTAACCTCGGCATAAGCTAAACCGCTTCCCAAAAACACGAGGGTTGTCAAGTATACAAATATTGTCTTCATCTTATTCACCCAATTGTATTTTATATAGTTGTTAATCAAGAGGATTTATAAGCTCAAGCCCTTCTATTGCTTTAAAATCATCTACATTTCTTGTTGCCAGTTTCAGATTATTTAAAAGTGCTGTTGCAGCTATGACCGCATCTGCAAGCTTAATGTTTCTCTCCCTTCTTAATTCAATGGCTTTGTTGGCAATCTCTTCACCCACAGGATAAATATTTGCAGGTTCGAGCAGTTCTTTGCACTTTTTAAAGCCTTCAGTGGTATGCTTATCCCATCCAAGAAATTCGATTTTTGTCAGGATAGAGATATTAAAAGAGTCTTGGGTAATCAGATTGCTGAGAAAATCTATAGTGATCTGTGAGCCCTTAGTGTGGTAAATTAAGATGTTTGTATCTATCAGATACTCAATCGCAGACATTCCGTTCCCAGCTCCTTCTTAATTTCCTTGACTCAGCTTCTATATCTATATCTTTATATATCCCTGATGTTTCTCTAACTATTCTAGTCACCTCAGTCTCTGCAAGAGTTCTTTCCAAAGCATCATAAATGAGGTGGACCTTTATTCTTCCGCCAGGCAATTTTTTATTAACATACTTTAATCGTCCATTTTCTATAATGGCTTCAGCAATCTCATGTCCCATAGTAATCCCTCCTTATCCATATCCCTACTGGATTACTGTCTCTACTAAAGCTATATTCTTTTTGATCCAGTCGTTAACTATTGTGTGAACCTCAATCCCTTTTTCTTCCGCCAGCTTACGCAAAAAATCCGCTACCTCTGGATCAAGATATATGGGCAGATAAAGTTCGGAATCCGCGTGATAGAATTTTCCCCGCTCTCCTCCTGAAAAATCATATTCTTCCTTCATAGATTCTCCTCATTGTATTGCCTTGCCTCTTTGTTGGTCGCTTTGCGGGCTGAAATCATGCGTATACTGCACGATAAAACATCGATCCTCATCTTGACTATGTTCCTTGTCAAATATAGAAATCGTATATGCATCAAGGAAAACCGTTGCGGCACGCTCAAAGCTAATTTTATGTTTCCGAAGATTCTCATTGGCCTTGCTGGGGTCCCACTCAAAATAATAACGCAATTGGCTACCTTAAACGAAGTCAACCGGGTTACTTAGTTCTTCGACGTATGACAAACAATACATCCTGACAATTGCACTGTGAGGCTAGCGCCCCCATCGCCCCTATAATTCCAGCGGATCATCTTGTAGTAAGGTGAAGCATGAGCCCGGTGGCAAGACAGGCACATGACGATAGCCTTGCCGGTAATATTATCTGTACTCGTTGACGGGGTATCAAGGGCAGGAGGAGCGAGGACGTTATACGTTGTATAATTTGCATATTCACCCCCTGACAAGAGCTTATCTGTGGGATGGCGGAGCCAGGGAGAGCCGGTTCCCACCTGAGATGCTCCCCCCAAAGCGGTATGGGCATGGAAGTTACCGTGGCATTTACCGCAAAGATAACTTATGGTGTCACTATCATTATAGGCGCTAACGCCATAATAGCCGTTATGATGTGTGGAATCAGCATTTTGTTCCCACTTGTAGCCCTCTTCATTTAGTTCGGCGCCTTTAACCCCCAAGAGAAACCGGTAGCTCAGCCCGACTGATGTGGCGGTAATGCCGCCTGTGTCATTCGTGTGATGTGCGGTTTTCATTGCCTCAAGCTGATCGGTTTCAGATCTATTCCCATGACAGCCGTATGTTCCGGCGCATCTAAGCTGGGCATCCATTGCGGTCCCTCCCGGAGGAGTAAGCCCGAGGGCGCCCTGCCCCACTATGCCGAGAACATTGTGCCCGCTGGCGTCTCCCTGCCCATCGGCTGTCAGATAGTGGAAATTGCCGCCGGCCAAGGGCTTCACAGGGTCGGTCACGTTGAATACGATCGGCACGCCGCCGTCTATGGTACTGGTGTCGGTTCCGGCCCTGGTATGACAGCCCACACAACTATATATCAAAAGCGTCGGCTTGGGGGTCGCTGTTTTCGAGAATGTAGTGCCGGAGAAATCATAAGCCATCTCCCCCCCCATCTGGCTGTTGTGCATGGTGTGGCAGTTAACACATTCTCCTGTCACCATGGCCTGGGGGGTGTGTGGTGCGGCCAATATCAAAAGGATGAATATGATGCCAAAGAATAACCTTTTCATGATTCCAGAAACACCTCATCTATTGTAAGGTCTGGCATCCTGTAGACCTGTTCGCCAATCCGAATCGGCATGGTCTCTCATTCCTTTCGCGCGATTGCAGCCAAGCCATTAAAACAGCGTAATTTCCGCAAGTTGCAAAAACTCCGAAACTTTGTATTAATGCCTATCCCATAGTACTGAGGACCTTACTAATATATGAACGAGCGCCCAATGTCAAGTGGCGACAACACTCAGGCGGCGATCTCAAAGTGCTTGACCCATCCTGTTGCCGGTCGGCCTGAGGGGGTTTAGGGTTTACCACGCTGCCCGACATGACATCCGAGGCATCCGGCGGTAACACCTGTGCTTCCGGCAATCTGGGTGCTATAATCGAACCTCAGGATGTCGTGGTTGTCAGTCCCGTGTGCTCGATGGCAGGAAAGACATGTAACTCTGGCGCCATCTGTCGTGTAATTAGTCATATTATCTGTGGACACAGTCTCGTAATGGGTGCCGTGGAATCCAAATGGACGGTGAAACCAGCCGCAGAGAGCAAATTCTCAGTCGGATGTCGTATCCAGTTACCGCCGCTTCTCACCTCATCAGCATCATCGCCGTGGAAGCCCCCATGGCACAGTGCACAAAACGCGCTGATAGAGTCGTTAGTAAAAGCACCCAGAGTGTCCATGGCATAATATACGTTATGGTTGTTCTCGTCTGCACCTTCGTACTCCCAATTCGGCGAACCTTTTCCTTTGATCGGGGTGTGATCGGAATTATCATAGAATTGCAGATACCTATACCCCTCATGCGTACCGTGATGGAAGCCCTTGATGCCTTTGTCGCTGGTG
>JAFDKF010000057.1 GCA_019307135.1 Deltaproteobacteria bacterium
GGAGAAGAAAGGTCTCTTCGGGTTGTATTCAGATACTGTGATAGTCGAAGACCCGGCGGACATAATGTCTTTTCTCATACCTGCTGAAGTGGAAGAAGCCGTGATGAATCTGATGATCGACAAAGGAGATATGGAAACGCCGGGAAGGGGTACTGTATTCAGTGAAGAGGTCAGTATCGTAAAAGCCCACAGGTTCTGTTTTGAAAATGAAGTAAAGCCTTTCGAACCGAAAAGCACCTATCATCTTATCACCGAGCTGACGGGAATCTGCTGCATCGTCCAGCGCGGAGAGGGCAACTTTGTCGCGAGAGTTGCTCTTGACACCGGCACATGCGTACCCGGAATCACTTTCGGACACGGCACCGGCCTGAGAGACAAGCTCGGCCTCCTGCGCATCGCCATTCCGGCTGAGAAAGAGGTGATAAACTTTGCCGCGAGCAAATACGACGCCGACGCCGTCATGGATCTGATGATCGACGCCGGAAAACTGGACCAGCCGGGAAAAGGATTTATCTATCTTTATCCTATCGGAAAAGGACTGGTCAATACGAAGATCACCCGTGGGATGCCCAAGCATGCGGCGAGCATGGAACAGCTTATCGCGGCGGTCGACAAGATAAAGGGAGGCACCGGCTGGCGCCGAAGAACCGCGTCAGAGGGCCAGGACTCAAAGAGCAAGCGAGCTTTTCTTAATGATCTGACCAACCTGATCCTGACATGCAACGCGGGCCGGGGCGAGGATCTTGTCAAAGCGGCCATGGACGTCGGAGCCGCCGGGGCGACCATCAGCAAACTCAAACATCAGTGTCCATCCGACTCGGAGTTGAGCGAGATATCTCCCGCGCGCGAGGGTTGCAACATGGTCGTAGGAAAAAACCAGGTGGGCGATATTGTGGAAACTCTGGATAAGGCCGGCGCTTTCGACGATAATTCACACGGACAGGTCCTGGTGAGTCCTATCCCGAAAGCCTGCACGTATCTTGGCAAATAAACGCTTTGGAATTTCTGCAACCTTTTGATATTATAGCATATTCAGCCTAACTGCAGTCCGACATTCGAAGCACTTGTGGGAGGGGCAGCCCAAAACGGCAGCCTGGAGGAAGCGGCTGATGGCTAGTACTTTACGGCATGGGCAACGATCTTGATGTATTCTGAAAAGACGTACATGACATAGTCCTCTTCATCGGCAAAGAAGTCCTCAAGAGGTCTGCCGGGAAAGGAAGGACAAGAGAGGATCTTTACATCCGCATCCGCAAAGACCTTGTCTAAGACCATCCTGAATCGGCGGGCATGCGGCGCATCGGTCACTACAATGAGTGATTGAAAGGGGTGCTTTTTCCAGTGAGCATAAAGGAGCTTGCAATCAGAAAAGCTGCTTGTTGAATCTTCCAGGATGACGAGTTTTTCTGAGGGAAACTTTTCTTTTCCGAAGACTTGTCGCAGAATCGAAACCCATGAGCAATTCATGAGCCCATAGGTTTCCTGGAACCTTTTCGTCACGGGGGCGAGCTTTGGAACGGTTGCAACCAACCGATCTCCCCACCCCTCTTTGAGCAGATGCGTTGCGTAAACGAAATTCGTTTCTATGCGACTCGCGGGTGCAAAAATCACCTCGCATTTTTCAAGAGGATCTTTTTTGGCGAGAAAACTGCCAAGGCCTTTGGCAATAGGAAATCGATACTGAAACAGGAGGGATATTAAGAAAACTAAAACAAAGAGGACGGTCCAGAATCTTCTGCTCTTCATAAGGTAGCAGACGGACGGTGTCGGGACTCAACGGGTTAAGATTATTCGTAACACTTCAGGTCACCCCTCTTTTGCCCACACCCAAACCCTCAATGCGGTGAGCTTAGGGGCTTCGGCCCACATGGAGTATCGGAGTGTTGGAGTACTGGCCTCCGGCTCGGAGAGCCTACGCCTCGGAGAGAGTGATGGGTTTGGTGGATGGCACAAATTGACCATCGCTAAAAGCTTGATGATTTCAATAAGTTGTAGAACTTCCGAGACGTTAAGGCAACCTTTTCGGGCGGGCATAAAGCCCGCCCCTACACATTGGAAGGTACGCTTCGTAGGGGCGGGGTTTACCTGCCCACCGGTGCCAGAGATGATAGCGGCGTATTCAGCCGTCGTAGCCGCCGACTTCGCCATAGTAGCCTTGGCTACGACGGCTGAAAGGGCTACTATGGCGAAGTCGGCGCCGCGTTGTATAAAATCGCGGAGCGATTTTATAACTTGAGCTACAGACCTTGTAGTTTTGACATAAGCTCTGCCGTTACCTCTTGGACACTCGGGGCCCCATCAAGGGTCAGGTATTTGACCTTGCCCTCTTTTTCAGCAAGGTCCTTGAAATAGTAAGAAGAGGCCAGTGTGCCTGTATCCGTATCGTAATAAATGCTGTGGCGTTTGTCGATGGCAGCCTCGTCCTGATCGTCGGCACGTTTTATGAGGTCTCCACCGCAAACCCGGCACTTGTCCCCGTCCGGTTTTATCGCGTCGATAAAGATGTTATTCGGGTGGTTGTTGTCATTCACGCAGAGCCGGCGGCCCATGATACGGTTCTTGGCGATTTGTTTATCCAATATGACCTCGATCACCACGTCCAGGGCAAGACCTGCGGCCTTGAGGGCTTCATCGAGTTTTATGGCCTGATTCTTGTTTCTGGGAAATCCATCCAGGAGCCATCCCTTATTGCAATCGTCTTGTTTTAAGCGGTCCAAAATCATGGGAATGGTAATCTCGTCGGGCACCAGGTCTCCACGGTCAATGTATTCCTTGGCCTTGGCGCCCAGCTCGGTCCCTTTGGAGATGTTTTCCCGGAAAATCGCGCCTGATTCAATATGGGGAAGATTGTATTTTTCCTTGATAATTGCCCCCTGTGTCCCCTTGCCACTGCCGTTTGGTCCAAAAAATAGAATGTTCATACGCCTCTCCTTTCTTACCTGATTTCCAGCGAAAACCCGAATACAAAGCTTTCCCTATAAGAACCCGTGGATTTTGTCAAGGGGTTTGAATAAGAAAGCACCGGGCCAAGCTGATATTGACAGGTCTAGTGGAGCCTGTTAAATGAAAAGGCAAGGCCCCGTCAAAGCAACGTTGCACGCAAGCATGAAAATCCCCCCACCCCCCTTCCCGCCTGCCAACGCCACGTAGGGCATGCAGCCTACATGCTAGCTGTACCTGGCAATGGCGGGCAGGTAATAAAGGGGGGATAGGGGGAATTTAACGAATTTAACCGTTCAGGAAAGCTTCTGCCGTGAAAGTATTAAAGAACCTCCTTGAATCGAGGCACGTAAAGGCATCTGCCGCCTGCAGGATCGATTGCGGCGGAACCCTTGATATCAAGACGTTCTATTATCCCATGCATCACCTTTCCCCGTGCACTTTCAACATCGCCCTGGACATGAAGACCAGGGTAAGGCTTTTACCATACAGTTCCGGTCAGATAAAGGTATCTTCAATGGGCTTTCGCACTGAAGTTCACCCGGCTGACAATGCCCCGTTCAGTGGCCCCATGGGTTTAATCTTTGCCATTGCGACCTATTTCAGGGTAAATGGCGTGCATATCGAGATAGTATCCGAGTCGCCTCCGAGAAGCGCCCTCGGAGGTTCTTCCACGGCCGCTGTGGCCTTGATAGGAGCCCTGTCAAAGGCATTATCAGGGGATGGCGCTCCCCGGATGAGCACAAAGCAAATCGTGCTCTTAGCCCACGCCATCGAGGAGGCAGTCGCTGGTATTTCTTGCGGGCTCCAGGACCAGTTAGCCGCAGCCTATGGAGGTGTCCATGCCTGGTATTGGCCCGGCGAGCCGGCAGATCCCCCTTTCAGGAGGACAGAGGTCCTGGCAAAAGAGGACTATGCCACACTGGAGACCCACCTTCTGCTTGCATACTGCGGCGTGCCACACGAGTCGCAGGATATCAATAGCAAATGGATCGATCAGTTTGTAAGGGGAAAGGCAAGGCATCTTTGGCCCGAAATTGTCTCCTGCACAAACGAATTTGTTCAGGCCATGACCGTGAAGGATTGGGGCGCTGCTGTGCGCGCCATGAACAAGGAGGTCGAGATAAGAAGAAAAATGACGCCCGAGGTCTTTGATGAAATGGGCGTGGCACTCTTCGACAAAGCCCTGGCCCATGGTTGTGGGGCGAGGTTTACGGGCTCTGGTGGTGGTTGCATGTGGGCTCTGGGTGGCGCAGAGGATATTGGGAAGTTGAGGCCGGCGTGGACTGATATATTGTCCCATAGGGAGGACGCGAAACTGCTCGATGCAAGGGTAGACCCCACAGGATTGCGGATTGGGGGAGATTATTAGGAGGACAGACCCATGTTTGGACTAGGCATACCGGAACTGCTCATCATTGCCCTGCTCATCCTGCTCTTTTTTGGGGCCAAACGTCTTCCGGGCATAGGAACAGGACTCGGCAAGACGGTCAAGGAGATCAAGAACATCAAAAAGGAGTTGAGCGGGGACAAGGAGTCAGCAGAAAAGACAACAACTGAAGACTCGGCATCAGAGAAGAAATCTCTTGAGGGCAAGCTGGCCCAATCGGTTCAAGACAACCTGGCCGATAAAGTCATTGACCAAGTGCCCGGTATAGGACAGGCCAGGAAAATCAAAGACAAGGTTGATAAAATCAAAAAGATGGTCAGTTGAGAAAACCACCGTATGCAAATATTTTCGTTAATCCTGTTGCGGGTGGCGGCAAATGCAGCAAGATGTATCCTGTAGTGGTACGCACACTCCGCGAGGCCGGGGTGGCGTGCAGTGTGATAGTCAGCCAACATCCCGGCCACATCACGGAGGCGTCCGGCGAACTTGCAGCTCGGGGGTACGAAACCGTTATTGCCTGTGGGGGTGACGGGACTGTAAATGAGGTTATTAATGGGATAGCCGGCACAAGGACTGCGCTGGGGATTTTACCCCTGGGGACTGCCAACGATTTTGCGGTCAACATGGGGATAAGCAAGGATATAAACCTTGCTTGCACGATCATTAAAGAAAGACGAACCAAAAAGATAGATTTGGTCAAAGTCAATGATGACAGGTTCTTTGGTGGGATAGGATGTGTTGGCTTCGATGCCGAGGTTGCCGCTTTTGCCAGCAGAAGAAGAAAAGAAAAGTCAAATCCGTTTCTGTTGCATGTTATGGGCGGCTTATTGAAATTTGTTTCGTATAAGCCAAAGACCGTAGAACTTAGATTTGATGGGCAGAGGTATTTTGGAGATATTATGCTTGTCGCCTTTGGCAATATCAGGTCATACGCCAGGGGTATGGTGATTACCCCCCAGGCCGTACCAGATGACACCTTGCTGGATATCTGTGTTGTAAGGCCCATACCAAAGTGGAAGGTTCTGTCTATCTTTCCCTCAGTTTACAAGGGGGCTCATGTAAACAACAAGGAAGTCACGCTGCATCGATCGAGAGCCGTCTATGTACAATCGTTGAATCCTATGGACTTATATGCCGATGGAGACTTCATGGCAACCACCCCATTTCGTCTGGAGGTGGTGCCAAAACACCTCAACGTGATCGTAGGGCCTTCTCCCTCCTCGTCAATAAATCTGCATTTTCCCTTGACTCAGTGAGGCTGCTGACCTATTAGTACGAACTGATCTTGGGGCCAAGGCTATTGCAAAAAGCATTTGCATTGCGTTTCAACCCATTACGATTCAACTTTCACATAGCTGGTAATACCGAGCTTGAAGATCGCTTTTCATTTTTATGAAGAGGTAGACATTTGAGAGACTATTACCACACCTTTCACATTCCCGTTATGGGCATTGGACACTCTGCTGATACACCTATCCGTGTAGCTCCTTTAGGCATTACATCCGTTATTTCACTCGTGGACGATATTTTACTCGAGAAAATCCGCAAATATTACAATGAAAAGTACGGCTTGCCCTATGTCAAGCTACCAAGGAAGGAAGAGGACGGCAGAGCAAAAAGAATCACCGCTTACCTTGAGACCGTCAGGGAGATTGTTCGGATTAAGATGGAGGATGTAAGAGAAGAGCCTTTCTTCGAGGTGAACAACAAACGTAAATATTTTGACCTGCTTTCCGAAGAAACTCCCCTGAAAAGGGGATACAACAAGCTTCTCAAGATGAAGGCCGGGCCTGAGAGAAACGCGCTGGCAAAGGATTTGACACGTAGAATGCAACCTGGCTCTATTGACGTCAATATCATGGTGAAACTGGACGCCATTAGTCCTGACAACAATGGCAACCCCCTTAGTGATGAATTCAGCGATGCCAAATCGGCCCTTCGGGGGTATGCCAGGAGCGGTCTTCGCTCCAGGATCGTATTTTCGGCAGGAATCAACCAAAGACTATTCACGTATATGACCAGGTTTCGGGACTTTTACAGGAACGAAGCCGGCGAAATCAAAAAAAAGATCATTCTCAAGGTGAGTGATTTCCGCTCCGCCCTCATCCAGGGCAGGTTCCTGGCCAGAAAAGGACTGGAGGTTTACGAATTCCGCATCGAATCGGGGCTCAATTGCGGCGGCCACGCCTTCCCGTGCAACGGCGATTTACTCCCGTGCCATCTCCGGGATTTCAAGGAAAAGCGGGAACTATTGACCACAGAGTTACAGCCGCTGATACAGAAGTATTACAAGAACATGGGTTGGAAATATCCTGAGTCTGCTTTGAGCAGTCGTCCCCTCATCACCGTGCAGGGAGGGATCGGCACCCACGGGGAAGTGCGTAGACTCATGGAAGATTTCGGCATGGATCTGACGGGATGGGCCAGTCCTTTTTTGCTCGTCCCCGAAGCCACGTGCGTGGATGTCCCGACCCGTGAACTCTTGAGACAGGCCGGAGAGGGAGAACTCTACTTGAGCGATGTCTCTCCCATGGAAATCCCTTTCAGCAATTTACGCAAAACAGGATCAGAAATATGGACCCGTAACAACGTGGCAAGAGGCAAGCCCGGTTCCCCCTGCGGAAAGCGTTTCCTGGTATCCAACACCGAGTTCACGAAAAGGCCTATTTGTCTCGCTTCCAGGCAGTATCAAAAGATGAAACTGCAGGAGATAGAAAACATGGAGATTTCAGACGGTGAAAAAGAAAGGCTTTGCCGGAAGGTTGTGGAAAAAACCTGTATTTGCGACCATCTGGGCAATGGAGCCCTTATCGCCCTGGGCATCGCCAAGGAGAAAAGTGCGCCCCAGTCAATATGTCCCGGTCCCAATATCGCCTGGTTTAACAAAACATACACCCTGAAAGAGATGGTGGACCACATTTACGGAAGAGGCCCATCGCTGGTTTCATCCGAACGTCCGCATATGTTTGCAAAGGAGATTGTGATGTATGTGGACTATTTTGAAGAACAGGTAACTCACTGTACGTACACGCCCAAGGAAATCAAAACCCTGCACGTATTCAAGAAGAACCTCGAAGAGGGTATGGACTTTTGCCTGAGTATTGCCCAAAAACAGCCGTATCAGGAAGAAAATCTGGCCTCCATCCCTCCTTGCGTGGAGAGGCAAAGAGCGCGCCTGAAATCTATCTATGCCAATTTTGAAAAGAAAGTTTAGAGGGGCCAAATAAATAAGGTATTGAAATTATAAGCACTTGGTAGTCCCAACGGGGATCGAACCCGTGTCTCTGGCGTGAGAGGCCAGTATCCTAGACCGCTAGACGATGGGACCCTTGTTGCAAAGCCTAAATCATAAATTACAGAAAAAAGCCTATCTTGTCAATCCCTTTTCGCCTTCTTGTTATCTATGAGCGCCTGCACTGGCTTCATACCGAAGGCATCGTTTTTTTCGATCGCCTTAAGAACTGATCCCCCGCCTGTAAAAAAATAATAGAGGGCGTCATCCAATACCGCAAGATAGAGACCAGGGCAAAGGCTCTTGAACTCCTGGAGGGTGTCACCACCGCCGTAAAACTTCCAGGCAGTATGGTTCTTGTCGATGGTTCGGTCAAGGGCCTCTGAGCCCTCAGTAAAATGCGGTGTATAACCCATGACCGCATTGACAAAGATGGTTTTGGCCGAACTAATTACATCGGCCACCTCCTTGTCCGAAAAGGACCTCTGATCAATGTCAAGGATATAACCATACGATTTGTCAGGTACGAGATCCTGGATCTCCACGGTCCTATATTGTCCTTCAATCTTTTCGCCCAGGGTGTCCGCCTCCACAACGTAGGGAAGCTCCACAATCTTTTTCATCTCCTTGTCAAGGGAGACAAGCTTTTTGGCTGCATCAATGTCTTCTTCCGAGACCCCGGCGATCCGAATGTTATACTTGGCACACAGATAGGTATTGAAAATGACGCCACCCAGGATGAGATGATCCACCTTCTTGTAAATCTCATTGAGTGGGCCTATCTTGGTATCATATTTCGCACCGGCCACAACTGCCACAAAAGGACGTTCGGGATTTAGAACCTGGTCCAGATGCTGGATCTCTTCCTGCATAAGGAAGCCCGCATATGATGGCAAGTATGTCGAAATGTCATAAGTGGACGTATTCGGCTGCCATGAGCCAAAGGCGTCGTTTATGAAGACGTCTCCGAGGCCGGCTAACTGACGGGCAAAAGACTCCCTGAGTTCCCCTGTCGTCTCTTCTCCCTCAAACCATCGCGTGTTGGGCAGATAAATGCCGCCGATTTTGTGCTGCCTGAGGTCCTTGATGGCCAGATTAATAGACGTATCAATCCCCACAATGCCGCGTTTTTCTTCAACCCGAAAGGTGGGCACATGGATCTTGGTGTGAAGCTTACGTTCAAGATAAGCAGCAACTGGCTTTATGGAAGTGGAGGGATCACAGGTAATTTTCCCGGTCTTTTTGTCCCGAGGCCTTCCTACGTGGGTCATGAGTATGATCCGTCCGCCCCTCTCAACAATGTTATACAGTGTGCCGATAGTGCGATCGATGCGGTAAGGGTCACGGATAATACCGTCTTTCACCACATTGTGATCCACACGAACCAGCACGACCTTGCCAGCCAGGTCTGCATCCTGAATCAAAGGGAGTCGATCTTCATCCGGCTTTTTTTTCATCTTTCGCCCTCTCATGAAACCATCTCTCACTCAACCGGGTGTAAATCAAGATTGTTGGTTATAGAGTTCAATTGTGAGGTTTCAGTGTTCAGGTTTCAGCTCTTCAAGTTTCTCTATCCTGACACCTGAAACCCGAAACCTGACACCTTTTCCCCAAAGCTAAATACGTAGCAGACGGATATGGATTTTCTCGTTGCCAACAGCTGTGATTCACACCCCACTCAACTCTGGCTGCATCAGAAAACGGGGACTCTTCATTCGGCTATTTTTGTACCCTGTCTGCGTCCAAAGATCAGGTAAACAAGGCCTCCAAGGCACGGGACAAAAACGATAAACGCCCCCCATAGGGCCTTCTTTTTTAAAGTCCCAAAATCCCGATAGGCCACGTCCACGATCGCCCAGAACGTGGGAACCATGGGAAGCAAAAGTATCAGAACCATTAGGCCATGACTCATGTCAACTCCCGGCTGGCCTGGCTTTCATCTTGGACGGAGGTCTCGCAGGCGTTCAGCCACTTTGAGGATTGTTTCTGCATAATATCGACTGTGATTATAATTAAGGAGGGTGCGAAACGCCTCATGGCGTTTCAGCCCCGGCTGCCATCCATGCTGCTTAAGGTAGTTGGCAATGCTCTCAATAGCATCTTCATGGTCATACAGGTTGATCCGGCCGTCTCGGTTGCCGTCCTGAGCAAACCGCAGTACACTTGAAGGCACAAACTGGGCAATCCCCAATGCGCCGGCATAAGAGCCATATACCGAGTAGGGGTCTACCTTTTGGGCCTTCACGTGTTGCAGAAAGGCCTTTAGTTCACCGTATGCCCAGGCCGATTTTCGGCGGGCCCATTGGTCAAATTGGCTCCTTGAATCCCGTGCCTTGTGTCTGACATAAGTGTGCCAAAGCATGTCCCGGCTATCCTTATCATCAAGGGCCGCCAGGGCAGACAGGGTATTGAGTACCAGGCGCTTCCCAATAAAGGTGCCCAGTCTTGACTCCACCAGGATGATGGCGGTAATGACCTCCTCCTCCACGCCGTATACGCTTTGTGTCTGCTTGAAGGCCTTTTGATGTTGGCCAAGATAGTCAATCGCCTGGTCAATGGAAGACCGGGTCAAGAATTGATCGTAGTTCAAGGTGGCTTCACGATGAGAGAAATAGGCCGTAAGACCCTCCTGGTCAAAGGCCGCCTCTGGCCTGGAATAGAGCAATCGTATGAAGGACCTGTCAAATCCGTCCCGTATGAGGCGCTTTTGAAGGGTGGCGTAGGGATCAGATCCTCTTGATGGTTCGCCATAGACATTGTCAGTGTAATTTGTCAGCAAGGCAGAACTCAAAACCGCCACCGCCAGCAAGTGTAGGGCGGCTTTCCAATACCTATACCGGAATAACAAAGTAGAATTCATTTCCAAGTTTTTCCGCTCCATGACCGACAATCCCTCCATGGACCTCAACCACGTTTTTCACGAAATGAAGCCCGTGACCCGTCCCCTCCACTGACTCCTTCTGGACAAGTCGAAAACCTTCGTCAAAAATATGCTTTGCATCTTTCTGGTTAATCGGTGGCCCTGAGGAAAAAACATCGAAACGCACACCGTGGTGTCCTCGACCAAAAAAGTCTTCAATGAGTGACATCCTGCAATCAACCCTCTTGAGCCTTTTTCCTGAAAGGTCCACAACTGATTTTGCATACTTCGCAGCATTTGAAAAGAAATTCGCAACCACCTGAGCTATCAGCCCTTTGTCCACCTTAACTTGCAGGTCTTCAGACATCTTATGATCCTTGATGATATGGTCAATCACAATACCTTGTTGGGCAAACCGATCCCTGTATCGTTCCAGTTGGGGCACTATAATGTCTTCCCACAAGTAATAGGGGGCCTTTTTCAGGATGTATTCGCCAAACAAGAAGTGGTCCGGACGAAACAGAGTTTCCAAGAAAAGGCTGGCGTGTTTGTAATGTTTCTCGATGTTCTCCTGGTCAGTGAACATGGCCCTGTTCACCACGATTACGCTTTCCAGTATTTCAGTGATCCTGGCATACAGGTTTGGGTTCTGAGACTTGACTTCGTCAAGGAGGCTGTCAAGATCACTCTCGATCTCCTTGTTTGTGTTCAAGTATTTTCTGATCTTCCTGAAGTAATACTTGTAGTGAATGTTGGGCACAATCACATTGTGCTCTATGTCTGCCACTAAATTGTTGATAAACTTGAGATGCTGAATGTTCTGTTCGGCGAGGAATTTGTTGTACAGATTGTAGCCTATGCGGTTGACATACTTTTGTACAAAAAAAAGCTGAGCCTCCGTGAGGTGACGTGCCTGAGTTACCTCAAAGATCCCAATAATGTCTCGTGAACTGTAAAAGAGGATGCGACTGGCAGGTGTTTTCTTGCCATGGATGGGCACCACATAGGCGTGGCCGTGTTGATACGGAGCCTCTGTGATTTTAATATGATCCGGCACTTCATTCTCTGAATTGCTCAGGCCGGGGTGACTGTTTGCCACCCATGTGATGGCTTCGGTCTTGGGGTCGATCAGATACAGATTGCTTTGTAGCCCAAAAAAGACGCGAGGTACGGTCACGCTCACCATGTAAAGGTTTTCCAGGTTATCATGTTCTTGGGCCAGGTCAAAAAAGGTATTTAGCGCAGACATTTCAAGTTTTTCAAAATCATAGGCAGCATAATTTTCCTTTTTCTGCTCAACCCGTTTTAGGATAGCGTTGAATGCGTCCATAAACCATAGTTACCCTTTGCCGATTCCTTTATATAGAAAGCCCGCCTTTTCAGCCATGGCCCGATCCAAAACGTTGCGCCCGTCAACAATAATGGGCGTACGCATCAGTGATTTTATCTTCTTTAGATTTAGTTTGAAGTAAGGTTTATGCTTTGTGGCAATCACTATGCAGTCAGCTCGTTTTATCACATAATCCAAATCGCGGCTCAGTTCGGCATCAGGAAAGGTCCGCACATACGGATCATGGGCCACAACCTCAGCGCCGTATGCCTCCAGCTCCCGGATGAGGTCGTAGGCAGGGGTATTTCTGACATCGTCAGAGTCTTCAAGATAGGCCACACCCAACAGGGCAATCTTGGCATCCCTGAGAGCGATTTTCCTGGATGCAAGAGCTTCCCTAATCATCTCTGTGGCACGGATAGGCATAAAATCATTGATTTTTCTGGCTAGCTGAACAAACTCGGGATTGATAGGGAATTTGCCGTACTTCTTGACCCCGTAATTTAGAAGCCAGGTATCTTTCGGAAGGCAGTGTCCACCCACGCCAATCCCCGGCACATGCATATGGCGCTCAGCCCGGGAGTTGATCAGCTCGCGGACCTCGTACACATCAATGCCCAGACTTTCACACACCATTGCCGTCTCATTGGCAAAGGCTATGTTCACGTCTCGATAGGCATTCTCGATTGTCTTGGTGGTTTCGGCTGTCAGGATATCCGTAGCCAGAATTTTGGCTTTGACGATTTTCTTGTACATTTCGACTGCCTTGTCGCGGCTTTTTTTGTTCACGCCCCCCACGATCCTGGGAAGGTTTATGATATAATCAAGGAGTCGACCGGGCATGAGCCGCTCGTAAGAATAGGCCAGGTGGAAATCTCGGCCTGCTTTGAATCCGGATTTTCGTTCCAGAATGGGTTGGACAACGAACTGTGTGGTGCCCGGCGCGACGGTTGACTCGATTACCACCAGGGTCCCTTTTTTCATGTAGGTGCCTACATGCCTGGAGACCTCTTTAAGGGAAAGATACCTTGGCATATGATCCGCGCCATCAGTAGGGGTTTGCACATCAATCAGTACAATGTCCATATGTTTGATGACCGAAAAATCGTCGCTCACACGGAAGCTGCCCTTTTTCACAACCCGGCTGATCAAGTCGTCCAGCCCGGGCTCCTCGCCTTCAATGGGAGACTTGCCTGCATTTAGAACATCTATTTTCCATCCCGAGCGCTGAGAACGCCTCTGGAGACCGGTGACATCCATCCCTTCTTGGTCTGCAAGAAGGGCAGCTACTGGTATACCCACATAACCCATACCGATGACAGCAATCTTATTCAAAGCATCTCTTCTCATTCATACCTCTCTCCGAGCCGTAGGCCTCCGGCTTGTAGAGCCTACGGCTCGGAAAGCTCATACGAGTCCTCCAGGGCGTAGGCCCCACGGGCCAGAGGCCATGCCAGTTTGTGCTTGTTTTTTTGTGCGTAGATTACGTTGTTTGGCGCAAATTGTCAAACAGAACCTTCTTCTTAGCGCTTTTTTAAAGCATGTCTGAGACTTATGCTTTGCCTCTTTGAGCGCCCCAATCGCCTTGTCAAAGGATCGACACAGGTCGGCTCCCATGGGCATCCGGCGAGATTTCGTTTCTCTTGCAGCCTAGTTCATGCTATCTTACAGAAGATTTAGGGCTAAGAGAGGGGAATGCGTCTTGAAAAGCAACAAGACAAGCAAAACGATCTTTGTATGTCAGGGTTGTGGCTATCAATCACTCAAATGGATGGGTAAATGCCCTGAGTGTGGCGAATGGAATAGCCTGGTGGAGGAAAGGGAGAGCCCCACCCTTGCGCCCGGCCGATCGGCTCCCGCCCGGCAGTCTCGACCTGTTCCGATCGACTCAGTAGAAATGAATCAGCAAAGGCGCATCATGACCGGTATACAGGAATTTGACAGAGTGCTGGGGGGCGGGCTGGTTCCCGGGTCCCTTATCCTGGTAGGAGGAGATCCGGGCATTGGCAAGTCCACACTGATGCTCCAGGTCTTGCACCGGCTTGTGGACGGCAAGCACAAGGTACTCTACATCTCCGGCGAGGAGTCCCTTGAGCAGATCAAGCTTCGAAGCGACCGCCTCGGTACTGGTTCGGACGATCTATGGGTCGTATCAGAGGTCACGCTCGAATCGATCAGGGCTATGACCGATGAAATGGTTCCGAATGTAATGGTTGTGGATTCGATTCAAACCGTGTTTACCCCTGAATTGACCTCGGCACCTGGTAGCGTCAGCCAGGTGCGGGAGGCGACGATGCACCTCATGCACCTGGCAAAGCGGACCGGGATTCCGATTTTCCTGGTAGGACACGTCACCAAAGATGGTGCCATTGCAGGCCCGAGACTCCTGGAACATATGGTCGATACAGTGCTCTATTTCGAGGGGGACCAGAATAACATCTTTCGCATACTTCGTGCGGTCAAGAACCGCTTTGGTTCCACCAACGAAATAGGGGTGTTCGAGATGAGGGATAACGGTCTTTGTGAAGTTGTGAATCCTTCTGCAATATTCGTGTCTCAACGCCGATCTCTTGTCCCTGGTTCTGTAGTAACAGCCAGCATCGAAGGCTCCAGGCCCATATTGCTTGAACTCCAGGCCCTTGTTGGCCGAGCCAGCTTTGGCACCCCACAGCGAACTGTCCTGGGTGTAGACTACAAGAGGGTTTCTCTGCTTGTCGCTGTCATGGAAAAGAAACTTGGTCTGCAGCTAATGAATCAAGACATCTTTGTCAATGTGACCGGCGGCGTAAAGGTGGAGGAGCCTGCCGTAGATCTTGGGATTGTCTCGGCTATTGCTTCGAGTTTCTTTGATAAACCTGTCAAGGAGTCTACTCTCGTCTTTGGCGAAATTGGGCTAACCGGGGAAGTTCGTGGAATTAGTCAAGCGGAGCCGAGGGTGCACGAGGCGCAAAAAATGGGTTTTAGCCGGTGCCTCCTTCCCCGAAACAATCTGAAGCACCTCAAGGGGCTGGCCGATATCGAGATAGTCGGGGTGCAGGGAATCTCGGAGTTAGTTAACTTGTTGTTCTGATAAAATCACGAGTAGGCGTTTACAGGTTCAGAGTTCACCTTGTTAAATTTCCCGAAGGGAACCCTGTTTAACAGGGTGAACCGTTCAGGGTTACCTTTCTCTTGTTGGCCTTGCTCGTAGGCCAGCGGGTGACAAGGGGTCAGATCTCAACATTTGTTCGGTGAACCCTGAACCCGTGAACCATTGAACGCGTGAACGGTTACAATCGCGGAGTGATTTTATGGTATCTTCTCAATAACTTCGGGTAATACACCTGGATTCCCGCCTTCGCGGGAATGACGAATGTAATAAATCCCCCGTCATGCCCGCGAAAGCGGGCATCCAGCAAACTGGCTGAGAAGTTACATTTTATGACTTGAAAAACCGATATTTGCTGCTATATATCCTGTGGTGAAACCTGATTCTTGGTATGACTATTATGCAAGACGTGCTCGTGAGGAACGATATCCGGCGCGATCCGTTTACAAGCTTGAGGAGATTCAAGAGAGATTTGGCATCCTGAAAAGAGGGGGCAGAGTCCTTGATCTGGGCTGTTGTCCGGGCTCCTGGCTGCTATTTGCCTCAAAGGTTGTGGGAGATAGAGGTCTCGTTGTTGGAGTGGACATAACCCCGCTTGCGCTTCGGCT
This sequence comes from Deltaproteobacteria bacterium, assembly GCA_019307135.1. Classification (GTDB taxonomy): domain Bacteria; phylum Desulfobacterota; class Desulfobacteria; order Desulfobacterales. The sequence continues at coordinate 15,449 of JAFDKF010000057.1, forward strand.
CCCGCCCAATGTCCGCTTCGTACAGTATGATGTGCTTGCCTGGGACGAGTCATTTCTGGAAGCCGTTGGGACAAATTTCGAAACAGTTTTAAGCGATATGGCCCCATCTACTACAGGGAGCAAGTTCGTGGATGCGCAGAGGTCGCTTCAACTGAGTGAATCGGCCTTAGCCATGTCGGCCCGTGTGCTGAGGCCAGGAGGGGCCTTCGTCTGCAAGATTTTTCACGGCTCTGACTTCAAAGCCTTTTCAGACAGGGTCAGAAGATCCTTTGGCCGGGTTGTGCACTTCAAGCCAAAATCAAGCAGAAAGGCAAGCAAGGAAATCTATATTGTTGGATTGGGAAAAACTTAGGGGCTTCAGACACAACAAACACACTCAGAATGCGGTCTTGGTTAAATCCGCAATCCAAAATCCGAAATGCTACGGGAGGCAGCATGTCTGGGCATTCAAAGTGGAGTTCAATTAAGCACAAGAAGGGTATAACAGACGCCAGGCGGGGCAAAGTCTTTACGAGGCTGATCAAAGAGGTCACCGTGGCTGCACGCATGGGGGGGGGCAATGCGGATGCCAACCCGCGGCTGCGCACAGCTATTGCAGCAGCCAAGGCAGAGAATATGCCCAAAGACAACATTGAAAGGGCCATAAAGAAGGGAACCGGGGAACTGGAGGGGGTTGCGTACGAAGAGGTCTATTATGAAGGATACGGTCCTGGTGGGGCGGCGGTTTTGGTAGAATCCTTGACCGATAACAAAAAGCGCACGGTGGCTGATATCCGTTACATCTTTAGTAAATCCGGAGGGGGGCTGGGTGAGGCCGGCTGCGTAGCCTGGATGTTTGAAAAAAAGGGGATGTTTGTATTTGAAAAGGGTGACACAGATGAGGAGGCGCTCATGGAGGCGGTCCTGGATGCCGGGGCAGAGGATATCCGGGATGAAGAAAGCACCTTGGAGGTCGTCACGTCCCCAGAGGATTTCGAAGCAGTGAAAAAGGCGCTGGATGAAAGAAACATGCGCTACTTGCTTGCCGAGATCACCATGGCACCCAAGAGCACAGTCAAACTGGAAGACAAACAGGCCGAACAGATGCTTCGGCTCATGGACAGCCTGGAAGACTCAGACGATGTCCAGAAGGTCTATTCGAATTTTGACATTGATGACAAGACACTCGAGCAAATAGGTAAAGCATAGGTTGAACTTAGGGGCTTCGCCCCAATTGGAGCAATTGGAGCAATTGGAGCAATGGAGTACTGGAGTGATGGAGTGATGGTATTAGTGGATGGTATAAAATAGATCGCGGCAAAACAACTATGATTTCAATAGCTTGTACAACTTGCGAGACCTTTGAGCTATACAGCGTTTTTTGTGAAAAAAAGTGCTTGTCAAGTTCTTTTTTTTAGTATATGGGGTGTTCAGCGAAATAAGAAAGGGCAAATAGGAGAGCGAGGCTGCCTTGCTAGTTCTGGATGAGCTACAGTACTCTGAGGACCATATCTGGGTCCGATATGAAGAGAATCACACAGTCACCCTAGGCATAACCGATTTTGCCCAGTTGCAACTTGGAAACCTCAATTATGTGGAACTCCCTAACGAGGGTGATGAGATTATGACATGTGAGTGCTTTGCGAGTGTAGAGTGTAGCAGATTATTTAACGATATTTACGCCCCAGTCTGTGGCCAGGTTGTTTCGGTCAACCAGGAAGTTATTGACAACCCCGCATTGATCAATTACTCGCCTTACACCCAAGGCTGGATTATCCGGGCCAAGCTCTTTTCCTTAGATGACCTGGATCTGCTCATGTCCGCTGATGATTATGAAGAATACATACTAACCAAGCACCTGCCGACATAACCCCTCAGCCCCCCTTACCCTGCAATAATTTCACGTCTCGGAATTTCTACAACCTATTGAAATTCCTACGACTTAACTACTCAACTACTCGACCAATTGTGAGCGAAGCGAACTAAGTTGGAGCATACGTTCCACCGCCTTGGAGGCGGGTATGCGCACCTTCTCCGGCACCTTCACCTCGTAGGTCATATTGGTTATGGCCCTCAGCACATCGCCAAGTGTGGTCCGCTTCATGTCTTCACATACCATGTATTCAGAAACCCTGTAGAACGACTTACTTGGGTTTGCCTTCTGGAGCGGATAGACAAGCCCCTCTTCGGTGCCCACGATGAAGGACTGATTATCAGAGTGTTTGGCAAAATCGAGCATCCCGGACGTACTTAATGCCGCATCGGCCAGAGCCAACACCTCGGGCCGGCATTCCGGGTGGGCCATAAAAAGGGCCTCGGGATGGGTGGCCTTTGCATTCAGAACCTCTTCGGCACTTAAGCGCTCGTGGATCGGGCAATATCCATCCCAGCAATGAATCCTTTTAGCGCTTTTGGAAGCTGCATACTGACAAAGGTTCCGATCCGGGGTCATCAAGATTTCATCTTCTGCTAAGCTGTTCACGACAGCGACCGCATTGGCTGAAGTGCAGCAGATAGTAGAATGCGCTTTGACCGAGGCAGGGGAATTGACATAGGTAACCACTGGTATCTCGCCCAATTCGGCCAGCTTCGCCGTGAGGGCTTCAGGTGTGATCATGTCAGCCATAGGACATCCCGCGTCCAGCCGAGGTATGAGCACTGTCTTGTCCGGTGATACGATGGAAGCGGTCTCGGCCATGAAGTGCACCCCGCAGAAAACGATCACATCCGCATCGGTCTTGGCTGCCTTGATGCTCAGCTCAAGGGAATCCCCTGTCAGGTCGGCAATGTCCTGAATCTCTGGCCGTTGATAGTTGTGGACGAGTAAAATCGCATTGCGTTCCTTTAGAAGCGCCCTGATCTCCTGTGCAACTAATTTATCATTTGTCATTTTCTTGTCCGCTTTGAAGCTGCAGCACTTCTGCGCCATTCGGGATCTGAAATATAAACAAGGAGGAATTTAGCTCCCGGTCAAACCTATAGCTGTCAAACCGAATAGTTGTTTTGTCACCAAAGGGATTGCAGGTAATCGATTTTACGATGTCAAAGGTCTCTTTTGAGATGAACAAGTAAAGCTCGGCCAGGCTGGGTCGCTCTGTCCTGGGAACAAGCCTTAAGACATAATGGTTTTTTTCCTGAAGCTCTTTGGGCGCGAGTTCCAGGATGAATTCCCTGGTAAGTTCCCCGGGTTTCGTAAAAAAGTCTGCACCCTCTTTGCTGCCGAAATAGTCCACAGACCGACCCAGCATGACCTGGTTTTCCTCTGGCCTGTAGATCCAGACCGTATCTCCATCCGTTATAATGAGATATTCCTCTGGCGTCTCATAGTGCCAACGCATCATGCCAGGACGGCCAAAATAGAGGTGACCTTGGGCTGTGTCAACCATGCCCATCGCCTTCAAATGCGACTCCTGGACGAAATCGGCCTCAAAATCGCCTGCTGCATATCGTTGCTGGACCCGGTCCAGAATGTCGGCCGCCCCCAGGCCCCAGCACGGATCACGCAAGGCACCAAATAAAAGAATACAAATAAAGAAACATCGAATCATTAGTGTTTATCACCCATTTAAGTGCCTAAAGTGAGCTAAAGTTAACTAAAGTTAAAAGATGTAAACCTTATGGATAGCATGTCTACACACACGTTGAACTGAAGCCCCTAAAGTGAACTAAAGTGCCTAAAATTTAAGGAGGAAAAGCTCGCGAATTGTATGTCTCATACCTTTGGCTAACTTTAGGCACTTTAGCTCACTCTTTATTTTATGAATCCCCATATCCCTTGACCAGCACATCTCGAGGCTTGCTTCCGTCAGAGGGCCCCACCACGCCATCGCGTTCCATCATTTCGATCATTCGGGCCGCTCGATTATACCCTACCCTGAGACGACGCTGAATCATTGAGATGGAAGCCTGCCGGGTCTCGGTGACCAGAGCAACAGCCTCATCGTATTTTTCGTCGTATTCATCTTCACCCTTCTCATCCTTGTCCTGAGACCTGGCCTTAAGGATCTCTTCGTCATAAACCGGTTCTTGTTGGTTCTTCAAAAATTCTATGATTCTGCGGATCTCGACCCCCGAAATGTAAGCTCCGTGGATACGCTGCAGCTTGGCAGTACCCGGGGGGAGCAAGAGCATGTCGCCGTTTCCAAGGAGAGCCTCAGCACCGTTAGCATCCAAGATGGTCCTGGAGTCCGTCCTCGAAGAAACCTGAAAGGAGAGCCTGGTCGGGAAGTTGGCCTTTATGGTGCCGGTTAAGACATCCACTGAAGGCCTCTGGGTAGCAATCAACAGGTGAATGCCGGCCGCGCGAGCCATCTGGGCCAGCCGCGTCAGGGCTAATTCCACGTCTCTGGAAGCTACCAGCATGAGGTCGGCCAGTTCGTCAATGACAATCACAATGAAGGGGAGCCCTTCAGGTGTATTTTCAGTCTCAAGCGCCGGTCTATCCCCTGACCCCTCGGTCTGTTTGAGGATGGCCATCTCTTTGGCCGACTTTTGATGGTACTGGTTTATGTTACGCACACTCTTTTCGGCCATGAGAGTATAACGGCGTTCCATCTCATGAACTGCCCAGTGTAAGGCCTGGGTTGCCTTCCTGGCATCCACAACCACGGGTGAGATCATGTGCGGGATACCTTCGTAGGCAGATAGCTCGATACGCTTTGGGTCGATTAGTACGAGTTTTACATCATCAGGGGTTGCCTTATAGAGCATACTGCAGATCATGGCGTTTAAGGCCACACTCTTGCCGGATCCCGTGGCGCCAGCGATCAAAAGGTGGGGCATCTTTGCCAAATCGGTTACAACCGGATTGCCCATTATGTCTTTGCCCATGGCAAGGGTTAACCTGGACTTCGAACGATCAAATGCCTCAGAGGCAATGATATCTTCTATCCTTACGGGTTCCCTGTTTGCATTTGCAACCTCTATCCCGATGACTGATTTGCCCGGAATGGGCGCCACAATACGAATGCTGGTAGCCCGAAGGGCCATGGCCAGATCATCTGCCAGGCTCACCACCTTGTTAATCTTAATACCAGGTGCAGGCTCGTACTCGTACATTGTAACCACCGGCCCGGGGGACACAGCCAACACTTTGCCTGATACATCAAAATCGCCCAGCTTCTTTTCCAGGAGCCTCGACTGCATCTGGAGGCTTTCGTGATCCGTCGGCTTGACCTCTGCCTTAGAGTCCTCCAGCAGGTCTATGGGCGGGAGCCTAAACCCCTGGCCCGCAGCCATGAATTCAAAAGCTTGCTGTCGGCCAGCCGGGACTTCCTTGACTTGTTTCCGGCCGGGTCCTACGATTTTTACAGAAGCTTTATTTGTGGGTGAATGCTTGTATCTTGCTTCAGTGCGTCTCCTGGCCTTGTTACGGCGCTCTCTCCAGATGATCCAGGCAGTACTTGCCCGGCTGGATACCCCGGCACAGACCCCGGTAAACGATTTGAACAGGGCAACAAGTGATAGTCGGGTAGTCATGACGAAGGCGATGGTCCAGATAGTGAAAAGAAAAATGAGTCCCCCGGTCCTGTTGGTATACTTCACGACAGTTTTGGCCAGGGGGATTCCCAGAATCCCGCCGCTCGAAAACCGCTTTCCAAAAACCAGATAGTGGCTTTGATGCATCGACAAAAGCCCACCGGTCGTAATCGCTAACAGCAGGCCACCCACAACAGCCACTATGATTAACCCCTTGGCGTACTCCTTGAACGTGTAGAGACTGATAATCAGCAAGAGGATGGGTATCCAGAAGGCGCCCAGCCCAAAGAGATAGATGAGAAAACCAGCCACGTGGGCGCCTACCGGTCCAAACAGGTTCCGGACATCGGCTGAAGCCCCGGCACGATTAATACACGTATCCAACGGATCGTAAGAAAGGAGGCTTACAGCCGTCAGTATAAGCGCAAATACGAGCACAACCCCAAAAATTTCCTTGCGCATCTCTTATTTCGTGCCTCCAGCCCTCATCTTCTCCAGGTCTCTTTTCATTGTAGACCTGACCGATTCCATCAGAACTTCTTTGGTATTGTTGTCATAAGGGGTCGTCTCAATGGGCGGGTTGATACTCAGGACAATTCGACCGCGTCTTATGCGGAGCCTCCCTTTTGGCATGACGTGGTGACTTCCACTAATCACAACAGGTACAATCGGTCGTCCAGAGCGAATGGCCAGGTAAAAACCACCCCCTTTGAATGGCTTGATCTGACCATCCGGGCTCCGCGTCCCCTCTGGAAAGACCACTACTGAAACCCCCTGGGCAATCTTTTGAGCTGCCTCCTGAAGGCTTTTGTAAGCCGCTTTTCGATTAGACCGGTGAATACTGATATAGCCCACGCGCGCCATTGAATACCCAAAAATAGGGATCTGAAAGAGCTCCATCTTGGCCAGCCATCGGAACTGAACCGGCAGATACCCGAGGAGGGCCGGGATATCAAACATGCTCTGGTGATTGGCCATAAAAACGTAAGCGGCACTGGGATCAATATGTTCCAATCCTTGAACCGATACCTTGACACGGCTTACAAAGACAATAGACCTTGCCCAGAACCTTCCCACCAAGTGAGCGTAGTTACCGCCCTTTCTTAAAAATGATATAATGATGGCAGCCAGAGCACAAATGAGAGTGATCAAAACAACCCAGGCTGTGATCAGAGCTGTTCGTATCATATGCGTATCTTTCATGTCAGAATCTTCAGTCTCTCAAAAATCGAATCTGCAAACGCAATAATGTAGTCCCTCTGTCCCTCATTGGCATAATGGATACAGTCGCATCGAATCCGCTTTCGCGTTCGGATCAACAATTCGAACGAGATGACTGTCGGCTCCAGTACAACAGCAAAATAGAACGGCTGGCAGTCCACATGGGCAGCCTGAACCTGGTCCAACAAATCAGGATCCAGAGGAACCCAATAAACACCTTCCATCTGGGGAGAACCAAAATGCTTATCCAAATATCCCTTGATCCTTTCATAATCCTTTGGCCGAAGCTCGTCAACGCGATACTGTTTCATATGTTCACAGTCCTTCTCATACAGGAGAATCTCAACAGCAGCAACATGTGCCCCCACGCTACCGTGGGGGCTCTGTCCCCCACTCCACTCCTTGTTTCGCGGACGTCGCGCCAGCAATGGGCCAACATTTCCTTCTTCCTATCATAGATTTCCGCCATATTAAACAAGAAATCCCGCAGCACATTGAATACTGCGGGATTTTCTTCGTTTTGCGGCTCGGATCCTATGCGATTATTTATTATCCTTAACCTCCTCAAAATCGGCATCCACCACGTCTTCGTCTTTGGATGCCTTAGCTTCAGCCTGGGCAGAAGGCCCACCAGCTTGCTCACCTGCCTGCTCTGCGCCAGAGGCCTTAGCATACATGGCTTCTGCCAATTTGTGAGAGGTTTGCATCAACTCATCACTCAGGCGCTTGATCTCATCAGTATCGGTCCCTTCCATGGCCTTTTTGAGACGTTCAATGGCACCTTCGACATTTGACTTGAGACTCGCGTCTATCTTGTCACCCAGTTCTCGCATTGACTTTTCAGTCTGATAGATAAGACTGTCAGCGTGGTTCCGGGCGTCTACCAGGGCCCTTTTCTTCTTGTCCTCCTCGGCATGCAACTCCGCGTCCTTTGTCAGCCTTTCGATCTCTTCTTCTGAAAGTCCGCTGGATGCCGTGATCTGGATCGATTGTTCCTTTCCAGTTCCCAGATCTTTGGCCGAGACATGGACAATCCCATTGGCATCAATGTCAAAGGTCACGTCAATCTGTGGCAGGCCCCGGGGCGCGGGGGGTATGCCAACGAGTTCAAAGCGGCCCAGAGTCTTGTTGTACTCGGCCATCTCACGTTCGCCCTGAAGCACGTGGATCGAAACCGCGGGCTGATTATCTGCTGCGGTGGAAAATATCTGGCTCTTCTTGGTAGGTATCGTCGTATTCTTTTCGATCAATCTGGTAAATACGCCGCCAAGGGTTTCAATCCCAAGGGAAAGTGGCGTCACATCCAGCAGCAACACGTCCTGAACATCACCTTTCAAAACCCCCGCCTGGATGGCCGCTCCAAGGGCCACCACCTCATCGGGATTTACCCCCTTATGAGGCTCTTTGCCAAAAATCCCCTTCACCTTCTGTTGAACGGCCGGCATCCGGGTCATGCCACCCACCAAGATGACCTGGTTGATGTCTGAACGGCTCAGTCCTGAATCCTTTAACGCCGTCTGGCAGGGACCAACCAGCTTCTCCAACAAGTCCTCAACCAGACCCTCCAGTTTGGCCCGGGTCAGCCTTATATTCAGATGCTTTGGTCCGCTGGCGTCAGCTGTGATAAAGGGGAGGTTTATATCAGTTTCCATGGAGGTCGAAAGCTCCATCTTCGCCTTTTCGGCAGCCTCCTTTAAGCGCTGCAGGGCCATCTTGTCAGTACGGATGTCGATCCCCTGGTCCTTCTTGAACTCAGTGGCAATATAGTCGATAATCCTTTGATCAAAATCCTCACCGCCCAGGTGGGTATCGCCATTGGTGGATTTTACCTCAAAAACCCCTTCGCCGATCTCCAGCAAGGAAATATCAAAGGTTCCCCCGCCCAGGTCGAATACGGCAATTTTTTCATCTTTCCTCTTGTCAAGACCATAGGCCAGGGAGGCTGCGGTCGGCTCGTTAATGATCCTTAAGACGTTCAGGCCGGCGATTCGACCAGCATCCTTGGTCGCCTGACGTTGGCTGTCATTAAAATACGCCGGCACTGTGATGACCGCCTCAGTAACCTTCTCACCAAGGTACTCCTCTGCCGTCTTTTTCATGCTTTGCAGAATATACGATGAGATTTCGGCTGGGCTGTAGGCCTTCCTCTGGATCTCAACCTGGACATCGCCATTGGGGGCCTGGGTAATCTTGTAAGGACAAGTTTCCTTGTCGCGCTGAGCTTCCGCCGAAGCATACTTCCGTCCAATAAGACGCTTGACCGCAAAAACCGTATTCTCCGGATTGGTCACAGCCTGTCGTTTGGCCACCTGGCCCACAAGCCGTTCCCCGCTGTCGGTCGAGGCCACCATAGACGGCGTGGTACGCCCACCTTCAGGGTTGGTAATCACCTTGGGCTCTTTTCCTTCCATAATGGCCACACACGAGTTGGTTGTGCCAAGATCAATACCTATAACTTTACTCATTCCTTGCCTCCTTGTGCTCAACTTATTGAATCGTTATATCAATTTTATGTTCATCTTTCTGTTCATCCGCGGGGGCCTCTGATTTGTCCTCTTGTGCGAAATCCGGTTTTTTGGAAACCGCGACCATGGCAGGCCGAAGAAGCCGGTCCCTCATCATGTATCCCTTCTGAAGTTCCTTGGAGACCGTATTTTCAGAGTGCCCCTCGGATTCTTCGTGCATGACGGCTTGGTGAAAATTTGGATCAAAGGGCTTCTCCAAAGACTCAATAGGAACAACACCAGACCTTTCAAGGCTGCTCAGGAGCCCTTTTAGGGTCATCTGGACGCCCTCTCGCATACTGTGGAAGGCATTCTCATTATTTCCGTAAGGGATTTCGAGTGCCCGTTCCAGATTGTCTACCACCGGCAGAATATCCTTGATGAACGATTCGTTTGCGAATTTCATAAAATCGTTCATTTCGCGCTCCATACGTTTCTTGTAATTTTCAAATTCTGCCGTTACCCTGAGAAGTCGATCATAGTTTTCTTCGGCCCTTGCCTCCTCAGCTTTGAGGCGTTCTTCAAGGCTTTCCTCCTCGGCTAAGCCTTCCTTTGCCTTCTCCGATGTGCCTCCCTTGAGTTTTTCGGCCACTTCAGTTTCACCTGATTCGCCGGACGGGGGTTGGCTTTTTCTCATGTTCAAGGGCACCTCCCACATTTACTTGATCATATGAAAATTTCCATTTTGAGTCCGCCAGGGGCGGACGTTATATAAAATCGCGAAGCGATTTCATAACTTGATTTTGTTTGATTTGATGTAGTTATCCGGTCAAGAGTTGCTACCAACATAAGAACCACTTGGAATTTTGTCAAGAGGCGCGTACAGTTTTCCCTGCCAACTCTCTCTGACCTCCAGCGTTTTTTGGATAAGGGAAAGGGTCTGCTGTTTCTTTAAGGTCCACTCAGGGGCAAGAAGGGCCGAAGGGTCGGGATCTCCGGTAAGACGTTGTACGGTAATACTGGGCGAAAGACGTTCTAAGAACGCCGCCACCCACTCCACGTAGGTCTCCTGGTCCAGAGCTGTACAACCGCCCGCCTCAAAAAGGCGCGCCAGTGGAGTTTCTCTAAGGATATACAAGCTGTGAATCTTGACGCCGTCTATGCCCAGGTCAGCTAAGGCTGTAGCTGTATCAAGGACATCAGCCCTGGATTCGCCCGGGAGCCCCAAGATGACATGGGCACAAATCAGTATGTTTCGACCTTCGGTCGTCCTCACAGCTCGAACAAAATCCTCAAACGTGTGTCTCCTGTTGATCTTTTCTAGCGTTCGGTTGTGTATGGATTGAAGTCCGTATTCAATCCAAACCATATGTGTGGCCGTATATTCTTCAATCAGATTGAGTTTTGCCTCGTCAACGCAGTCCGGCCTGGTGCCAATAGCAAGCCCCACGATCTCGGAATCTGCCAGGGCCTCATCGTACCGTCTGCGAAGGATATCGCAGGGGGCATAGGTATTGGTAAACGCCTGAAAATAGGCTATGTACTTCCGGGCCTTGTACCGGGCTGCCAAGCGAGCTTTTGCCTGCTGAATCTGTTTCTTGATTGATTCGGCCATGCGGGCCGCTCCGGTACCAGAGCCCTTACCATCGCAATAGATACACCCGTTAAAGGACAGGGTTCCGTCCCGGTTTGGACAGGAAAAGCCAGCATCTATTGTAATCTTCTGGACCCTGCAGCCAAAGCGTTTCCTGAGATAACTGTTGAAATCGTTGTATCGTCTCGAGGTCATAGGCTACATTTTGATTTTTTGTAATGACTCTGGATAGAGTACCACACACGTAATAGATTTGAGTCTATCACAGGACTTGGACAAAAGGGGATGTTTTGCGGGAGGTCATAGAACTTGGTTGCGCACCCTTCATCGAACCCTTTCCAACGCACCTCAAGCCATCATGATTCGGCCGAAGCCAGCCCACGACACAGACTGCATTACTTACCGCTGCTTCCTCCCGGATCTGACGGAGTTCGTAACCGCCTGTTGCGTGGTGCCCGACCTGGGACAGCCCTTGGCACATGGAAGTGGAGGCCCTCAAAAGGGAATTCAGCCCCGCATTAAGCGGATTTCGGGTAATAGGACACCGCTAGCTTCCCGCCTAGCGCAACCAAGCTATCACTATATAGCTTAAGCTGGGCCTCATTTCAACTGCAAATAAGTAACTTCTCAAAAAGTCCGGGTAACAGCTACTGGATTCCCGCTTTCGCGGGAATGACGATTGGCTGCAAGTCCCTGTCATTCCCGCGAAAGCGGGAATCCAGTGAATAGTCGGCCCCAACTTATTGAGAAGTTACGCAAATAATCCCTAAGTACAGGACAAAAAAATTAAAAACGTCAAAATCCTGCAGGTTATTAATTTTATTGATGAACTGGATTCATTCAAATTCAGCCGACGTAGCTGACGCTACTTTGGCGAAGTCGGCAGTTATCCAGTTTATCCCTGGCCCAGACCGATATTGCAGGGCTTGATCGCAACATCTTTATTACCGAGATATTTCAAGAATTACAATGTGCTCCAGGCAAAGTCGCACCAGGGCGGGCCTGTTAATCCTGTCAAAAAAATGTTCTGTACTTAGAAAAAATCGGCAACGACCGAAAAAAACCGGGAATCCGCTGTGGAGGCATACCATATATAGCGTCAAGTGCAAAAAAAATACTATATATAGAACATTTTTTACTTGACTTCTTTTTTCTTTCGGTGTAAAGAGCACGCCTACTTTATCTGTTTTATTAATCCATAAACGTAAACAGGATACGCTTTTTGGAACGTCTTGCCCTCTGGCTCCAACATGCATCGAACCCGCTCCATCTTTATTGCCGTCTGGTTAATATAGGTCTGAGCAGGCCCTTTTCTATGGCTCTGAGCCGCAACTATGAGCGACTTGTGTACTCGTGGCTCAAGCCCGTGACGACTTGTATGCACGGCATAGGCCGCTTTTTGAGTTAGTCGCGGTAATCCTCCGTCCTCTTTTCCCTTGACTCAAGCTCCATGGCGACTGAAGTTAGTTCGCTTCGCTCACAATTGGAATAATTCCATTACTCCTTCCTCTGAACTTGCAACCACGCGAATAAAGAGCTATACTAACTATTGATGGGTTCAGAGGTTCAGGGTTCAGTTAAAAGAATAGAGGTCAGAGATCAGAGGTCGGAGGTCTGGCTTCTGATCTCTGACTTCTGAACGGTGATCTCTGAACCTGTGAACGCCTACAGAAATTCCAAGACGTTTAATTATCTAGCGCACTCCATGCCAACGACCAGGAAAAATCAGGGTTTCTTGTCTGCGGTTGAGACCGCTATCCGCCATTATCATATGCTCGATGAGGGAGACACCGTCCTGGTGGGTGTTTCAGGTGGACCGGACTCTGTGGCGCTCCTTCACAGTCTTGTGACCCTTGGGCCTAGGTGGTCCCTCCGATTGGTCATAGCACATCTGAACCACCAATTACGCGGAGCGACTGCAGATCAGGAGGCGGCATTTGTCAGCAGGCTATCCGCAAGTTTGGGTATTCCCTGTGAAATCGGTTCAAAAAACATAGCAAAATATGGTGCCGAGCATCGACTATCCCTCCAGGAAGCAGCCAGGATTGTTCGGTATGCCTTCTATGATGAGGTGGCAGCCAAATATTCTGCCAGCAAGATTGCCCTTGGGCATCATGCGGATGACAATGCTGAATCGATTCTCATGCATTTGCTGCGAGGGACAGGCCCCCTGGGACTTATCGGGATCCCCCCTGTTCGTCAAGGACACATCATCCGACCCCTCATAGGCTTAACCAGGAAAGAGATACTGGCCTTCCTCGAACTGGGTGACTTTGAGTACATGAGAGACCGCTCCAACCTCGATACAAAATACCTGCGGAACCGGATACGTCATGAACTGTTGCCCCACCTCAAGAAGCGCTACAACCCCAACACGGCTTGTGCCCTGAACCGACTTGCCTCCATTCTAAGAGATGAAGAGGATTTTTGGGACCTGGAGGTTAGGAGAACACTTCAGGATCTTGTATTGGACCAGACACCGGATCGCCTGTCCCTTCTGGCTCGCGGGCTCTCTGATCTGCACCCTGCGCTGTTGCGCCGTCTCGTACGCCATGCTGTCTCATCACTAAAAGGGGAGCTAAGACGACTGGACCATGTTCATGTCAAAGCAGTGGTGCGGCTCATCGCCGCGCCCTCACCTTCGGGACGTCTTGACCTGCCGCAGGGTGTTAGTGTAGTTCGTGACCGGGAAGAGGTCAGCTTTCTATTGGGTCTCCCTGAGGAAATTGTGGGATTTGAATATGACATACCCCGGATGCGGACTACCTTTATCCGTGAGATAGGGATCTTTCTGAAACTCTCGGTGTGCGATGCCAGTGAAGTCTCTCACCCCAAGGACTATCCTCTGACCACAGCGCTATTTGACCTAACCGCGGTCTGTTTTCCGCTCAAGGTTAGAAACTTCAAGCACGGAGACCGATTCAGGCCTTTGGGGATGGCCGGCTCACAGAAGGTAAAGACCTTCTTCATCAACCACAAGGTTCCCCGCTCAAAGAGGCTGCGCTGCCCCATTCTCCTTAGTGGCGGGAGAATTATCTGGGTAGGGGGATACCGCATAGATGATTCGGCCAAGGTCACGGAGAAAACGAAAAAGGTCTTGAAAGCCGAACTCTTGCCGGCATGATTGATAAAGATTGAAATCCTGATTTTAATGTATTATATTTAATAAAAATCGCAAGATTTTGGTGTTTGTTGTGTTAGAACCCAATAAACTCAAAGAACTCAACGAACTCAAGAAACTACCTGTAGGCAGGGAGGTTATCCTTTCGTGAACCCTTTTTACAAGAATCTGGCCCTATGGCTGGTGATCAGTCTCATGATGATCTTACTCTTCAACGTGTTCAACCAGTCCAGGGTCCTGGACAGTGAGATCAGTTACACAGAATTCATGGCTCAAGTCGAAGAGGGCAACGTTGTTGGAGTCGTGATTCAGGGTCAAGAGATCTCTGGTACTCATGTGGATGGTGCCCGCTTCAAGACCTTTGCCCCTCAGGATGCAGACTTGATTAAGGTCCTTAGAAGTCGTGGGGTGTCCATTAAAGCCAAGCCTGCTGCGGAATCCCCTTGGTATATGAATCTGCTGGTATCATGGTTTCCGATGATTTTGTTGATTGGCGTATGGATCTTCTTCATGCGTCAGATGCAGGCAGGGGGGGGCAAGGCCCTGTCTTTCGGGAAAAGTAGAGCTCGGCTTCTGTCAGAACAGTCCACACATGTAACCTTTGATGATGTTGCAGGCATTGATGAAGCCAAGGAAGAGTTAGGTGAGATCATTGATTTCTTGAAAGACCCGAAGAAGTTTACCCGTTTGGGCGGAAGAATCCCAAAGGGTGTGCTTCTGATGGGCTCACCTGGAACTGGCAAGACGCTGTTGGCACGGGCAATTGCCGGAGAAGCCGGTGTCCCCTTTTTCAGCATTAGCGGTTCGGATTTCGTGGAAATGTTTGTAGGCGTTGGGGCCTCCCGTGTCAGGGATCTGTTTGTTCAGGGGAAAAAAAATGCGCCCTGCATTATCTTTATTGATGAACTTGACGCTGTGGGCCGACACAGGGGCGCTGGCCTTGGAGGAGGCCACGATGAAAGAGAGCAAACCCTGAACCAGCTCCTCGTGGAGATGGATGGATTTGAATCGAACGAGGGAGTCATTCTGATATCTGCCACAAATCGACCTGACATCTTAGATCCCGCCCTCATGCGACCCGGGCGTTTTGACCGCCAGGTCGTCGTGCCTGTACCCGATGTTAAGGGCCGGGAAGGAATCCTCAAGGTTCATAGCCGCAAGACGCCTATGGGCGAGGATGTGGATTTATCCGTCCTTGCAAGGGGCACACCCGGGTTCTCCGGGGCGGACCTTGAGAACATGGTCAATGAAGCCGCGCTTCTGGCAGCCCGCTTTGACAAAGAGCGTTTGGAAATGGTTGACTTTGAGGAGGCTAAGGACAAGGTGCTCATGGGAACAGCCCGCAAGAGCATGATCATCAGCGACCAGGAGAAAAGGAATACCGCCTATCATGAAGCAGGCCATACCTTGGTAGCCAAGATGATCCCGGGGACCGATCCTATCCACAAAGTGACCATCATCGCCAGAGGGCGTGCATTGGGGCTTACCCAACAACTCCCCATGGATGAAAAGCACACCTACCCGAAGCAATACCTCTTAGACGGCCTTGCCGTACTCATGGGTGGCCGGGCAGCCGAAGAGTTGGTCCTGGATGAGATGACCAGTGGGGCCGGGAATGACATTGAGCGAGCCACGGAAACCGCGCGCAAAATGGTATGCCAGTGGGGCATGAGCGAGAAATTGGGACCCCTTTCCTTTGGCCAGAAAGAAGAGCAGATATTTCTTGGAAGAGAGTTTGCTCAACATAAGGACTATAGCGAAGAGACGGCTGTGCTTATCGATCAGGAAATCAGTGGGTTCGTCACCCGGGCTTATGAAAAGGCCAAAAAGATCCTCCAGGAGAATATGGATGTCCTGCACGCACTGGCACAGGCCTTACTCGATAGAGAGACACTGGTGGAAACGGAAATAGATGCCATCATCGCGGGTGATGTCCCAAAGACCGCAGAGGCAAAGGAAGAAAGAACAGAATCTGGTGCACACACAGGGGATGAGACCACGGCACCCGGCAAACTCCGACCACTTCTTAGCTAGTTTCCATCCAGAAATGGCCCTTTTCCGCAATCTCGGCGTCAATCTGCTGGATCGCTTGTGCGACGTACCGGCAAACTCCGACCACTTCTTAGCTAAATCCTGTGAATATGGTAACCGTTCACGGGTTCAGAGGTTCAGGGTTCACCGAAAATCTGGACCATTGATTAGTGAGTTCTGAATGAAGAAGGCATGAGATAAAACAATTTGAGCCCGCCTGCCATCGCCTCGCTAGCAGGAAAGCTACAATGTCGGCGTACAGGGCACTGGCGGGCAGGGATGTGGTTTCATCAAGTACTTGCTGGCCAACAAGCAAGGTCAACGAAAGAAAGGTAACCCTGAACCCTGCCCGCCATTGCCAGAGATGCCAGCACTGCAGTTCGGGTGCGAGATAGGCGTTGGCAGGCGGGGGTGAACTCTGAACCTGTGAACGCCTACATCCTATCAATATGAATCTGCAAACCGTGTTTGAGCTTCGATGCGGCTCCTATTTGCTGACCTTGGGGCCTCGGACTCTAATAATGGGCATTTTGAATGTAACGCCCGATTCATTCTCAGACGGAGGTCTCTATTTCGACAAGGAGGATGCGCTATCCCACGGGGAAGCCCTGGCCGCAGCCGGGGCGGATATCATTGACATAGGAGGGGAATCATCCCGCCCCTTTTCAGAGCCGGTGTCTGCAGATGAAGAGATTCGACGGGTGGTCCCGGTCATTGAAGAGCTCGCCCGTCGCGTTTCCGTTCCCATATCGATTGATACCACCAGGGCCGAGGTGGCAAGACAGGCCCTTGAAGCAGGGGCAGTTATGGTTAATGACACAGGAGCGCTCAGGCTCGACCCGGCCATGGCAGATCTGGTTGCTCATGCACATGTGCCGGTCGTGTTGATGCATATGAAAGGCACTCCAAAAACCATGCAGATTGATCCACATTATGAAGACGTGGTTGGAGAGGTTAAGAGCTTTTTAGCTGACGTCATTGACACGGCTGAAGAGGCAGGCATTAGGCGCGACAAGATCATCGTGGATCCAGGACTCGGTTTTGGAAAGACAGTCACCCATAATTTACGCCTTATCAAAGATCTTCGAGCGTTGCAGCCCCTTGGAGTTCCCATTATGATCGGCCCTTCTCGCAAGTCTTTTATATCAAAGCTTTTGGGTCCCGGGGACGAACGTCGCGAGGCGGGAACACAGGCCGCAGTCGCGGCCGCTGCCTTGAATGGAGCCCACATAGTACGCGTCCACGATGCGGAACGAACCAGAGAGACCCTGAAACTGGTGGATGCCATCAAGAATAGTGATGGGTGATCAACAGCCAATACAAGGTTTAGATGGAATGACGGAGCTCCTGACTTCATAACCAATGACCAGCACTGCGCCCGTAAGGCCCTCCTACAAGTCTGCCCTTCTAGTTATTATTACGCTTGCCCTTTTACTTGGAGCGGGCTTACTGTTTTATGAAAAGCAGAATGAGATCACACTGGCCATCCCTGTTACGTTCGAGCATATCAGCGATGGCCTGATCGCTGTCCACAATATTCCTGTACTCGAGGCCCGTTTGAAGGGGCCTTCGAGGGTCCTTAAGGCTCTCAAAGACCGGCAACTGTCTTACAAGATTGACCTGTCTACCGCCAAACCCGGGCCGCTATTCATCAAGATATCTTCTGAGGAGATCAAGGTTCCATGGCGGGTATCGGTTCTTCAGATTGATCCGGCCTCCCTCACAATAACTATTGAGAAGCGGATAGAGAAGACCGTCCCTATTTTGGCCGATTTGAACGAAGACCCAGACGGGGCCTACATCATATCCCGTGTGGTGGCAACCCCTTCTATGGTCCGCCTTACCGGACCGATGAGTGTGCTGGATAAGATATCGGCCGTGCGCACCACACCTGTTGATGTGGAAGGATTGACCGAGACAATCAGGAAAAAGGTGGCCTTGAATCTGAACCATAATCCCCATATTCAGGCAATTGGCGATAGTCTGGTTGAAGTTGAAATTGTAGTTGAGGACAAGATAGTCGAAAAATGGCTCGATATCGCAATTCAGGCCACAGGTAGCAATTACAGGTACGTGATCACGCCTGATCGCATTGAGATCTTGCTCAGAGGCCCCATGAACACATTAAAAAAGCTGGCTCAGGACAATGGAATACAGGTTTACGTTGACCTTGAGGGACTAAAACCGGGCACATATGTGCGCCGTGCTGTTATCAAGCCACCTCTGAACACCGCGCTGGTGGAGGCAAAGCCAGAGGTATTTACCGTAAAGGTGTTTGGGCTCGGCAAGAAATAACTTCCCATTTTCGCATCTCAGCTTCGGGCAATCTTTGGCCGATACTCATTCGCAAAATCCGCGAAATAGCCTGCTATTCCTGTGGTTTTGCTCAATCGGATCGACCAAATCTAACCCAAATCTGAGCGCCAATTCTGCGAAGTTATTTCTTGCCGAGCCCCTTGAGTCGGGTTAGAAGAATGCTGCTGGCTATTGATATAGGAAACACCCACACTGTGATCGGAGTCTATGATGGTGACCGCCTCATCCATCACTGGCGCCTACGAACGGAAAAGGATGCGACCGAGGACGAGTTCCACCTGCTGATAAGGAATCTGTTTTCGAGTGAGGGTGCGAAGGTGGGGCCTATCACCGGGACTATCATCTCATGCGTGGTACCTCCCATGGTAAACATCCTGAACAGTTTTTGCACGAAATACCTTCATCACGAGCCCCTGTGGGTCGATGCTGCCACATTCAAGGAAATGCCCATACTCTACGACGATCCCAAGGAGGTCGGGGCGGATCGGATCGTGAATGCTGTTGCAGCCTTTCATAAATACCGAACCAGCCTGGTTGTGGTTGACTTTGGCACTGCCACAACATTTGACTGCATCTCAGATGAAGGCGCCTACCTGGGTGGCGCTATCAGCCCCGGTATCTTGATCTCTTCGGAAGCCCTCTTTCAAAAGGCTTCTAAGCTCCCGCGGGTGGAAATATTTGTAAGACCAAAGTGCGTGATTGCAAAGGACACCATCAGCAGCATGAACGCAGGTATCATCTATGGTTATGCGGGTCTTGTGGATGGGATCGTAAGACGTATCAAAAAGGAGATGGCTCCGGTGCCCAGAGTTATTGCCACGGGTGGTCTGGCCGAACTCATGTTGGAGGTGGCAGAGACCATCGAGGCAGTTGAACCACATCTCACCCTGGAGGGGCTGCGCATCATTTACGATAATTAGCCGCCTTCGGCGGGACTCTTTGACAGGATTGACAGGATTTACAGGATTTTTATTTATCCTGACCATCCCTGGCCCAGACCGGCTTTGCCTCTCCTGTGCATTGTCCAACTTCTGTCGCACCAGGGCGGGCCTGTTCATTCTGTCTGAAAAAAGGAAATTCCTGCACATCCCAAAGCGCCCTACCCTTTCCAAAAAACGCCTTGACAATATTCACAAAAAGTGTATTCATTGCTCATTATGAGCATATACCTATAACAAAAAGAGTCCGCTTGCTCACCCTGGTGGTAACCGTTCACGGGTTTAATGGTTCAGGGGTTCAGTTAAAAGAATAGAGGTCAGAGATCAGAGGTCGGAGGTCTGGCTTCTGATCTCTGACTTCTGATCTCTGATCTCTGACTTCTGACCTCTGACTTCTGAACGCTTACACTTTAGGTAATACAGAGATCGTCAAATAGTTGAGTGGTTGAGTGGTTGAGTTGGAAAATAAGCATGTTAAATCACCATATTAGAGCTGCAAACATACAAAGTGTCCAATTTTTAGGCAAAAAAGGAGAAGTAAAAATGAAAAGACCGTATTTGATGAAGCAGGATGGAAAATATGAAATTAAGGTCCGTACTTGTGCGGGCTCGCTCGACGTCAGCCAGTTTGCCGCCCTTAGAGAGATCGCTGACAATTACGGCTCCGGCAAAATACATCTTACCGTAAGGCAGGAGGTCTTGCTTTTTGACATTGAAGAGAGTCGTGTTGACGAGGCATTAAAAAAGTTAGAGGAGGTTGGTCTTAGAGGAGGTTCTGCTGGCTTCAGGGTAAGGAATATCGTTTGTTGTGTGGGTGAGAGATGTAAGAACTGTGTCCAAAATATCACAGGTCTGGCGGAAGACCTGGACAAAAAATATGGGGAACTGGAGCTCCCAGGGGCTGTGAAAATAGCGATGAGTGGTTGCCCCTTTCCGTGTACCCGACCATACTTTAATGATATAGGTATCATAGGAAGGGCATATCCCATTGTAGATGTGGAAAAATGTGATGGTTGTGGTAAATGTGTAGAGACCTGTCTCATGGACGCTATCACCATAAATGGAAATATGAAGGCTGTCATTAATAGGAAGAAGTGCAAGATGTGCGGAAGGGGCATCAACACCTGCCCGATTTCTGCCATATATGCGAAAGAAAAGGGTTTTACTATCCTGGTAGGTGGACGCGGTACTTGGCCTGCCTTTAAGGGGGAAACATTGGCTGAGATGTTAGAGCCTGAGGATGTGGTTCCACTCGTGGGAAAGATACTTGACTATTATGAGCAAAATGCCCTTCCCCATGAAAAGAGACTCAGACCCTTTGTAAAAAGGATAGGCATAGAAAAGATGAGGAAGGAAATATTGGGTACTGAGAAACCGGTAGGCCAAAGATGGAGAGATGCCAAGCTATAAGACCGCCCAAAGGACGGGGTTTTCCAGGACACTAAAAGGACAATAGGAATTTAAACGTGAAAAAGGCAGATGTAGTAATCGTGGGAGGGAACGTTGCTGGTCCTGTTGCGGGAATAACAGTTAGGAGGCACTACAAGAATGCCAGCATCCTGCTTATTCGAAAGGAAAAAAGGGTTATGGTGGTCTGTGGCATTCCGTACATCTTCGGGACTGTGGGTTCTCCCGACAAGAACATTATCCCTGATGCCCTCCTTTCCAATAATGGCATCGACTTTATCGTCGATGAAGTAAGCTCTGTGGATCGGGCGGCGAAGACCCTGACTACCTCGGGCGGTGAAACCGTCGGCTATGAGAAGCTAATCCTTGCGATCGGTTCTCTGCCGTTGTGTCCTCCAATACCTGGCATCGAACTGGAAAATGTTTTCCTCGTATGGAAGGATGCGGACTACCTCGCGGGGATGCAGCAGGTGTTAGGCAAGGCGAAAGACATAGTTGTCATTGGCGGAGGCTTCATCGGTGCTGAAATGGCCGACGAATGCAAGAAGATAGGGGACGTGAATGTGACTATGGTCGAGATCCTGCCCCATTGCCTCCTTCTTGCGGTTGACGAGGAATTCTGCATCCTGGCAGAAAATAAGCTCGCTGAACGCGGAATAAAGATCATCACCAACAACGGCGTGCGTGCCATCCTCGGAGATGGCAAGGTCAACTCCGTGGAACTTCAAGACGGCGAAAAGCTAAAGGCGGATGCTGTGATCGTCGGCATCGGCGCCGTGCCCAATACAGAGCTTGCCAAGAAGATGGATCTGAAGATTGGTGAGCAAAAGGGAATCTGGGTCGATGACTATATGAGGACAAGCGATGAGCATATCTTTGCCTGCGGGGACTGTGCCGAGAAGTTCTCCTTCTTCACCAAGAAGCCATCAGGGCTGCGGCTGGCTTCCATAGCGACTATTGAGGCCAGGATCGCCGGTGCCAATGTTTTTGAGCTGAAAAGGAAGAATGTAGGGGTAATCGGGGTGTTCTCCACCGCCTTTGGTGATTTCGCCCTCTCGACAGCGGGGCTCACTGAGAAAGCAGCGAGGGAGGCCGGGTTTGACATCAGCATCGGTGAGGCACAAGCGCCCGATAAACATCCTGCCTCGATGCCCAATGCAAAAGATTTAAAGATAAAACTAATATTTGACAAAAAGACCGCGAAGCTCATCGGCGGAGAAATCTCAGGCGGTGTGACAACGGGTGAAATGGCAAATATTATCGCTGCTGCGATACAGAACGAAATGACAGCAGAACAGGTCACTACCTTCCAGATGGGCACCCATCCGGCCCTTACCAGCTCGCCCATTGTCCACCCGATCGTAAATGCCGCTGAGCAGGCCCTATTCAAACTGCGCTAATTGGACGTCTCGGAATTTCTACAACATAGTGAAATTATAGCACTTTATCAGCTTGGGTGCAATCCCGGAAAAGGAATGATGGAATAGTGGAGCGAAGCGGAGCTAAGTTCCATGCCCAGGTTATGATACCCCTTGCCACTGGTACAATTGATAGTACAGCCCCTGTTTGGCTATCAGTTCGTCGTGGGAGCCAACCTCTCTGATACGGCCC
This sequence comes from Deltaproteobacteria bacterium, assembly GCA_019307135.1. Taxonomy (GTDB): domain Bacteria; phylum Desulfobacterota; class Desulfobacteria; order Desulfobacterales. Next base: position 37,589 of record JAFDKF010000057.1, read on the forward strand.
CTGTGAAGGACGATGATACGGTCGGCATGCCGTATGGTGGAAAGCCGATGGGCCACCACGATGGCCGTGCGATTTTGCATTACTCTCACGGTTGCCTCCTGGATCAAGCGTTCCGTCTCCGTATCCACGCTAGAGGTCGCCTCATCAAGGATCAGAATCTCAGGATCGCGGGCAAGGGCACGGGCAAAGGCCATCAATTGACGCTCACCGCTTGACAGGGTGCGGCCGGCCTCGGTCAACACAGTGTCGAACCCGTGAGGAAGGCGTTGAATCAACCGGTCAAGATTGCACGCTGCAACAATCTCATGCAAGCGCTCATGCGGGAGGCGGGGGTTTCCTACAGTAATGTTATTCCGTATAGTGTCTGCAAACAGAAACACATCCTGAGTGATCAAGGCCATGCGAGCGCGCAGGAAGGCTTTTGGGATTAGGCGTATATCAACCCCGCCAAGATTGATGCTCCCTTTGATTGGATCATAGAACCGTTCAAGAAGGTGGATGAGAGTCGATTTACCCGCCCCGGTCGGCCCCACAATGGCCACAGTCTCGCCAGGCCGAACGGTCAATGAGATATCCTTCAGGACCCAGTCACGCCCCAAATAGGAAAACCAGACGTTGCCAAAGGAAATCGTGCCTTCTTTGTCCGGCATGCGCCTTGAGATCTTGGCATCGGCAATCCGTTCCTGGCTGTCAAGAAGGAGGAAAAGCCGCTCAGATGAAGCCATGGCTGACTGCATGATGTTGTACTTCTCCGCAATATCTCGAATAGGCCGGAAGAACATCCTCATGTAGGCAATGAAGGCGACCAGGGCGCCAAGGCTGAGAGTTTCTACCAGCACACGTCCGCCCCCATACCATATAACCAGCGCTGTGGTAACCGAACTCAGGACCTCGATAACAGGCATAAACACCGCAAATATGTTGATCTGGCGCATTCCGACCAGGTAATTTTCGTGGTTGAGCTTGCGAAAGCGTTCGTAGTTTTTCTTCTCCTGCAAGAACAACTGGACGATACGAATGCCATCAATGGTCTCTTGAAGCCTTGTGTTGATCTCAGCTATCTTAACCCTGAGTTCCCGAAAGACATCCCTTGCCAGGCGGCTGAAGCACGCTGTAGCCAGAAATATGAACGGAAGCATTAAGAAACAGATCAGAGCAAGTTGCCAGTTCATAAGCAGAAGTACAACGGTGATGCCAAGGATAAGAAAGATATCTTTGAAAAGTACCGTGATAATAGAAGTAAAAAATTCGTGCATGTTCTGAACATCACTGGTCATGCGGGTCACCAGGCGTCCTACCGGATTTCTGGTAAAAAACGCCATGGAAAGCCCCTGGATGTGCCTGAAAAGGGTTAACCTCAGGTCGTGCATAATAGCTTGTCCCGCATATTCCATAATGATCACATGACCGAAGCTGAAAACAAAATGGCAAACGACAACGCCAATAAAGGTCAGCGCAATGCGGGCAACTCCGGCATAATCCCCCCTCCGAAGATCCGCAAGGTCGGCCTTGTTCAGCTCAGAAAGATCCTCGTAGCGAATCCTTGCATAGGGCCATTGGATCTCAAATAACGAGGGATACCGGCTGACCACCATTTCGATCCCCGGCCTCCGCAGGTCAGCCGCGTAAAACCGTTGTTGCGGGGAGGCTCCGGGCTTATCATCCACGATGTCCTGCACGATGTAGCGGTCAATAGCCACCTTGGTCAGATAAGGAAGCGCCAGGTCCAGAACCGTAATGGCTGTAACGAGCCCAATGGAAACCAAGAACAACAGACTATATGGGCGGATATACGGAAAAAGCCTTCTGAGCAATCTAAGATCGTACGGCTTGCCCAGTTGATCCTCTTCAAAATATCCGTAGTCGCGTCGCATCATCCAATCCTTCCTCAATCTCCTGCCAGCGATACGTCCTGCTGTAATATCCCTCCAGGGCCACTAGTTCGTCATGGGTGCCAGCCTCGGTTATGCGTCCTCTTTCCAGCACGATAATCAGCTCAGCGTCTCGCACATGGCTGAGCCTGTGAGAGACGATCACTGTAGTCCGCTTGAAGGAAATGTCTCGGATACTGGCCAGGATGGTCGCAGCCGTCTCTGTATCCATCTGACTCATGGGATCATCCAAGATAAGGATAGGTGCTGAGATAAGAAGGGCCCTTGCCAGCGCAAGGCGCTGCTTTTGACCGCCCGAGAGCGTGACCCCTTTTTCTCCGATGAGCGTGTCGAATTGATCGGGAAACCGCATGATGGTGTCATGTAAATGGGCTGCGCGCGCTGCCTGTATGATCTCTTCATCAGAGGCATTTTCCTTGCCAAAGCAGAGGTTATCCCGGATACTTCCGGAAAACAGAAACGCATCCTGGGGCACCACCGCCATGTGGCCTCGCAGGGTTTCAAGGGGTATCTGGCGGATATCTATCCCGTCAATCAAAAGACCTCCCTCTGTAGCGTCAAGAAGCCTTGAAATCAGGTGGCACAGCGTGGTTTTGCCGCTTCCTGTTGGCCCGACCACACCAAGGGTCTGGCCTGGCGCCACTGAAAATGAGATCTTTGAAAGGGCAGAAGGCTGCCCTGACCTGTACCTTAAACCCACCTGATCAAATAGAATGTCCCCTTTAAGGGTTTTTACGGGGCTTTCCCTTTCCAGGCTCACAATTTCAGGCCTGGTTTGCAGGATTACGTTTATCCTATCAAGAGAAGCAGCTCCTCGCTGGATCAGGTTCATGACCCATCCCATGGCCATCATGGGCCAGGTAAGAAGACCCAGGTAGCTGATAAAGGCTACAAAATCCCCCGGCGTGATGGTAAAATTAATTGTCTGGCGCCCACCCAGATAGAGAACCAGGGCTAAGCTGATGTTGGAAAAAAAGATCATGCCAGGGAAAAAAAGACCTGTAATCCGGACCAGCCGAAGATTCTTGCCCAGATAGTCCTTTGAGATATCCGAAAGCCTTTCGGCTTCCGCCCCCTCCCGATTGTAAGCCTTGACTACCCGGATGCCGGCAAAACGCTCCCGGACCACCTCGGTTACCTCGGCAAAGGAGGCCTGAACCTCCCTGTACAGGCTGTGCATGCGCCTGCTCAACACACGGGCCAATACAACAATGATCGGCATGGGCAGCAGGGCAAATAGAGTCAGGGTCACGTTGATGTACAGCATAAAACCAATGGCAGCTAGGCCAAGAACCACCGCATCAGTTAGGGCCACCATCCCCATGCCAACGGCCATACGGACATGCAGGATGTCATTGGTGGCATGGGCCATGAGGTCGCCGGTTTTGGTCTTGTCAAAATAGCCTGCAGAAAGGGTCTGGATATGGAAAAAGAGGCGGTTTCGTATCCCCTCCTCCACCCGTCGCGAGGTTCCTATAAGACAGCGCCGCCAGACAAAGCGAAATATGCCAATCAACAGGGCAATGCCTACAATGTACAGGGCATACCGAAGGAGATTTGCGGCCGTGACGCAACAGATCGCAAGGTCATCCACAGCCCATTTGATGACGCGAGGGACAAGGAGTTGGAGGATGTCAACCACAAACAGGGAAAAAAGGCCAAGAAGGATAACAGCTCTTTTTTCCACAAAGTAGGATTTAAGAATGCGGTATAATTTCATCATGAACTCAATAAACACAACAAACTCCATTGCTAACAGAGAGAAGAACAAGAGTCAAAATGATTTCCACCGAAGACGCCTTGTTGACTTTTATCAACCCCATTGATAGAATTTAATTCAGTTCCAATAAACGGCATCCTTCATTCCTCGGTTTACACTTTTCAAGAATGCGGGCGCCAAGAGATAAATTCTTTTGTTCGTACTTTTTGGTGTCAGATGTCAGGTGTCAGGTGTCAGG
>JAFDKF010000058.1 GCA_019307135.1 Deltaproteobacteria bacterium
ACTACCTAATCAAACAAGATCCGCACAATATCGTTGTAGAACACAAAGATCATAAGCAAAACAAGAATGAAGATGCCAACCTGTTGTGCCACTTCCCGCATCTTGAGGTTGATGGGCCTGCGGCTCACGGCTTCGATCAAAAAGAAAAGAAGGTGTCCTCCGTCCAGCACCGGGATCGGCAGAAGGTTGATTATGCCCAGGTTGACACTCAACAGGGCTATAAAAAAGATGAGATTGATGATGCCAGCCTCGGCCTGCTGTCCTGCCAACTGGGCAATCATGATCGGACCACCCAGGGTCTTGGCCGAAATGGTACCGGCAATGATCTTTCCAATCGCCAATACCGTGAGTTTGCCAATCTGCCAGGTTTGCAACACCCCCTGGGCAGCGGACTGAAAGGGGTTGAGTCGCTCTATAGTAACGGCCCCGGAAGCAGTTATTCCTATGACATATTTCTCAACCCGTTCTCCAAACAGATTCTTGGAAGAAACGAGTTTGGGAACCACCTTCACCAGGAGAGTACTGTTGTCTCGCAATATCTCAATGCGGAGGGGACCACCACTACTTTGCTTGATCAGGTCTGCCAGGTCTTCCCATCGGGCTACCGGTTTGCCGTCAATAGACAAAACACGGTCCCCCGTGCGTATATCGGCATCATGGGCAGGCATCCCCTCTTGAACTTCCCCCACCTCCGGCTTCATAATCGGCAGGCCTGAGACCTGAAAGAATACAAAAAAGATCACCACCGACAGCAGGAGATTAAATGCCGGCCCCGCCAGAACGATCAGGCTTCGCTTGAAAAGGCTCTTATGCGAGAAGGACAAGGGGAGCAGCGATTCGTCCAGTTCCTTTTCCGGCGATTCCCCTACCATTTTCACGTATCCGCCCAGGGGAATCGCTGAGATCAGGTACTCGGTCATCCCGATCTTCTTGCCAACGATTCTGGGACCAAACCCCAGCGAGAACTTTTTCACCCCCACGCCCATCAGTTTTGCCAAAAGGAAGTGGCCAAACTCGTGCACGAAGATCAGGACACCCAGTACAATGGCAAACGAAATAATGTTGGTAGTCATAGACCTTCCTCAGCCGTGCGGCGCGCCCAGGCTGCCGACTCCAGGATATCCGAAAGCCCGGGGCTGGAAACCGGTTTGTGTTTACCCATCACCTGTTGAACCACTTCCCCAATACGCCTCAACCTGATACGGTAGTTCAGGAAGGCATCCACTGCCACTTCATTCGCAGCACTTAACACGGCAGGCATGGTTTTTCCGATCGTGCAGGCCTCAAGGGCCAGAGCGAGGCACGGGAACTTCTTCAGGTCCGGCTCTCGAAAGGTAAGAGAACCTATATTAACAAAATCAGGCGCAGGCAGCCCGAGGGGAAGTCGCTCCGGATAGGACAGGGCATAAGCAATCGGTACCCTCATGTCAGGCAAACCAAGCTGGGCTATGACAGAACTGTCCCGATAGACCACCATTGAATGGATCACACTTTCAGGATGGATCATAATTTGGATAACCTCCAAAGGCACGTCAAAGAGCCATTTTGCTTCAATCACCTCAAGTCCCTTGTTCATCAGTGTGGCCGAGTCTATGGTAATCTTTGGGCCCATCTTCCACGTAGGATGACAAAGGGCCATCTCCGGGGTAATCCCGTCAAAATCTTCTGTCAATTTATCCAGAAAAGGCCCCCCGGATGCCGTAAGGATGATCTGCTCGAGGTCTTGCCTGCGGTGTCCGGCAAGACACTGAAAAATGGCACTGTGCTCGCTGTCTACGGGGATGATTGAGACTCCGTTTCTTCGGGCAGTGCCCATCACAAGCTCCCCCGCCATCACAAGGCTCTCCTTATTGGCAAGGGCAACGGACTTGCCGGCCTCTATCGCAGCTATAGTAGGCAGGAGGCCGGCTGAGCCCACCATGGCCGAAACCACAAGATCAGCCGAAGTCAGCGTTGCGGCAGCTTTATACCCATCCAGACCGTGCAAGATTTCTAAACGCCTTGCGCCCATGACCATCCTTTTAAGCTGGCCTGCCAGGTCCTCATTCAATACCACGGCCACCTCAGGGGTGAAACGCATGACCTGTTCGGCCAGGAGCCCTACATTTCGACCTGCTGCCAGGGCAGCAACCGAGAATCGCTCCGGAAACTGGTCCACCACGCGCAAGACATTCCTGCCGACTGAACCCGTAGACCCAAGTATTGAAAGGCGTTTCATTTGATTGTTGATTGTCGATTGTTGATTGAAAAAATTGGCATCCTTCATTTTCGCCACAAAGTAGTTTACACTTTTTTTCACCACTCCAGGTTTGGGGTTTCAGGTTTCAGTGTTCAGGTTTCAGTGTTCAGGTTTCAGTGTTTCTTGCACCTGACACCTGACACCTGACACCAAAAAGTACACCTGACACCAAAAAGTACGAACAAAAGAATTTATCTCTTGGCGCCCGCATTCTTGAAAAGTGTAAACCGAGGAGTGAAGGATGCCTGATTTTTGATATAAAAGCCGCCTTTGTTTGAGCCAAAAGAGGTCTAATCCTCCATCAATCGTCAATCATCAATCATCAATCATCAATCGTCAATCCAACAGGGTCTTGAAATAATAGAGCGCTGGTGCTGCAAAAAGCAAGGCATCAATCCGGTCCAGGAAGCCTCCGTGTCCCGGAAAGATACTTCCGGAGTCCTTCAGGCCGACCGAGCGTTTCAACATCGACTCGACCAGATCACCTGTCTGCCCCAAGGCCCCCATGACCATAATCAAAGCAATCCAGAAACCCCAGCCAAACTCGGGGAACCAGCATTGCTTAAATAAGGCGCCAACCAAGAGGTTGGCCGCCAATCCGCCTACTGCTCCCTCCACGGTCTTACCAGGGCTTATTATCGGCGCAAGCTTATGCCGGCCAAGGGTCTTTCCAACGTAGTAGGCAGCCGTGTCCCCGGCAATTATGACTGCCATAAGAAGAAATGTCCACGTGGCCCCCTGATTCCAATTCCGGATCAGTATCATATGGCCCAGCAGGAAGGGGATATAAACAAGGCCTGTGACCTGCTTGTAAAGCATTTCCGGCACGGAAGTCTGTGGCTCGAACCGCGCCAGGCAGATCATGGCAGAACCGAAGAAGGCCAGGACCAGCACGGCAGGGATTACCACCAAACCGTCCCAATAAAAAGAGGCTATCATGACCAGGCCAAGGACCAACCCTGGCGCTTTTATGGCCATCGTCTCCCGGGACAGAACCAGGGCGTAGTATTCCAACAGGCTCACTGCTGCCGCCAGGGCCACAACCAGGGCAAAACAGGTTCGGCCCCCCTTCCCTATCAACAAGACCAGCAGGGGCAAAAGCACCAATGCCGTAAGCCATCGTTTTAAATGCGAAGACATGGGACTTAGTTCGCTCCGCTCATCCGCCTACGGCGGACTGGATGCTGGATACTGGATACTGGATGCTGGATAGCAAAAAAGGGAAATCTCCCTTATTCAATCCAGTATCGAGTGACCAGTATCCAGTATCTGCCAAAGTTTGCAAACCACGTACCCCACAAAACCCTGGCCCAGACCTGACAGGCAAGGACTGATTTCTGTAGCTTACGCTTCTCTAATATTACAGCGACAATAGCTTGTTCCAATCACATCGCGCCAGGGCGGGCTTGACTCATCTGTAAAGGTTTCGCCTTATCAAGACGACTATTGACTGTGAGGCGATTCCTTGATCTGGGCACCGGTCATCCCAAATCGACGCTCACGCTTTTCGTAATCGTGCAGTATCCGGATCAACTCCTCTCTTCTAAAATCGGGCCAGAGGGTATTCGTGACATGAATCTCTGTGTAGGCAATCTGCCATAGCAAGAAGTTGCTTACCCGCATCTCACCACTGGTTCGAATCAGAAGATCTGGCTCTGGCATTCCCTGCGTATAAAGATAATTTGAAAAAACCGCTTTTGTTATCTCCTCGGGTTGAAGGCGGCCCGCTCGAACCTCGGTTGCGATCTTCCGAGCCGCCGCCACAATCTCATCCTGCCCCCCGTAGCTCAAGGCCAGGTTGAGAACCATCCCCTGGTTTTCTCGGGTCATATCCATGACTTCCTGGAGCACCTTCACAACATCACCCGGGAACCTTTCGATCTGGCCAATGGCGTTCAAACGTATGCCGTTTTCCATCATTTCCGGCAATTCTGACCTGAGGAAACCTTTCAACAGACTCATGAGAGCCAAGATTTCTCGCCGAGGCCGCTGCCAGTTTTCGGTTGAAAACGCATAGAGGGTCAGAAACTCTATCCCGATCTCACGGCAGGCCCGCACAATGTCCCGGACCGACTCAGCGCCTTCCCGGTGACCCCTGATCCGGTTTAGGGAACGTTTTTTGGCCCAACGGCCGTTGCCATCCATGATAATGGCAATATGTCGTGGGAGTGAGTCGGGTAGTGAGGAAGGAACATCAGAATTCAAGGATCTCTTTCTCTTTTTCCTGGCAGGTCTGGTCAACTAGTCGGATGTAATCGTCTGTGATTTTCTGCACCTTGTCTTGAGCCCTGTAAAAATCATCCTCTGCGATCTCACCATCCTTCTTCATGCCCTTGAGAAGCTCATTCGTGTCCCGGCGGATATTCCGGATGGATACCTTGTGCTCTTCAGCTATCTTGCCAACGACCTTGACAAGGTCTCTTCGCCGCTCTTCAGTTAGCGGCGGTATAGGAATACGGATAAGCTTGCCGTCGCTCATGGGGGTCAGCCCAAGCTCTGATTTAAGGATCTCCTTTTCAATCTCGGAAATGACCGACTGATCCCAGGGCTGAATAACGATAAGCCTGCTCTCCGGAACAGACAAGGAGGCTACCTGGTTCAAAGGGGTGGGTGTTCCATAATAGCTTACCTTTATGCCCTCAAACAGTGCAAGGGAAGCTCGACCGGTGCGGATCCTCTTAAACTCATTTTTTAGGGCATCAATCGACTCATCCATCCCCTCACGTGCATCATCACAAAGTGCATCAATCATCTTCTGATGCCTCCTTTATTCGAGTTCCAACATCTTCCCCACAGACAACTCGTCTAAGATTCCCTTTTACTCTGAGGTTGAAGACAATGACAGGAAGCCCGTTATCCATTGCCAGGGAAATGGCAGTCGAATCCATAACCTTCAGTTTTTGCTTGAGGACTTCAAGATAGGTAACGTTATCCATTTTTTTTGCACGGGCATCCACGACCGGGTCAGCATCATAAATGCCGTCCACCTTGGTGGCCTTCAGGAGCACTTCTGCATCAATTTCCTGGGCCCTCAGGGCCGCTGCCGTGTCCGTCGTGAAATATGGGTTACCGGTCCCAGCAGCAAAGATCACGGCCCGCCCCTTTTCCAGATGCCTGATAGCCCGCCTGAGGATATACGGTTCAGCAACGGCACACATCTCGATAGCCGTCTGGACCCGGGTCTGAACACCCCTTTTTTCAAGAGCGTCCTGGAGAGCGATACTGTTGATCACAGTGGCTAACATGCCGATATGGTCCGCCGACGTGCGGTCCATACCATAGGAACTGGCTGCCACGCCGCGAAAGATATTCCCGCCACCAACAACCAGGGCGATCTGGACCCCAAGATCGTAAACCGATCGAACCTCGCCGGCGAGATAGCTAATCATCTCAGGGCTTATGCCATAACTTTGATCACCCATCAACGCCTCGCCGCTGAACTTAACCAGGATTCTTTTGTATTTTGGAGAAGACATATTATTTCAGCATTGCGGATTGCGGATTGCGGATTGCGGATTTCAAAACCATCAATTCCTTAATCCCTCAAATGACTCCTACTATTCTCCCAATTGATAACGGACAAATCGTCTCACAGTGATGTTCTCACCCGTCTTTGTAATCATATCATGAATCAGGTCCTGTGTGGTGATGTCCGGGTCCTTAATATACTGCTGGTCCAGAAGGCACGACTCCTTATAGAACTTCTCCATTTTCCCCTGGACAATCTTATCGAGTATCTTTTCCCGTTTTCCCGTCTCTACAGCCTGTGCCCTGTAAATCTCTTCCTCGCGCTGTATCACTTGCTCAGGGATATCCTCTCTGCGGATGCCAAGGGGTTTGGTCGCCGCAATGTGCATTGCCAAATCCTTGACAAACGTCTTGAACTCATCGGTCTTGGCCACAAAATCGGTCTCGCAGTTCACTTCCACAAGGACACCTATCTTGCCGCCAGTGTGGATATATGAATGTATCAAACCCTCAGAGGTTTCCCGCCCGGCCCGCTTCAGGGCCGTGGCCAGTCCCTTCTTGCGCAGAAAATCGACAGCCTTTTCCATGTCTCCGCCTGCATCCTTCAGGGCCTCTTTGCAATTCAAAACGCCTGCATTTGTCCTTGTCCGTAATTCCTTAATCATCTGGGCACTGATTTCTGCCATCTACAACTCCTCTCGTACCTCATCACTTACACCTGGGTTGAGCGGTTCAACGTTCACGGTTCCCGGTTGAAGAGCCCTAATTGGCTGTTAACAAGCCGACTTCGCCAAAGTAGCTTTAGCTACGACGGCTGAAAAGGATGACGCGTCAATAAAGAAAGTTCACCGTTCAAAAGTCAGAGATCAGAAGTCAGACCTCCGACCTCTGATCTCTGACCTCTATTCTTTTAACTGAACCCTGAACCCTGAACCTGGAACCGATCACTTTAGGTTACATCTTCATCGGTTTGGTCAGATGCGGGGGCTTCTCTTCTAATAATTTCCACAATAGGACCCTCTGAGCCATCAGCAGTGACGGCCCTTTCGCCTGGCTCGGCCACAGCCCCTGCTTCGACAGCCTCCTTGTCTGTCTCGGCCTGCAGACGCTCTTCCATACGCTCACGACCCTCGATGCAAGCATCGGCTATTCGGGAAGTCATCAGTCGGATGGCCCTAATGGCGTCGTCATTGCCAGGTATAATATAGTCTATTTCGTCCGGATCACAATTGCTATCTACAATGGCCACAATAGGTATGCCAAGCCGTCTTGCTTCACGGACCGCAATGTTTTCATTCTTGGGATCCACAATAAACAAGGCCCCGGGCAGCCTTTCCATATTACCGATCCCCCCAAGGTTATTTTCAAGCTTTGCCCTTTCTTTGTCCAGTTTCAGTATCTCTTTCTTGGGAAAGCGATTGACACTTCCATCGGCAAAAATGCCTGTAAGATACTTGAGCCTTTCGATGCCTTTTTTTATGGTCTGAAAATTTGTGAGCATCCCCCCCAGCCAGCGGTTGTGCACATAGAACATCTCGCACCGGTTGGCCTCTTCATAGATGGAATCGCGTGCCTGTTTCTTGGTTCCTACAAAGAGAACCGATTTGCCATTTGCAACTGTGTCCACAACAAACTCGTAGGCCGTTTTGAACATCCTGACCGTTTGCTGCAGATCAATAATATAGATTCCGTTGCGGGCACCAAAAATGTAAGTTTTCATCTTGGGGTTCCACCGTCTGGTCTGGTGACCAAAATGGACACCCGACTCCAGCAACTGCTTCATGGTGATGTGAGACATGCTATCCTCCATTGTTTTCGGTTGTTCCGAGACCCTTCCAAAGGTCCCGTTCCTCCGCTCTTATCTTCCCCTCTTCCCACTTCTCGTGGCCCCAGCCCTTGAAGCACCAGAAAGAGGGTCCAAGAACGTGCGAATTTCCAGAAATTGTTATTATAACATACGACATCCAAACTTGCAACACAGTTTTGAAGTGTAATTTTGGCATCCTTCATTTTCGCCACAAAGTAGTTTACACTTTTTTTCACCACTCCAGGTTTGGGGTTTCAGGTTTCAGGTTTCAGGTTTCAGGTTTCAGGTTTCAGGTTTCAGTGTTCAGGTTTCAGTGTTCAGGTTTCAGTGTTTCTTGCACCTGACACCTGACACCTGACACCTGACACCTGACACCAAAAAGTACACCCGACACCGAAAAGTACACCTGACACCAAAAAGTACGACTTTTTACGAAACCACCAATTTTAAAGCCCTCATGTTTTATTGCCTCTTGTTTTTGTCCTCACGACCCGATCGTGGCCACTGTAATCCTTGATTACAGCCCACTCACTGTAAGCCCCGGAGCGTGCAATCACCTTCTCCACCGCGACCCATTGGTCGTAACCAATCTCAAAAAGGAGCCACCCTCCTGGAACCATGTGGTATGAAGCCTCTTTGATGATGAGTCTAATTGCCTCCAGCCCGTCGGAGCCCCCCTCAAGGGCCTCCCGAGGCTCATATTGCGTAATTTCCGGTGGAAGCACCTCGAATTCATGACTCGAAATGTATGGAGGATTCGAGACGATCACATCAAAATAGCGCCCCCGGTCACGGACTGGATCGAACCAATTCCCCTGCAAAAAAGTGATGGTTTTGTCGAGTTCGAGCGTTCGAGCGTTATCCGTGGCCACGGCCAGGGCCTTTTCCGAGCGATCAACTGCATAAAAGCTGTGGTCTGGCCGTTCGGAGGCTATGGCAAGGACAATAGCCCCTGAACCAGTCCCAAGATCCAGGATCTTCAAAGGTGCTGGTCCTGGTTCTGGCGGTATGATCGTGAAGGCAGCCTCCACAAGGGTCTCGGTCTCAGGCCTCGGTATCAGGACATCGGATGTCACCTTCAGATCCATAGACCAGAACTCTTTTTTACCAACAATATAGGCGACTGGTTCCCTTTGAATACGTCTCTGGATTAATCCTTTGAAGAGTTCAAGCTCGTGGGATTCAAGGGGACGATCGTACTGGACGTAGAGGTCTACCCGCCCAAGACCCAAGGTATGAGCCAGAAGGATTTCCGCAGCGGCGCGTGGCTGCTCAATGTGATGGGATTTGAAGTAGGCCGTGGTCCACTTGAGGAGTCTCAGAATGGTCCAGGTCTCAGGCAGCATCCCTCGATTCTGCCTCAGCATCCTGAATGGCAAGGGCCTGATAGTGGGTTATAAGGACATCGATGATCTCTCCAATATTGCCCTGGAGAATATCTTCCAGTTTATACAGCGTAAGCCCGACACGGTGGTCTGTAACACGGCCCTGAGGGAAGTTGAATGTCCTGATCCGCCCGCTACGGTCACCGCTTCCCACCTGGCTCCTGCGATCTGCGGAGATCTTTTCGTTCTGCTCGGAAACCATCTTATCATATAAGCGAGCACGGAGTACCTTCATCGCCTTGGCCCTGTTCTTGTGCTGCGACTTTTCATCCTGACAGCTCACCACTAATCCTGTGGGAAGATGGGTAATGCGTATAGCCGAGTCCGTTGTATTAACGCTTTGCCCTCCAGGACCGGTGGAGCGAAAAACATCGACTCTGATGTCGTCGGGATCAATCTTGACATCCACCTCTTCTGCCTCAGGCAAAACAGCTACGGTCACGGCAGAGGTATGTATCCTCCCTTGTGATTCCGTCACCGGTACCCGCTGTACCCTATGGGTGCCGCTTTCGTATTTCAGGCGACTATAAGCCCCTTTGCCATGCACCAGGGCAATGATCTCCTTGAGGCCGCCGACGCCCGTCACATGCTGGCTCAAGACCTCTACCTTCCAATCAAGACTGTCAGCATATTTGCTGTACATCTGAAAAAGCTCTGCAGCAAAGAGCCCGGCCTCTTCACCACCTGTGCCAGCTCTGATCTCAAGGACGATATTCTTCTCATCGTTGGGATCCTTGGGGACGAGGAGCCACTTTAACTCCTGCTCCAGTTTTTCCGAACGCTCGTGCAGGTGCTGGAGATCTTCCCTTGCCAGCTCCTTGATATCGTCGTCACTGTCCGTCAAAAGGTCCTTGGATTCTCTGATATCTTCGGCTACCTGTTTGTACTCACGATAAACGGAAACGATCTTGCTCAACTCCGCATGTTCCTTTGTGTGCTTCCGATAGGCATTTTGATCTTTTATCACATCGGGATCGCTCAAGAGCTTTTCGATCTTCTCAAACCGCTCTTCTACGCCTTTTAGTTTATCAAACATATATATTCCTTCTAAGAAAAGCATCACACGTTTGTTAATTTCCCGCTTCCTTTTCGCATCCTGGCACCACCCTATCGAGTGCCTAAAGTGAGCTAAAGTGAGCTAAAGTGCCTAAAGTTAAAGGATAAAAACCAATTTTTACAAAAAACTTCTTCAGGTCTTCAACTTTAGCTCACTTTAGGCACTTTAGGCACTTTAGGCACTTTAGTTCACTTCTTCACTTCGGCTCTGTCCATGCAGGACCCTGTTCAGGGCTGCCAGGGCTACCTCAAGTTGGTCGTCGCTGGGCTCACGCGTGGTCAGTTTCTGCATCCACAGGCCCGGCAGAATCGCCAAACGGATGAAGCCCCGGTCCATGTTCCTGCTGCTGAATCTGATCATTTCATAGGCTAAACCGGCAATGGGAAACATGAACAATACCTTCATAGTGATTGCAATCATCTGGTTCATCACACCAGGCACATCATCCAGGGTCGGTACAAACGGAAATATAATCGAAAATGAAAAGATGCTTATCAGAAGTACGACCAATATGAAGGCAGTACCGCATCTGGGATGAACGGTTGAAAATTTCTTGGCGTTCTCAACGGTCAGGGCCTCCCCTGCTTCATAGGCATAAACCGACTTGTGCTCTGCACCATGGTATTCAAAGATTCGCCTGATCTCCCTGGAAAGTGAGATGAGCCAGACATAGCCAAGGAAAATAATGATCTTCACGGCCCCATCGATCAGATGAAAGAGGAGGTGCTCAACCCCCAGCCTTACACCAAATAGACGGCCAACAAGGCCGCTGATTACATGAGGCAAAACCACAAACAGGACAACGCCCGCCCCAAGTCCTACAAAGATGATGAAAAACAGGGCCCAGCCTCCAAGTGATTCCTCCTGTTCCTCCAATGCCTGATTGGCTGAAAAGGTCAGTGCCTGCATGCCATTGATCATGGCTTCAAGGATCATGAGGCTGCCTCTGACAAAAGGCCATTTAAGAAACGACCATCGCTCAGACAGGGAATGCCATCTGTCATCCTTGATCAAAATCTCGCCGTTTGGACGGCGCAGTGCAATAGCCAGGCTCTTCGGCGCCCTCATCATTACGCCCTCAATCACAGCCTGCCCGCCGACATGAACGTCGTTATGTTTTGTCTTGAACACCATAAGCGGCAAAGTGAACTTTAGACACTTTCTTTCTTGTTCCGGGCCTCAAACTCAGCATACTTCCTGCGGAATCGCTCAATACGCCCGGCTGTATCAACCAGTTTCTGTTTGCCCGTAAAAAAGGGGTGGCATTTGGAACAAATTTCAACACTGATATCCTTCTTAGTGGCCCCTACCTCCACTACACTGCCGCATGCACATCTAATTGTACTTTGAAAATAGTCAGGATGGATATCCTTCTTCATGTCAAGCCTCCGTAAGTAGTTGAGTCGTCAAGTGGTTGAGTCGTTGATTTGTTAAGTTGTTGAATACCCCTCAACCAGTCGACTACTCATCCACTCAACATGCTTACTAACTGTTCATCGAGTCCAAAAACTCTTTATTATCCGCGGTTCCTTTCATTTTTTCAAGCAAAAACTCCAGACTGTCTAAGGGATTCAAGGATGCAAGGAGTTTTCTCAAAATCCAGGCCCGGTTCAATACATCTGGCTCAAGCAACAGCTCCTCTTTCCGCGTCCCTGACCGATTGATGTCAATGGCAGGAAAGATACGCTTGTCCGATAGCTTCCGGTCCAACTGCAACTCCAAGTTGCCGGTCCCTTTGAACTCTTCAAAGATCACTTCATCCATTCGACTTCCGGTGTCAATCAGGGCTGTGGCAATGATCGTAAGGCTTCCACCCTCTTCAATATTACGAGCAGCACCAAAGAAGCGTTTTGGACGATGCAGCGCATTGGAATCGACCCCGCCTGAGAGTATCTTACCACTCGGAGGTACGACCGTGTTGTAAGCACGGGCAAGGCGGGTAATACTGTCTAAGAGAATAACCACATCCCGTTGATGTTCCACCAGGCGTTTGGCCTTCTCAAGCACCATTTCCGCCACCTGGACATGCCTCTGGGCTGGCTCATCAAACGTAGAACTGATCACTTCAGCATCCACCGAACGCTCCATGTCTGTCACCTCTTCTGGTCGCTCGTCAATGAGTAAAACGATCAGCACAACATCTTTGTGGTTGGCATTAATACTATTGGCGATGTCTTGGAGTAACATGGTTTTGCCTGTCCTCGGCGCTGAGACGATCAGGCCCCGCTGGCCAAACCCAATGGGTGTCAGCAGGTCCATAATCCGCACGCAATAGTTGTCTGGTCCCCTTTCAAGGGCGATCTTTCTGTCCGGATAAAGGGGAGTCAGATTATCAAAGAGGATCTTATCCCGTGACTTCTCGGGATCCTCATAGTTTACCGCCTCCACCTTCAGGAGTGCAAAATAACGCTCGCTGTCCTTGGGCGGCCGAATCTGTCCCGACACTGTGTCACCAGTGCGAAGGCTAAAACGCCGGATCTGGGAAGGTGAAATGTAAATGTCGTCAGGTCCAGGCAGATAGCTGTAGTCGGGTGCCCTCAGAAAGCCGAACCCGTCAGGTAGTATTTCAAGTACGCCCTCACCATAAATCAGGCCATTCTTTTCTGTCTGGGCCTGAAGAAGGGCAAAAATCAACTCCTGCTTTCGCATACCTGAGGCACCTTCGATCCTGAATCCTTTGGCGAGCTTAGTCAGTTCGCCTACTTTCTTGGCCTTTAGCTCTACTAAGTTCATTGAATCATCTTCCTTTGAATCGGTTACAAAAACATTAAAGTGGTAGTCCTCGTGGCCTTACGAACGAGCCGGCTAAGACTCGCGACTGATCATGCCTGTATGAATGTAGGGGCTTCGCCCCTCTCCGAGCTGTAGGCTCTACGAGCCGGAAGCCAATTGGCCTGCAGCCCCGAGGGAGTACTGGGAGGCGCATCTACGACATGAGCGCAAAGGTTGCGCTCTCCGAGACGAAGGCTCTCCGAGCCGTTCGCGTCCATGTGAATGGTATGAACTGATTGCCAAAAGAGCTATGACTCTAATACGTTATAGAATTCCCGAGACACAATATTAGCACACTCTGTGGAAAAATGGCTGGTTACTTTTATTGAAAATAATGGGGATAAGTGGCAGTGTCTTTCAGCTTGTGCTCTATTGCATGCAGAAGTTACTGAGTGTTTCCTCTATGCTCTCCCAGGTAGGTTTATTTCATATTTCTATCTATAATTTTTAATTATTATAACACATCCCTGAATGTGTCAAGCCTTTTCAAGCACTTTTAGCTATTTTCCTGTAGATTTTCTTGACGGCAACCTCCATCTCATCGAGTGGCCCCGGGTTTTTCACGATGTAGTCAGCGTATGGTCGCTTCTTTTCAGCCACCATCTGGATGCCCAACAGGGCCTGAGCCTCTGCTGAGGACGAGCCGTCACGGGCCATCAACCGGCTCTTTTGCAGATCTGAGCTGGCTTCAACCAGGACCACGACGTCAAACTGGTCTTGAATCCCGAGTTCGATGAGAAGGGGAACCTCCACTACCACAACGGCGTCTTTGTGGCGAGACTCGATGGCAGCAACCTTCTCCTCAAAAAGCCTGAATATCTCAGGGTGGGTCAGACTTTCCAGCACCTTGCGCGCCCGGGCATCTCTTGTAATGATCCCTCTGAGCTTCCTTCGATCCAGGCTGCCATTGGTTCTCAGTATACCTTTGCCAAAATGATCCGCGATGGCCTCAAGAATCGGTGAATCACGCTTTACGGCCTCACGGGCCAACTCATCCAGGCTAATAACATGGGCACCCAGTCGTCCAAAACAATCGCAGACCACTGTTTTACCAGCGCCTGCGCCGCCAGTCACTGCAACTTTCAACACCTTTTTCTGTTTTCAGGCCTCAGCGCACGTACGGCCGCACCTGCCTGCCACATCTCAGAGTTCTTCATTACGTCCAGTTCTTGTCTGAGCCTCTCGCTATAATCCGGCGCACTGTTGGCTTCCAGCACTATCCTGGTCTCTTCTCCCGAGACCACACGTCCATAAAGCTCCTCAAAAACCGGCGTGACCGCATCCCGGAATCTGTGCCTCCAATCGAGTGCCCCCCGCTGGGCTGTGGTGCTGCAGTTAGCATACATCCAGTCCATCCCATTTTCAGCCACAAGGCGAATAAGACTCTGGGTCAGCTCTTCCACCGTTTCATTAAATGCCTCGCTGGGGCTGTGTCCATGTTTGCGCAACACATTATACTGGGCCTCGAAGATACCCTCCAGGCAGCCCATAAGAACCCCACGTTCTCCGGTAAGATCACTATGGACCTCCTTTTCAAAAGTGGTGGGGAAAAGGTATCCGGAACCGATGGCTATTCCAAGGGCAAGGGTTCTGTTTTTTGCCCGGCCCGTGAAATCCTGGAAAACCGCATAGCTGGCATTGATGCCGCTTCCATCCAGGAAATTCAGTCGCACATTCCTTCCGGAACCCTTTGGGGCCACCAGAATCACATCAATATTGTCCGGCGGAACCACGCCGGTCTGGTCGCTGTACACAATGGAAAACCCGTGGGAGAAATAGAGGGCATCGCCCTCCTTCAGGCACGGCTTGATCTTCGGCCAGGCCATCATCTGGCCGGCATCAGATATGAGATACTGGACGACGGTGGCCCGCTCGGCTGCCTCTTCGAGTGAAAAGAGCGTGTCGCCCGGGACAAAACCATCCGCAATAGCCTTTTCCCAGGATTTTCCCCCCTTGCGTTGTCCTACGATGACCGAAACCCCATTGTCTTTCATATTCAACGCCTGAGCAGGACCCTGCACCCCATAGCCCAGTACTGCCACGGTTTCATTGGCCAATACCTCTTTGGCCTTCTCCAGAGGAAATTCTTCCAAAGTCACCACATCCTCCAAAACACCTCCAAAGTCGATCCTTGCCATAGTGATTCTCCTTTTTGTATCTCCGGCTACCAATTTATGCCGGAACATCCCACTTCAGAAAGTGAGGGGTGTAAATCAAGATTGTTGGTTATTGAGTTCAATGGCCAGGTGTCAGTGTTCAGGTTTCAGCTCTTTAAGTTTCTCAATCCTGACACCTGAAACCCGAAACCTGACACCTTTTCCCCAAAACTAAATACGCAGCAGGCGGACACGGATTTTCTCATTGCCAACAGCCGTGATTTACACTCGAAAGTGAGCAGGTGAGAAAGTGGGAAAGTGTGCTCACCAAGAAATTACTTTTTCTCCCGGCCCAGGGCAATGGCCCCTGTGCGGGCGATCTCCTTGACCCCCATAGGTCTTAGGAGGCTCAGGATGGCTGCAAGCTTATCTGCCGTGCCGGTCACTTCAATGGTATAGTGGGCAGGACTCACATCGACGATGTTACACCTGAATATATCCACAATCCTCAAGATCTCCGCCCTGTAATCTGCCTTGGCTTGAACTTTGATCAAGGCCATTTCCCGCTCCACATATTCTGTCCCGGTCAGGTCATTCACCTTGATCACGTTAATCAGCTTGTTGGCCTGCTTGTTGATCTGTTCAGCAATGGCATCGTCTCCTCGTGTGACCAGGGTTATGCGGGAAATGGCGGGGTCCAGGGTCTCTGCCACACACAGGCTCTCTATGTTGAAACCACGGCCACTGAACAGACCCGCCACCCGGGAAAGTACCCCCGGCTCATTGTCCACCAACAACGATATGGTATGTTTCTGCATAAGTAATCTCCGTTTTAGACGAGAAGCATCTCGGTTAAAGCCGCCCCTGCAGGGACCATGGGGTACACACCTTCTTCACGAGCTACCCAGAAGTCCATCATGGCAGGACCCGGGCTCTTTAGACCCTCCTTAAGGACCGAATCGACCTCTTCCGGCTTTGTAGCCTTCAGGCCCAAAGCCCCGTAGGCCTCGGCAAGCCTCGAAAAATCAGGCGCATGTTCGATATCTGTAGCCATGTACTTTTTCTTATAGAAGAGTTCCTGCCACTGGCGAACCATGCCAAGATACCTGTTATTCAAGATAACTACCTTCACCGGCAAGCCGTATTGCACGGCTGTGGCCAGTTCCTGGATATTCATCTGAATACTGCCATCGCCTGCCACATCCACAACGAGTCTGTCCGGGCAAGCCATCTGCGCTCCGATAGCAGCGGGCAGACCGAACCCCATACAACCAAGCCCGCCAGAGGTAATGAAACAATTAGGATGATCAAAGTGATAATACTGGGCTGCCCACATCTGGTTTTGTCCCACCTCAGTAGTAATGATGGCTTTTCCCTTTGTCAGTTCGTACAGCCTTTCAATCACATATTGAGGTTTGATACTGTCTTTTTGTTCATATCTTAACGGCTTGGTATCTTGCCATTTTTGTATCTGGTCAAGCCAGGGCTTGCGGGCTTTTTTGGTGAACTTTACCTTTTCCTCGTTGAGAAGCCTGTTAAGCGCCTTCAAGGAAACTTTGCAATCCCCTACGATGGGAATGGTCACGGGGATATTCTTGCTGATAGAAGTGGGGTCTATATCAATATGGATGATCCTGGCATTTGGCGCAAAGGCCGCCACCTTGCCCGTGACTCTATCATCAAACCGCACGCCAATGCCTATGAGGAGATCACATTCCCCAATGGCCATATTGGCGCGGTAGGTGCCGTGCATCCCCAGCATTCCCAGCCAGAGAGGGTGGCTCCCGGGAAAGCTGCCAAGGCCCATCAGAGAGGCGGTGACCGGGGCGTTCAACTTTTTTCCAAACTCGGTCAATTCCTTGGATGCCCCGGAAAGAATAACCCCACCCCCGGAAAAGACAACCGGTTTTTTAGCTTCTTTTATCAGCGCCATAGCGCGGTGCAATTGTTTCAAATTGGGTTGATATGTGGGGTGGTAGGAGGCCATCCGGGGTTCTGGCAAAGGCTTATACTTTGCTTTGCCCTGGACCACATCTTTAGGAAGATCCACGAGCACAGGGCCTGGACGGCCTGATCGCGCAATATGGAATGCTTCCTTTATCACCCTGGCCAGGTCGTCCGTGCGTTTCACAAGATAGTTATGCTTGGTGCAAGGCCGGGTGATTCCTACGATATCAACTTCCTGGAAGGCATCGTTTCCGATGAGCGCCGTAGGCACCTGGCCTGTCAGTACAACCACCGGGATAGAATCCATATACGCAGAGGCAATCCCGCTAACCGTGTTGGTAGCCCCTGGCCCGGAGGTGACCAGGCAAACGCCCACACTGCTTTTTGCCCGCGCGTAGCCGTCTGCTGCATGGATTGCCCCCTGTTCATGGCGCACCAGGATGTGCTTGATGTCTGTCCTGCCAAGTTCGTCATAAAGGTCAATAACAGCGCCGCCCGGAAAACCAAAGATGGTATCAACACCTTCTTCCTTAAGGACGGCCATAATGATTTGCGCTCCTGTCAGTGTTTTCAATCTATGTCCTCCCGTATAGTGATTTTGGATTGCGGATTGCGGATTGCGGATTGCGGATTTCATGAATCGTTATTCGCTATTCGCCGGTCCTAACGTCTTATCCGTCCAAGGCGGAACGGTTGCTGAAATCTGCCGCGGATAACCAGCTTGATGAACATCGAAATGATGTGCGAATTAAATCCGAAATCCGAAATCTAAAATCCGAAATGCTATAGGACTCACTTCACCACCGCCCCCTCGCCTCCTGACGACACCGCCCGAGCGTATCGTGCCATGTATCCTTTGGTTATCTTGAATTTAGGGGGGCGCCATGTTGAAAGCCTTGCCTCAATCTCCTTTTCCGAAACCTTTAAGGTGATGCGCTTTTGGGGAATATCGATGGCAATGCGGTCTCCATCCTCAACAATGGCAATGGGCCCGCCCTCCATGGCCTCGGGTGAGACGTGCCCTATGGCTGCCCCGCGGGTTCCGCCTGAAAACCTGCCATCAGTGATCAAGGCCACATCCGCATCAAGCCCCATACCGGCAATGACAGATGTTGGCATCAACATCTCCCGCATCCCAGGCCCACCCTTGGGTCCTTCATACCGGATAATCACAACATCCCCCTTCTTTATCTTTCCGGCCATGATGTCAGAGGTGGCCTCTTCCTCGCTGTCAAACACGCGGGCCGTACCATCGTGGCGGAGCATCCGCCGGGCCACAGCCGATTGCTTCACCACACACCCTGAAGCAGCCAGATTTCCAAACAGCACCGCAAGCCCCCCTTGCTTGTGGTACGGCCTTTCCAGGAAACGAATGACGCTTTTGTCTCTGATCCGGCTATCTTCAATATTTTCTTTGACTGGTCTACCTGTGACCGTCAGGCAATCGGTATGGATCAGCCCTTTGCGAGAAAGTTCCTTCATCACGGCACTCACACCGCCGGCCCGGTCGAGATCCTCTATGTGATGTTTTCCTGCCGGACTAAGATTACAAAGGTGAGGTGTCTTCTCACTCACACGATTGAAGGCATCAAGATCGATTTTGACGCCGGCCTCCTCTGCAATCGCCATCAAATGCAAAACCGTGTTGGTAGAACACCCCAGGGCCATATCTACCGCCATAGCATTTGCAAACGCCTTCTCCGTCATGATTTTTCGGGGAGTGATCCTCTTTTTCAGGAGCATCATGATCTTCATCCCCGCCTGTTTGGCCAGGCGCGTCCGAGCGGCCATGACCGCCGGGATCGTCCCGTTTCCAGGAAGACCCATCCCGATGGCCTCAGTTAGACAATTCATGGAATTGGCCGTGAACATGCCTGCACAAGAGCCGCATGTAGGGCATGCGGTGTCTTCGATATCCGCCAGTTCCGCTTCACCGATCTTGCCTGATCTGAAAGCCCCTACCGCTTCAAAGACACTCACAAGGTCTATCTTTTTTCCGTCATGGGTGCCAGCCAGCATGGGCCCGCCGCTAACCACAATAGTTGGAAGGTTCAGCCGGGCTGCAGCCATCAGCATACCAGGCACAATCTTGTCACAGTTTGTGACCATCACCATGGCATCAAAGGCATGGGCAATGGCCATCACCTCGACAGAGTCCGCAATCAGCTCCCGGCTTGCAAGTGAGTATTTCATCCCTATGTGGTTCATAGCGATCCCATCGCAAATCCCTATGGTGCCAAACGCGATAGGGGTGCCGCCCCCCATGTAGACACCAGCCTTCACCGCATTGACAATTCGATCCAGCTCCACGTGTCCTGGTATGATATCGTTGGCCGAATTGGCAATCCCCACCAGCGGCCTGCCCAATTCTTCATCTGTATACCCCATGGCCTTAAACAGGGAACGATGGGGAGCACGTTCTATACCGGATTTTGCGCTGTCGCTCTTCATTCATCTCCTCCGGAGTCGATCATCATTTGGGCCAATTTGTGGGAGCGGCTTTCCAGCCGCGACGGAAATCGTTTCTGGCTGATATCTGATCCTTGACACCCGATGCCTGATATCTCGCAAAGAGCTAAGAATCTCTCGCCCGCTCCTTCCAGTCGCTCGAGCCCTCAGAGATCACCGAGATAATTTCTCCTTGGCCTGATTTTTTGAGGGGAAAAATCAGGCCAAACAATCAGCCCCTTTCGGGACATTGATAATCTTGCTAATGCCGTGTTCGCCCTATCACTATATCCCACGACAGCGGGATGGCAGGTTGAGCAGATTTCCCCTCTCAGGAAATCTGTTCAAAAACTCAGTGCCTCTGTGGGCTCTGCGAGAGACAAAAGGCCCCTTGATCAGTTTCTTCGATTCACGTATGCGAAAGTTTGTATTGAAAGCTGCCCTCCAAGGCCTCCCAGCTTGCCTCAATAATATCTGTAGAAACTCCAATGGTACTCCACACGCGCTTTTGGTCGCGGGATTCTATGAAAACCTTCACACGGGCCGATGTTCCGTCGCGACCCTCTATAACTCGCACCTTAAAATCGACAAGGTGCATTTTTTCTAAGTCCACCAGGAAAAATTTGTTCAGGGCCTTTCTCAAGGCATTGTCCAGGGCGCTCACTGGGCCGTTTCCCTCTGCCGCAGTAATCTCTTGTTGATCCCCCACGGAAATCTTGATGGTGGCGTATGCCCTGCACGGAAGGTCCTTCTCCTTTTCAATGGCCACCCGAAATGATTCCAATTGGAATAGCGGTTTGAATTGCCCGGTGAGCCTTTTCAACAGGAGTTCAAAAGAGCCTTCCGCTGCATCAAACTGATACCCTTCATGCTCCAATCGCTTTATCTCTTTGGCGATTTTCCGACTGTCAAATCCATCTCCTCCGAGCTCGATCCCCAGTTCCCTGGCCTTGTAATCCACATTGCTCTTGCCAGAAAGATCGGACATAAGCACACGGCGCTCATTTCCAATGACCTCTGGTTCCATGTGTTCATAGGCCTTTGGCGTCTTCATGATGGCATTGACATGCATGCCTCCCTTATGGGCAAAGGCGCTTTTTCCCACAAAAGGGCGCCCGTTAAACGGGGTCATATTGGCCACCTCGCTGATGTAGCGCGACAGTTCCGTGAGACGCTGCAGATTCTCCTCGCTCATACATGACAGTCCCATCTTGAGCTGGAGGTTAGGAATAACCGAGGTCAAATCAGCGTTGCCACATCGCTCTCCATACCCGTTAATAGTTCCTTGAACCATGACAGCGCCAGCGCGGACCGCCACCAGGGTGTTCGCTACCGCAAGACCACAGTCGTTGTGGGCATGAATCCCGACTTTTACTGGAATACGGGGACATATCCTTTCCATGATCTCGTGTATTTCAAAAGGGAGGGTCCCACCGTTTGTATCACACAGCACTATCACATCGGCACCACCTGAAACGGCGGCCTCTATTGTCTTGGTGGCATAGTCTGGATTGTTCTTGTAGCCATCAAAAAAATGTTCGGCGTCATAAATGACCTCGCGGCCCTGAGAATGAAGATGGGCCACGCTGTCATAAATCATGGCCAGGTTTTCTTTCAAGGTAGTGCGAATGACCTCCTTCACATGAAGATCCCAGCTCTTGCCAAAGATAGTCACAGCAGGGGTTTCGGACTGAAGAAGGGCTATGAGGTTTTGATCTTCTTCAGCACGCGTATTCTGTCGCCTCGTACTCCCAAAGGCTGCAAGGCGCGCATGTTTAAAGGGCGCCTTTTTGGCCAGTTCAAAAAACCGTACATCCCTGGGATTGGAGCCAGGCCACCCTCCCTCGATATGATGCATACCCATGGCATCGAGTCTTTGGGCGATCCGGAGTTTGTCCTCAGCAGAAAAATTGATTTTTTCTCCCTGCGCACCATCCCTGAGTGTTGTATCGTAGATCAATATCGATTCCATAGCGGAAATCTCCAAACAAAGAGTCCTGTTTAAATATTCTGCGGATCAAATTGTTTGCCCGCACTGCTCGTTAGTTAGTAATCAGCCTATGCCCTAACGTTGAGAATGTCAAGAACAAAGGTAGGCGTTCACAGGTTCAGAGTTCACCGTTCAGAAGTCAGAAGTCAGAAATCAGAAGTCCGACCTCTGACCTCCGACCTCTGACCTCTGACCTCCGACCTCTGACCTCCGACCTCTGACCTCTGACCTCTGACCTCCGACCTCTGACCTCTGACCTCTGACCTCCGACCTCTATTCTTTTAACTGAACCCTGAACTTCTGAACCATTGAACCCGTCAACGGTTACAATGGTCTTTCATGGTAAAATTCCGATCGCCTTACACAGTGACACTTTACTAAAAGGGCGTGATGCGATAAGAGAAGACTCCGAAGGCGTTTTGGGATATTCAGGTCTATACCACATTAATACCTGGGTTGAGCGGTTCAACGTTCACGGTTCCCGGTTGAAGATCCCTGTCAGAAATCAGAGATCAGAGGTCAGACGTCAGAGAGCAGAGGCATGACTTCTGATAAGGGATGTCAATAGATTATAACCTTTGAACCGTGAACCTGGAACCGTGAACCCTTGTAAGAAAGTTCACCGTTCAAAGTTCATAGGTTCATAGGTTGTCAACCCTGAACCCTGAACCCTGAACCTTGAACCCTGAACCCTTGTAAAGTAGACTATAACCTTTGAACCCTGAACCCTGAACCTGAAACCGATCACTTTAGGTAATAATCGTTTTTGATCCAACTTTGACACTTGATGTGTAATATACTCAAATTATGGAGGTGGCAGAATAATGGCTACACTTAGAAAAGCACTGATTGTTTTTGTTCCGGTCATCGTCTGGGTGGTCTTGTTTGGTCTCGGATGCCAGAAAAAAGAGGACAAAGAGAAGGCTCAAAAGGGGCCGGCAGCGCCCATTGGGCCGCATGTTGAGGAATCGGCTTCATTGGACAAAAAGCAGATGCCTCCTGACATGGGAGGAGAGTACCCCAAGGAAATGATGGAAGCTCTACAGAAGATGCAACCGGAAAAAGCGGCTTTACCTCGGGTAAAGAAAGACCATGTCCCGGTGTCCGTGTCTCCAGACGTTCGGAGCAAATGGAAGGCTGTCGTAATAGAGGTTGCCAACAAACAAACGAATGAACAGAAAGACTATGTTGTTGATATTAACAAAAGCTTCGTCATTCCAAACACCAAGATAAAGATTGACGTGCTTGCCTTTCTCCCTGATTTTTCAATGTCTCCAAAGGGGATAACTTCTCTTTCCAATGAACCCAAAAACCCCGCTGTCAAGGTAGTCATCCACGAGGACGACAAGAAGATTTTTGAAAGCTGGCTCTTTCAAAAACTACCCACGATTCATCCCTTTGAACACAAGGTGTATGGTATCAAACTGAAGGGCCAAAAGCCGGCCTGATCCCAGGGAGGCGTCTGTTGAAAGAGCATGATTGCACGCTTATAGAGATTAAACAAAAAATCCCGGGTTTTGATCGTTTCATCGGCTCGTGGGTATACAGGGGAGATATTAATTTAGTGGTGGATGTGGGGCCAGCCAATTCAGTGGGCAAGTTGATAGAGGCCCTTATGAAGATGAACATGGAGAGGGTGGATTACATACTCCTCACGCATATACACATCGATCACGCAGGTGGACTGGCCGAATTCCTGGAGCATTTCCCCATGGCCCGGGCAGTATGTCACGATAAAGGCGTGAGGCATCTCGTAGATCCCTCTAAGCTATGGGAGGGCAGCCGAAAGGTCCTTGGAGAGGTTGCTGAAGCCTTTGGTCCTCTTCAACCCGTAAAAGAGGAGAAGTGTATCCCCCACACACAGGCACACATAAAAAACCTTGTCGTCATTGAGACTCCCGGTCATGCTCCTCACCACCTCAGTTTTAGTTACAGGGGAAATCTCTTTGCAGGGGAGGCTGGTGGTAACTATTTCTCCGTCCAGGATACGGATTACCTGCGCCCTGCCACGCCTCACAGGTTCTTTCTGAAAGATTTTTTGGAGAGTTTGGATAGACTGATAGCCTTGGATGACCAGCACATATGCTATGCCCATTTCGGAGATGCCCCGAACTCTCGCCAGATGCTGAAGCGGTTCCGGGCTCAGGTTTTGAGATGGAAAGAGATTATCCAGAAAGAGATGTCAGCCGGTTCTAGTGATCTCACGATGAGATGTATGGATAGCCTCCTGGAAAAGGATCCTGATTTAGAGGCCTTTAAGCTCATGGACCCTGATACACAAAAGAGGGAAAGATTTTTCATGGCCAATTCAGTCAGGGGCTACATGGGGTTTTTGCAAGCATAAGGCGCAAGGCAAAACATCTTTCCCTCTCCGAGCCGGAAGCCGTTCGCCTTGATTCCCTCGCCTTACGCTGGGTGTTTCTAACCCATCACTCTCTCCAGGCGTAGGCTCTACAAGCCGGAGGCCAGTACTCCCTGGCCCCGACCCTGGAATCAAACGGGCGGCATAAAGCCGCCCCTACGTATACACTTTCAGAAAAAGAATTTGGACACGGATGAACACGGATCAACACGGATTTTGATATATTATCATGATCTGTGCTTATCTGCATAAATCTGTGTCCCCAAAAAGATTTTCTTAAAACCTATAGCGTAGGGGCGGGTTTACCCCGCCCCTGCCAGGGCAGGCCAATTCGTGCAGGCAGAGACATTTGACTCTGACCACGCCCCAAGGACGTGGAATTATATTTCGAAATGAACTACCCCGCGGCAAGCCGCGGGGTATCAAAATAAGTGTTTTATCTTTTCTATCGCAGCAAGCTGCGGGGAATTAAACCCTACAGATTTCGCATCGCCCTTCAAGTGATCGTAGCTCCGGGAGATGGTACTGGGGTAATCTGCGAAATCTGTGGATTAAAAGACGTGGATGGCAGACGATCGAATCGCAATGTGGACGTCTTTCCCTTCCGGGAGCTTCATTTCAAAGAGAGCACCCCTGGTGAGTATTGCCCTGAAGATGACATTTCCCGTCCTGACCGCAACCTCGTGGTAGATGCCGCGATCGGTCAACTCTAATACCTTGCCTTGAAAGACGTTAATGCCATTTCCGGAAACCTTTTCTTTGCTTATCACAATATCTTCAGCCCTGATGGCCACGTAGCGCTTGTCTCTTTCGGGTGGACCCTGGAGGTATAACTCCAGGTCATCCACCACGGCTTTGGTGTCTCTAAAGGTGGCCGGGAAGACATTTTTCATGCCCACGAACTCAGCCACAAAAGGAGTGGCCGGCCGTTGGAAGACTTCAGAGACCAGGCCAGTCTGTTCAATTTTCCCGCGGTTGAGGATGGCCGTGCGTTGGCCCAGGAACAGCACTTCGGCAAAATCGTGGCTGACCATCAAGAAGGTGATTCCCACCTCTTTGTGGAGTTTTTTCAGAACGCCCCGAATCTCTTCGCGGAAATTGGGGTCCAGGGCGGAGAGCGGTTCATCCAGAAGCAGCACGGAAGGATTCACAGCCAGGGCACGGGCAAGGGCCACTCGCTGCTTTTCCCCGCCGCTTAGATAGGAAATGGAGCAGTGAGCCAGTGACTGGAGTCCCAGCCGCTCCATAAGCCACTCCACCCACTTTGTGGAGGCTTGTGGATCAGTTCTCTGGTAACTCAAGCCGTAGGTGACGTTTGCCAAAACGGAGAGGTGGGGGAAGAGGGCATAGTCCTGGTACACGATCCCGATGCCGCGATGCTCAGGGGGAAGATCAGTAATGTCCCGCTTCTTCACCCGGATGCGTCCGCTGGTGATGGCAACGACGCCGGCAATTGCTTCCAGTATCAGGGTCTTTCCCGCACCTGTCGGACCCAGAAGCGTGAAGAATTCCCCGTCTTTAATTGAGAGGTCGATCTCTTGCAGAGCAAAACCAGACAGCTCAATGCGCAAGCTTTCTATCTCGATCATGTTTGGTTCTCTTTTGGCAGAGAGAAAATTCTCAAGAGGAGAAATAGCACGAGGCAGACCAGTATGAGCCAGACAGCCACAGGCTGAGAATATTTCAGGCCATAGGCCGTGAAGCGTTCATAAATCATCACCGGTGCGATCATGGGGTGATAGGCCACGATAATAACGGCTCCAAATTCGCTGATCGCTCTTGCACAACACATGATAATCCC
>JAFDKF010000207.1 GCA_019307135.1 Deltaproteobacteria bacterium
TCCCGGCCGGGAGTCGGCGGCTCTCTGGTCCACGTGGGGCAGTGCGGTGAGCGGTTCCATGAACGGTGTGTCCTCCTTTATACAGGGTCTCCCGGAAGAAATCGTTTCATATGAGTCTGCTGGAATTCCGGAAAAAACGCCGGGCAGCGAGCGGAAAAGAAAAACCCCTTATAGTTTCAAAAGATCTCAAAGTCAAAAATACGGTGGCATATCCGTTGGTGACAGGGTAAACCATCCGGCATTTGGCCCCGGCGTTGTCTCAAAATTCATTTCCGATGATAAGGTGGAAGTACTATTCAGGAAAGTGGGGCGAAAGCTTCTTCACATGGAATACACCACGCTTGAGAAAATTTGACAGGATGAAAGCTGCTTCAGAAAGAGCTATTCTCTAATTCAGCTTCCCGCTGGATCAGCTTTCCCATAATGCCCTCCCGCCTGAAAAAAGCACGGTGGTTCCCATTTTTTCTTTCTAAAACTGCTCGCAGATACGCCATTTGTTTCTCAATGGTGTCCAGATACAGGTCATTATCTATGTCCCAACGGGCCTTGAAGTGGTCTCTCATGAACATGTTAACCCCGCCGAGTTCATTTTCAAATCTCTTTATGGTTGCCCTGTAGAAAGGAAAGGTCTTCTTAAGAAAATCCAACTCATCAGCATAATCCAAAACACAGGCCTCTTTAAATTCAAGAAACAGAAAGGGCAATTTCTCAAGATATGTCCGATCTGCCATCTGGCCCAGAAGGTCGGCAGCTCCCAGCATTTCGCCTATTAGTCTGTTTTCCTTTGACTCGAACCGGATCCTTCCGACTTCAGTATTAAGACCTGTACACAAAAGGGCATTTCTGCACTGCCGGAAATCTTCCCGAGAGAAGCCCTTCTCTATGAAATATTGTCTCATAAATTCTATGCTTCGACTGATATGTACAATAGTATATTTGGCACCGGTCCCGCTTTGGTCGCCGGCGTCCTGGATGAATCCGGCATCATGCATCAACGCGCTTATCAAGCCTAAAGTAACACTACTATCGTCAAGAAAGACTCCCCTTACTTGGGCCCCATGCATCAGCCTTGCCATTGCCATTATTGTATCTGTCGTGTGTTGCAGGTCATGATACATGCTGCTGCATTTCCGGTATCCTGGATAAGTTCCCGAAAAGAGATTAATGACGTCTCTAAATGCCTCTTCAATGGGCTCAAAATCGAATTTGCGCAACATCATGACAATAAGGCCTTTCACCTCACCAATAACACTCTCGGGATTTCGCATATTAACCAGTTTAGAGAGCTGAACCGATTGACTCCCCATTTCTTCTACCCTCAATATTGAAATCTTAGATGCATTTTAAAGGTTCACGCACTCCTCTTGTAGCCCGTGCATACCAGTTCCTCAGGTACGATAACTTCGATGCGGTTGCGCTGGACGTTCAGGAATGAAGCTGTAAGAATCCGGCGGCCGTCGCGGTCTGTAACCTCTACATCAGTTAACGCGATAAATGGTTTAGCATCAACTATATAGTCGGTCAAACGCGCCCCAGGTAACAGATTGATTTCACCCGTGATGCGGTAATGCCCTGTTAGGATCATAACCCTGGTTTTGCCTTCGGGTGTGTTCATAGTCCAATCCTCCATGGAAAACCTTCAGAGAGTTGAGACGCATTAGCGCCTTTAAATAGGCTCGGAGCATTTCTTCCTCCAGTCTGAAAATGAAATGTTGGATTTTATTAAAATTTATATCTTTTTATTATACATACCAATAGAATATATCGTCAAGAACAGATTCTAAACCCTGAAAACG
The DNA here is from genome assembly GCA_019307135.1 of Deltaproteobacteria bacterium. Classification (GTDB taxonomy): domain Bacteria; phylum Desulfobacterota; class Desulfobacteria; order Desulfobacterales. The sequence goes on from JAFDKF010000207.1 coordinate 1,797, forward strand.
TCTGGCGGGATTTCAATCATTTACCTTGCCCGACCCCAGCTCGTTGATATTTTAGTTTAATTTCATATAATCATTATTGGTCCAAGCTTTCTATCTTGAGCTTATCTGCTTTTTTCAGCCCTTTTTAATCACCAAGTCATACGAGTCATTAATCATGGCTAATAATTCATCATTTGGAACGGAGCCATCCAAGACAACAGTGTTCCAATGTTTTTTATTCATATGATAGCCAGGCTGAATAGCACTATATGCTGCCCGAAGGTGCAAGGCAAGTTCAGGATCACATTTGAGATTTATTCGTAGCGGTGTTTTCTCCAAAGGAATGAGGGCAAACATTTTCCCCATGACTTTGAAAACAATTACAGAGGGGCCGAAAGGAAACTCCTCATAGGAACCCCTTTTATTGAGGAGATATTCACAGAGGGATTCAAATTCCATAATGAGCTGTGAAATGTGGTCAAGCAGCCTATCGAGGGACGCCCGGCTTGTCTTCATTTCCTCGTTCGGTTGACCTCTGAATAGAACCCAGAGGTAAAAACATTGGCAAAGGGCTTGGACGGTCATGCAACCGTCCAGCTATTACCTTGAGTGGTTGAAATCCGTATTGTTTATAAAAAGCTACTGCATTTTCCTTGGCATCCACGACCACACCAATACATCCGGTTTGGTCCGACATTTCTTGGGCTATTGAAAAAGCAGCACGAAGAAGTCGTTTGCCTATCCCTCTGCCCTGGGCGTCTTGGGATACTGCAAGTCGAGCTACTCGAAGAGCTGGTAAGGGATAGCGCGGAAAACCCTTTCGCATGGTTCTTGGTAGATTCTCAATGGTTATAGACGTTGCAGAAATCGTAATGAATCCTACGATATCTTTACCGTGAGAGGCTATATAGGTGGTACCAATATGAAGTCGGAACTGGTTCTGTCCTGCATATTTACGAAAGAAACGATCAAGATCCGGGGCTCCCGAAGAAAATGAACTCCTGTCATCATCCGGTCGTAAAAGCCTAATCTCAATCATCAAAGAGAGCCTTCATAGCTTCCGTTGGTTCAGGAGGGTTTTGAATGCTCTTTAACACCTTCTCTCCTGATTCCTTCGTTATTATGATTCTTGGGGGAATTACAATATCAAGAGGGATTTCATCGAGCACATTCAGATGGTGTAGCAGGGCTGTCTCAATTAAGAAGGCTTTCTTTAAACCATATGCTTTCGCATAATCTTCCATCCTTTCCTTAGTATTGATGGAAATATTCGCAGATATTTGTGTTGTATTCTCTGAAGCCATGTTTATCACCTCTACATAATTGTAGAATAATCTATGAAAATGTCAAGGTGTTTAATTATTCAAAGGACAACAATGTTATATCTCATATAAATCAATTAGTTAGAGCATTGATGCGCAAATCTGAAACGATAATTTCCCAAAAGCCGAGATGTATGGACTGACTTCCCAGTCTGGGAGATCTGCATTTTCTATTCTGGATTCTGACTTAATAGCTCTTGACAATTGTCTCGTGACACATTACAAACATATTAATGATTCAGACATTCGCTGACAAGGAAACACAACAGGTCTTTATTACTGGTAAATCAAAACGCCTACCCCCGGATTTAATTAGAAGGGCAATACGACGTTTGGAATATATCCATTTGGCGAAAACTCTGAATGATTTGAGGGTGCCGCCAAGCAATCGTTTACATGCCCTAAAAAGAGATCGAGAAGGGCAATTTTCAATATCCATCACTGAGCAGTGGCGAATTTGCTTTCGATTCATTGACGGTGATGCGTATGATGTTGAAATAACAGATTACCATTAAGGAGCGAACAAATGGCCATACCAAACACAATTAAACGCGTAATTCCACCCACACACCCTGGGGAAATGCTGCGGGAAGATTTCTTGCCTGACTATGGATTAACCCCAACTACGCTTGCATCATCTTTAGGCGTATCTCGCCAGACAGTTAATGAGTTATTAAGGGAACGACGCGCAATAACATCTGTAATGGCGTTGAGATTATCCCGTCTATTTGGAAATTCCCCTGAATTTTGGCTTAGCGCTCAAGATTCAAGAGATTTATGGGAATCTGAGCAGCGTTACTACGAAGAGCTTTCTCGGATTCTCCCACTCAATGCAGCATAATGAAGCTCCCCGCCGCAAGCGGGCGGGGTATTAAAAAACCATAAATATAAACATTTTTATCTATCTAAATGTGAATTAAAAAATTACAAGTTTTTGCTCCTGTGATTACCGAATGCACGAGCTCTACTTCAACCGGTTTTCCAAATGCAGATTCAAACTGTTGTTTAATATGTCCTACTCCACAATAACAATAGATTTTGCTTGAAAAAGGTCTTGAAGTTTGGTTGACCAGGGAACAATAGCATTTGGTATATTCCCCCACTACAGTGTTTTTATCTTTTAATTTGAATTTGACACCGCCTCTACTGAGTTTACCTATGAATTCATCAGTCGATTTCGATTCGCTCATTAAATTCTTTGCTTGTTCGCTATGCTTTGGGCCGAAACATTCACGACCACATTTTTCCATGATTTTGATGCTTTTTTCTTTACCAAGCTTTTGTTCTAATCGCTCGATAGCCCCTTTAATCCATTCTGCTTTTTCAGCACGATTGGATGCCGACATAAATTGATCCACATTCTGCATAACTTCCAGTACAAGGGATTGATTTATTTCCTTTTCAATATTGATGCCCCTGTAAAAAGTCAGACAGCCCTTACGCGGCCATTATGAGCTCATGCCCATAATGGTGGTCAAATAGGGTGAAAATTTTTCTCAATTGGCCCCAAGCATTCAAAAAACGCTCTTTGACAACATAAATAGCATGCATTAGAGCGGGTAGAACCCCTCCATGGGCTGCCTTTCCATTATTCACCGCCTTTCGGACGGCAGTTGCCCTGAAGATGTCCGACATGGTAGCCTCTACCCCTGAACGCCACCTGTAGCGGTCTTTGAACTCTTCAGTTTTCTCGTAGACTCTTCGTATTGCCAATCGCATCACTTTATCCGTG
>JAFDKF010000208.1 GCA_019307135.1 Deltaproteobacteria bacterium
ACACTAATTGCTTTTTCCTCATTTTCCAGTGTTGCAAAATAGTATCCATATCTATCAGGCACAGGGCCAAGTTTAAGATGAACATACCTAACACCAGTGATCGAAGAAGCATTATTCCTATAATGTTTGAAGTCCGCATAAAACAAGAGTTTGCAAAGTTTTGTCTTTAAGACACCATCAACGCAAAAGAAAATAATAGCCTGGAAAAGCTTATTAAGGTTCAGCTCCTTGAAACCACTTAAAATGTCTGGAGCATATTTACCGAAATGTTCAGAATAAATAAAAGGAAATGAATGTGTTTCTTCTACAGCATTTTCTAACGACATAATAAGCTTTTTTCTCTTCTCTTCGGCTAAAAAGTCACCTTGCAGTTCAACAAGGCCAAGTAAATTACGCGGATCTTTTATCATTTGTAAAATAGTATTATGAGTATTATCCTGAAGAGCGCCATTTTCATAACGGCTCAGTGTTACTTCTCCCCAGCCTAAGAGTTTACAGAATTCCTTTTGGGTTAATCCATGTCTCTGCCTTAATTCCCGAATCTCTTTAGGTTGCATCATTCCATGACGGCGACGATATTCCTTGTACGCAAGAGCCAAAGGATCATGTTTTGATTTAGGGTCATCAAACTCATCACCACATTCCATGCACTTAAAGTATTCAACGAGAACATTTATCCTCTCACCCTTAACAGCAATCTCCTCGTCAGTTTTGATATGTTGAACATCGGTTAGTTTTTCACAATTTGGGCAAATGTGCTTCATGGTTTTCACCTCCCCCCGCTTATATTATTTAAAGGGGTAATAAAGTGGTTGCTCAGTAGTATGGAATGATATACATTTGGCAATCTTATGAGACCCAATTTGTGCAATTTTCAGCTTGATATATACCTCCCGTTCTGCGATCTCCTTCCCAAACACCCAAATATCATCAGGCCTATCTTTATCTGGCTGAGGCCCTTTGCAATAATCTGTCACTGACAGTCCGAGTATTTCGACTTTGCAAGCCTCCTTTGTTAATCCTAAATCAGCCAGGGATTTTTGGTGGTCAAGGCGATTTACGACATACAGTCCCCCTTCTTGAACTAACTGTTTAAATTCCTTCAAAAAAAGTGCTGAATTTAGTTGGGAAAGTTCAACCAAATTACCTCCTCCCGTCAGCAAAAAATTTTGAAAGCATTATATATCATATGATAAATATGTCAAGGCAAATTTATCATATGATATACATTATGCCGATTTTTCCAGAGAAAAACTATTCTTGTATCATCTATATTTTCGGAAAATTTGGCAGGTGGTTGTGGTTATGCCAGGATAAGTATTTGAATTAAGCTGAGTTTTTCGTTGTTTTTGGTATCAAAGGATGTTTGGCCCGTAGCTCAGGCCTCGATTATTAACTCGCCTTAAACTGGGAAATTCAACCCCTCTCAATTCATAAAATCCAAGGCGTCGAAACAGGCGTCATCCCACTTCAACATTGCTTTGGTCTTAAAATCCATTTTCAACCAAGGTAAATCTATTCGGAGGATTCTTAGGGCGCATCCTCTGGAAAACCAGTAATAATGGTATCACCTTCATATTCGATATATTTCGCTATTTCCTTTAAAATCCCTTTGATTTTTTTATTCCTGGATAATTCCGCAGCATTTTCAAGGATGCTCTTTGCCTGCTGTCCCAGGTCAGACTCTTCCCCTTCAACCAGGAAGTCACCAATCGTGCGCCAGCGTAAAAGAAACAGAAAAAGGTGCGCTGAATTTTTAAATATTTGTTTGATATTACCCTGTCTAAGTTGAGAATCCATTCTGTCGCAGGCGAATTTGGCAAGGAATAAGGCTTGATCACGTCTTAAGCATTCCGGAGCATTATCTCTGTGTTGTAATATCCGCGATATTGCGAGAACCCAATTATTCGTTCCAAGTGGGTTATATCTTATTCGATCGACAGCAACATTAAAAAATAGTTCTATATCTTCATTTTGGAAAAAAGAACGTCCTGCTCCATGAACAACATTTCGTTTTGTCTCAATATTGTTTTCTTTTAGCATCCGTCGCAAATATATATAGCAGTTTTCAGGTGCTCCAGCGAAAAGCCAAGTGGATGTTTGTATCAAATACTTAAGGTTTTTAGAGTCTTCTTCTGTCATTTGGCGAGAAAGAACATTTTCAATTTCATTATTAATTTTATTTTTAACATTTAACATAAGTATTGTGTCAATCTCACAAGGCAAATCACCATTTTCATTTACAATCCTATATCCTGTATTATCACCAATATTCCATAATACCCGCCTTAATTGCTTTATTTCATCTCTCAATCTAATCACAATCTGAGTATATTTATTATCAATGAAACCTGTCTGAAGATATTTTCTCAGTATCCATTTTACAGCATTATAGACATTTGGGTGTATCTCAATGCTGAAAGATTGTGGAAATCCTATACCTTTTTGTTCTTTTGGAAGTTCAGATGGCTCCATTCTGGACCAGTCCAAATACAAATGTTCAGATCCGAACGCTTTTGCTGCACTTGGTATTACCTCTACTGAAGCATACCCTTGGGCAGGTCTCATCTTTACTTTAAGATCCAGGCCTATTTGATTCGCAGCCTTTTCAGGAAGTAAAAATGGTAATTTCCTATATTTATCGGAATCCTCTCGCATTAGAAAAAATTCAATTTCTTTTTGGCCTGGTTTTACAGCGAATTTCGGAGGTGATGGATTTTCATAAGTTTCACCTCCCTCAATTACGTCATCCTTAACGAGTGAGCACCACTGAGCTTTTCCAAGAATGCGTGCCCTTATATCAAGTTTCGGAAGAGTATCGAGATAGGTTGGTAGGTTTTTTGATATCCTATCATGATATATCAGGCAACCTTCGGCTATTAGATCAATATCTGTTCGTTCAGGATAAAAGATGTAAGTGCCAGCAGGTTCCGATGAGTCGTTGTATTCAAGGTCGGCCTTTTCAAGTTCCTCAAAAATGATATGTTTTAACGTTTGAGAGTCATTAACGGGAAGGTGCTCCAGGTTCCCAGTTATCATTGCTCCCACCACATCACCATGGCATTGTTTCAAAGCACCCTGGACACTTTCTCGAACATATTCGATTAGGCTCTTTTCCTCGGGCAATGTTCTTGAAAGATCAACATCGCAGCACTTAGCGGTCAATCCCTCTAACCATTCTGATTTCAGTTGAGCGTCCTGAAGAGCGTCATAGAGATATTCTTGAGGTTTCCATCTGTTCCAGGTATTTTTTATATGTATAAATCTTTCATTATTTTCATTGTATTCCGATTCTCCCCTTGCAATTTTCCAAAGCTCTGGGAAAACAGCAAAAGTCTGCCAGATTGCAGCATGATCATTGTTTCCGTAAAGCTTTTGTATCAATACCTCCGCTGCCGAACTCAAAACAAAAATACCCCCAGAAGATTTTCTTTGTTGAGGTCGTGTGCGGAGGGGCACAACATATTTGATTCCATTACGCTCTATCTTACGGAGCCTTAGAGGTACAAATTCGAAGCTATCTGCACCAAGATGAATGACAATTAAACTATCATCTTTTTCTAGCATAGCTTTTGCTTCAACAGCAGGCAATCTGTTGCACCACGAAATAGCAGCTGCCACAGGCCGCCACAATAGGGTAGGCTTACAACCTCTGCGCTTCAAAGCACTAATGAGTACTTGCTGACCGAACTCATGCAAATCATTCGGAATGGCTAAAACAATGTCGCGTATACCTTCGGGAAGGAAGCTCATCACGTGATCAGCAATAATATTCGCTAAAGGAGTTGATTCACCCGCTCGCCACAAGATTCTCCGATCAGATGCAGCAACCAGAAGGTGCCAAGCAATACTTATCGGTAGTCTTCTCAAACCATTATCGGGCTCAAAACGGGCTTCAGGCGGCCACGCATATCCTCTGCATATCCGGGAGAGCTCGGCCTTTTCTCCAACCATCGAGGTGTCATAAGCTTTTTCTGGAATGATTGCGCATGCGGGAACCACATGACTCCGCTCGATCTCTATCGAGTCTCCCGCCAGACTTGGTTTGGCAATCGCATCCGAACAGCCATCAAGTGAGCACCCCCAACCGGTCACTATGCTCCTCCTTTGATAAGATCCAGAGCTTCGACCAAAAAGATCTGAATATAATTTAAGGCGTCATGCCATTGTTCAGGCCTGGAAGGTAACTGAATAACCTGTACCTTTGCAGGCTGCGTTTCTGTGGACGTTTGAGGGCTGGTTATGTCAGAAAGCGTGCTTACGAGAACGCAGCCTGCTATTTGTGGAACACCGGCATATAGTTGTTTTAAAGATTCATAGTTGGAAAACAAACTTTTTGAAGCGGACATCGCAATTTGCTTAAGATCTGGCATTGCATTAGATCCGGCTCCGTGAATTGCCCAGAAAACGATGAGGACTTGCTTCCGGATATCTATATCGGTTATTAAAGCATAAAGATGTCCGCCCAACTTGCCTAAATGGTGACACATTTCATGTTCTGCCGCGTTATATGAATCAATTAGCTCTATAATAAAGGTTTTTCCGTCGTACTCAAAGAAACAGGGGCCTGCCGTAGAGTCTGGAATCAACCACGTGCCGCATAACTGCTCCGTCCTGAATTTTGCTTCAGAATTGGTAAAAGGATAAATTTTTAATTCAGATTCCTCAGAATTGCTTGTTAATGCAACAGCAGCTCCAATTCCTGGTCTTGATGCAAAAGACGTTGGTATAAGTCCCATATTGTTCTGTAACGCTGCCCACACTGAAGAACATAGTTTGGTTTTACAATCCGGCCAATAGGCTGCACATTAGAAATAGGCGAATTACTGAGCAGTCTTCCGCATAGAGTCTTGAAACCCTGAACGGTTTTGTAACGTTTGCTTTGGTGAAATTTCTTCTGATCGCCAAGGTAGTCCAAGGCCACATGTTTACATCGTTTGAGAAAATCTTTGAGTATCCGATTTTCTAAGGTATCGTGTGTTCCTTTTCTGACGATGGCAAGTAGTTCCTGTTTAGCTCCTGCTTTCTGAGGTATTGTTAGCCCGGGTTGACGAGCAAGCCATCGAAGACAGGTCCCGTCGACTTCTTGAATTCGATCCATCCTTTGAGCCTGTCGTGTGCAGAGCAAAATCCGCCGAGGCCGCATGCAAATATCGGTAACTTCTCTGGTCATTCTCATAGCAATCCAAGCTATTAACGCCATACGCGGTTCAGACTGCTGTTTTTCTTTTAAAAGAAGAGCTGCAATATCAGTCCATGCGCGGGAAGGCTGACCGCCATCGCTTTTAGCATGACTCAGTGTCCCAAGAATTTCATTAATGATGTCAATCCACGACATAATAAGCCCGTGCAAAAGAACACCGTCGTTTATTTGACGTGACTCAATTTGTTCCCGTTCACTCTGTTCAGGGGCACCAATGGCTCCTCTAACCACAAAGGATAACCGCGAACTGTGTGACTGCACCCTCAAGGTTAACTCTACCAATGGCAAAGAAGTCTTGGCAAAAAACCCATGCGGTACCTCGAAAAGTTGTCCTCTGTTATTTATTAGGGGCGGGCCTAATTTAGGCAGAGGAATGGATTTGCCTGTGAGAAATAATTGAGTTCCCGGTGGAGCCAGAATCACAGGGGTGCCAAGAAATTCAACAACGTGATCCCTTGTATTTGCGTTAAGATCAACTCTCTGTTCCGGATCGCAAACAGACCAGGGAAATGGGTAAATGGCGGTTTTGACTTCTTTCATTGATCTTGTTTTCGGGTGACTCCATACCAGGAGAATAAAATGTCATCCTTGCGCATAGCCTTGTCAAAGGCGTCATCCAGTTCTTTATCATCCAATTTTTCCATAACAGCTCGGATTGTTTCAAAACAGGATCGATTTTGTTCGATGTCTAACCCCCTCATCTTAGGCAAGATGCGTTGTTCCATTTGATCTGCAAAAGCCAATCGGTGATTATTTTGAGCGTTTACTGCAGGATAATTAGCGACATAACTGAAGATTGCCTGGTTGATACGATATCCAAATGGCCGGCCAATATCATCAAGCCCATTATTTAATTCCTCGATCCAGCCCTCTATCTCACCACGGGCACGAGGTTCAAGGAAGTCATGGTTCTTTTTCCAACTCTTCCATACCGATAATGGCAGAAATTCTTCAGATCTCTGCACAGCGACTGGCAAGTCGGAAACCATCTTTTCAGGACGGCCAAAACGCAGTACGTTTGCGCGGTCAATCAC
>JAFDKF010000059.1 GCA_019307135.1 Deltaproteobacteria bacterium
GATCAAAATTCAAAATGAACTCGGCAATCATACTTGCAATATCGGCATGTTAGAAAATTTCAAAGAACAGCATAGTTGGCATTCGCATGCAAAGACCTAACCGGAAATTACTGACAAAATATAAAATAACCCATTGTCGACAAATTGTCAAATGTTTCTTCCTTCTCTTCTTGCCCGGTCCAATTCCCGCTTTTCCTCACGCTTCCTGATGGCATCCCGCTTGTCGTATTTTCGTCTTCCTTTGGCAAGGGCCAGGGTGACCTTTGCCTTGCCCTCCCTGAAGTAGACCTGGAGGGGTATCAGGGTCTGTCCTTTTTCTTCGACTTTGCCCGTGAGGCGTTTGATTTCGTCCTTGTGCAGAAGAAGCTTCCTGGGGCGCAGAGGATCATGATTTCCGTAGGCCGCAAAAGGATAGGCACCTATGTGCATGTTGTAAAGGAACACTTCACCACCTCGAACCCTGGCATAGCTATCTTTCAGATTGGCCTGTCCAAGCCTCAAGGACTTCACTTCGGTACCCAGCAGAACCATGCCCGCCTCATACTCATCTATGATGAAATAGTCGTACCTGGCCTTGCGGTTCTGGCATATAATCTTGATGCCGTGCATCATACTAATCCTGGCTCGGCTGGGAAAAACCGGCCTTAGGAAATAATGGCCCGTAGGTGTCCTGAACAAGCTTCACAACCTCTGTGGTCGTTGGCTGTTTAAGCGCCTCCTCCAGGAACAGCTTCGATTCCTTCAGAGATAGCATCCGCACCAACATCTTTAATGCAGGAATCGATATGGGGTTCATGCTAATGGCATCGAGCTCCATGCCGAGAAGTACAGGCAAATTCACAGGGTCTCCTGCCATCTCACCACACATATAAACCCCAATGCCCGCTTCCTTGGCAGCCTCTACCACACGCCGGACCATGCGCAATACTGCGGGATGAAGCGGCTGATAAAGATGGGCCACCTGCTTGTTGACCCGATCTATGGCCAGAGAGTACTGGATCAAATCGTTGGTGCCGATGCTGAAAAAATCGACCTCCTTAGCCAGGATATCGGCCATAATCACAGCCGAGGGGACCTCGATCATAGCCCCAACTTCAATATTTGGGCTAAAGGGTATGCCACCTTTCTCCAGAGACTCTGCTGCCTGGTTCAGCATCTGCTTGGCCTGAACGACCTCGTCCACCTGGGAAATCATAGGAAACATAATGCGCACATTCCCCAAATTGGCCGCTCTCAGGATAGCACGCAGTTGAGTCTCAAATATCTCCGGCGACTGGAGACTGAATCTGATGGCCCGAAGCCCTAAAGCCGGGTTCATCTCTTCGGCCAATTCCAGGCCGCTGGCAAACTTGTCCCCGCCAATGTCCAGTGTGCGTATAGTGACCGTGCGGGGAGCCATGATTTCAGCCACGTCCCTGTAATTATCAAAAAGCTCTTGCTCCGACGGGGGTGTTGGTCGATTCAGGTAGAGAAACTCGGTTCGATACAAACCAATACCGTCCCCACCACGGTCAATGACCGAGACCACCTCTTCGAACACTTCAATGTTGGCCATGACTGTCAAGTGGAATCCATCCGTGGTTTCTGCCGGCAAATGACTCGACCGGGTAATCATGGCCTGATATTGTTCAAACAGGTCCTTCCGTTCTTGATACCGGGTGAGGGTCTCCTCATCCGGATCGGCAATCACAACGCCAGCGCTCCCGTCCACAATGATGAGGGTATCGGTCATAATGAGCTGTGTGGCATTTCCCAATCCCAGCACGGCCGGGATTTCAAGGGACCTGGCAATGATGCCAGTATGGGAGGTTTGGCCGCCCAGATCTGTTAAAAAAGCCTTTACTTTCTCCAATGGCATCTGCGTTGTCTCTGCAGGAGACAGGTCGTGCGCTACGATAATGACCCGTTTGTCGATATGGGAGATGTTGGAAGGTCCAGCGCCAAGCAAGTTCCCCAGGATGAGCTTGGAGACATGCGTAATATCCGAGGCCCTTTCTCGAAAATAGGGATCCGGCATCTTCTTAAAGATCGACTTGACCTCGTCCACAGCTATTTTTACGGCCCATTCCGCATTCACGCTTTCACGCTCAATATGCTCAATGGTCCCGTTATAGATCATTCTGTCCTTCAAGAGCATCATATGCGCATGGAGGATATACGTATGATCCTTCAATTCCCCTGGCACTTCCTCTATGACACTTTGAAGCTGTTGCTGGGCCTTCTTGACTCCCTCCTTGAAGCGCCTTACTTCGCCAGAGATATTTTCTGGCTTCACGAAACGTTTTTCTACAACATCGATATCTTCCTGCTCCACCAGATAAGCCTTGCCAATGGCAATACCAGGAGATCCGGCGATGCCCTGAAGCGTCAAGTTGAGAGCAGGCTTTACGTGTCTGGCTGTGGTATCAAACATCCCTACAATTCTCCAAAACCGGTCTCAATCAGTCGCGCAATGCGGTTCAATGCCTTTACGTCACCAGGATCGGTTATCTTGACCAAAACCTCCGTGCCAGAGGGACAATAAAGGGCCATAACGTCAAGGATGCTTTTTGCGTCGGCCTCCTCACCATCCTTAACGATATAGACCTTAGAACGGGCCCCCTCCGCCAATCGGGCAATCTTGGACGCAGCCCGGGCATGCAGCCCGAGTTCGTTTGGAATAATGACCTTTCGACTCAATTTCGTATTGTCGATTGTCGATTGTTTATTTTTTTTAAGCATCCTTCATTTCTCGGTTTACACTTTTCAAGAATGCGGGCGCCAAGAGATAAATTCTTTTGTTCCTACTCTTTGGTTTCAGGTTTCAGGTGTCAGAAACGCGAGATCTGTACTGTTCTCAAGGCGTAAGCCGCAAACCTGAACACTGAAACCTGAAACCTGAAACCTGGGATGGTGAAAAAAAGTGTAAACTACTTTATGGCGAAAATGAAGGATGCCTTTTTTATACAATCATCAATCGTCAATCGTCAATCGTCAATCGTCAATCGTCAATTTTAGGCACTTTAGCTCACTTTGTCTTCGTTCCTGATAGAGCCTGGCCTGATGCATGAAGGCTTCGATCCGGGTAAGCATGTTGGTCTGCTTCTGGCCGTCATATACAGCCGCTAGCATAGGAAGACCCTTATAAGCTTTCAAGGCATTTTTGAAGATAGGGACGGTGATATTGCCTAGCATGCAGTTGAGTACATACAGGTTGCAGATGCCGCATATGCCTTGGGCAGCAAAGCGGCGAACCCGGGTAGTTAAGGTTGCCAGGATAGGATCGATGTCATAATAGATGAAGGATTCGCACTCCTTAAGTATGGTGGGAACATCAAGGATGCCAAAGGGCCGAAGCTCCTGACCCAAACACCCTTCCATGCGGTTTGTCCAGAACTTTACCCACTGGTTGCGCATCAGGTAGTAGAGGGCAGAGGTCAGCTTTTTCTCTCTGAGGCGATTCCTCACATAGTAGTGGCCGGAAAAGAGCGAATAGCAATTCACAACTGTAAGCCCGTGGATCTTCACCTCAGCCCCCAGTCTTTCAAGGGTACGGATAAGGTCTTGATTGGCCCAGGTGTTTAAAACCGTGTAGAATTCCCCCACGATGCCTATGGTGGGACGCTCCTGAGATCGGTCCACAGGAACACCCTCCAAAGCCTTCAATGCCCGCTTCAGGGCAACAAGCACCGGGCTGTGCCCCCATCGCCTCCCGTCAGGCTGTGCAACGGCCCTGGCGATATCCCGGATACCAGCTTCATAGACTTGATCAGTCTCTTCTGGATTTCTCTCGTACGGACGAACATGAAGCCGGAGTCGTTCCAAAACTTCAGAGGCCACCCACCCTTGCCACAGGGCCTGTATGAAGCGCAGGCCGAAGAGGCCTGAGAACTCGTCGAAACGGGTAGAGGTAAGGGGGGCAATGACCGGAATCTGAGACAGCCCCATACGCCTGAAAAGATCGGCATGTCCTATACAATATTGAGAAAATCTGCAGGCCCCATCGTAGCTCTGCATCAATACTGCAGTACGATCCGGATCAAACCCCGGCTGGCGGGTCATCTTGACAAATTCCCCACAGGTGACCATGAAAGGATGACACTCCCTGCTGGAGGTGACCTGCCGGCCAAGGTACTCGGTCTCATCATCCGGCCTGGGGAGTACTCTGGCCTCAAGGCCGATGGCCTCCATGGCGGCCTGGACTACAGCAGAAAAAGCAAGCGATACGTATGGAAAATAGATAACCCGATCTTTTAGACGTCGCATCAATGCCGTGTTCGGGTCCAAAGGGTCCAGATGCCTTGGCTTTCCCTTGATCACCAGATTGAGCGGGCAGGGTGATGGCTTTAGCTGCCTGGGTGGTACACTCAGGGTGTCCAAAAATGCCTCAATGCGTGTGACCATGCCTGCGTCACCTGTGTGCTCATCCACTTCCAGGATCAGGTGGGGCTTATCCGGAATCTCCACTTCCATGTATTTCATGAAAAAAGAATCCGGCCCGCACCCAAAGTTCGTAAGGAGCACCGGAAAGAGGCGTTCATCCTCCTTCATCAGTACGAGGGCCTTCATAAGATCACGGGTATTCTTCCAGACCACATTGTCATAGTGGGCAGGGAGTACCACGTCATCAAGGGGAACCATGTCGTAGGGTATGGTCAGATGCCCGGTGCGCCTCAACTTCCTGGCAAGATGCAGGTTCAAGCCCTCATCAAAGATATTGTGACACTTGCCCAGCAGGACCAGGGCCTGCCCATCAGCCTCCAAGGAGGCAAGGATCTCCTTACCGCGCATTCGACGCCACTGGTCAAAGCGATGCTGGGCCTCATGGGCTGCGGCCGCGGCCTCCTTAATCCTTTTTGAACCGTGCCCGAGGGACCTGCCCAGGGCTGTGAGTGCACGATTAGTCTCTTGTTTAGAATGATTCCGGTGCAAAACAGGTGCAAGTAGTCTCACGCTAGAACTCATAGCCGCCCGTACCATATACGGTATGGACTGGATATACGGACAATTGAAACTCTGGAGCCCCTGGTTACTGGTTTCCCCGTGGTCCACTTCGCACGCCAGCAACACTCTCTCCGCACCTTTGGATATGAGATCACGTATGTGGCCATAAACGGTCTTCACAGGATAGCAGGTCTCCGATGGAACATAGGAAAATCCTGCCTGAACTAATCTCTTGTTCGTCCTGTCTGAAAGAACCACGGGATGACCCAGGGTCCTGAAAAAGGCGTGCCAGAAAGGAAAATAATCATAGAACGTCAAGGTCCTGGGGATACCAATGACCGGCCCTGAACCTTTCCCGGCTTCAGTCTCCTCATCAAAGCCTTCCATGAGGCGAATATCGCGTTCCCTGAACAGATCAGGCAGGTGACTGTAAAGGGCGCGATCAGACACTTTTTCATACCGGCCGCACAGGCTGCCATAATAGGAACGAAGCCTGCCCTCAATATAGATTTGATGGACCCGGCAAAGATTCGGACATTTTTGGCACTCAAAAGACTTTACCTCGTACGGGCGATCTTTCAAGCAAAAACCCGCAAAACGGGTGGAGGCCGATGAACGGACCCTGGCCGCCAGTGCCGCGCCCAGAGCGCCAGTGACATTGTGATGCTCAGAGGTAGTCAAGGGCTTGCCCAGGATGTTTTCAAAAGCAGCCGTGACACTCTGGTTGGCAGCCACACCCCCCTGGAATACAATGCGCCTGCCAATCTTCTTGGTGCCAACCACCTTCTCCAGATAGTTGTGGGCAATGGCATAGGAGAGTCCTGCCGTCAGGTCGCTCAGGCTATAGCCCGCCTGTTGGTGATGGATGAGGTCCGACTCCATGAATACCGTACAGCGCGCGCCAAGATCGGCCGGTGTCCTCGAAGCAAAGGCGAGATTACTGAAGGCCCCCCGGATGGGGACCCTCAGACGAGCGGCCTGCTCTTCAAGAAAGGAGCCGGTCCCTGCCGCACAAACCTTGTTCATCTCAAAATCGACGACGCGCCCCTGTTGACACCTGATGTACTTGGAGTCCTGGCCCCCAATCTCAATAACCGTATCGATTTCCGGGTCCAGATGGAGAGCTGCACGTGCTTGGGCCGAGATCTCATTGATCACCACGTCTGCCCCCACAAAATCACCAACAAAATAACGCCCGCTTCCGGTCACACCCACGCCGCAAACACGCACCCCAGAACCCACCCTCCGGGCCATCTCTTCAAGCCCGGCTCGCACGGTCTCAACCGGTTCTCCACGGGTGTACCAGTACTGCTTGGCCACAAGGCGCCCCTTGCTGTCAGTCAGCACGATGTTCGTGCTGACTGCACCCACATCCACACCTATGAACACATCGAGGCAATCTGCGGGCTCGATCCCATAATAATGATCCACGGTTTCCTGATCAGCCTTTGCTGGAATCAAGGGTTTCAGATGAGCCGCCCGTGGACGATCTTGCGCTTTCTCCAGGGCCGCCCGGACACTTTGAATCAGGCGGTCTACGGGCATGGCCTGGTCAAAACTCTCAGTGCTGACCATCAGGGCCGAACCCAGAGCACCCATGATAAGAAAATGCTCTGGAATGATCAGAGCCCCCGGGGCTACGTCTAAGAGGTCTTCAAATGCCCTGACCACACCCGGGTTGGCAGCCACCCCGCCCTGGAAGACAATCGGCCCGGGAAAGGACTTCCCCTTGCCAAGGTTCGTTATAAAATTTCGGGTGAGCGCATAGCACAGCCCTGCAACGATATCTGCCTTGGGGGTTCCCTCCTGCTGCAGGTGGACCATATCACTCTTGGCAAAAACACTGCATCGGCCGGAGATTTTGGCCGGATGATTTGAGCAAAGGGCCAGGGCCCCGAAATCCTCGATGCTTATACCGAGTCGGTGGGCCTGGAGATCAAGGAATGATCCTGTGCCGGCAGCGCAGACTTCATTTAGAACATGGTCTATGATAATGGGCTCCCTGCTGTGCGCGTCCAGATCCAGAAAGATCAGTTTAGAGTCCTGCCCGCCGATTTCGATGATGGTACGGGCAATAGGGTAAAAATAACTGGTGGCCATGGCCTGAGTGACAATCTCATTCACATCCGGTACCCTGAGGATATTGCCCACAAGCTTGCGACCGCTCCCAGTAGCGATTATCCCATCAAAGGTTTTAAAGTCTTTGCCCAGCTCCTCAAGGCAGTCGCAAAGGATGATCAATGGGCGGCCATCAATGCGCCGGTATATGGCGGCCTTAATGTCTCTCGCCTCATCGATAACGACCATGTTCAGACTGACGGAGCCGAGATCGATTCCCATATAGAATTTGGCATTTGGCATGATTGTCTAGCTAACTAATGTCCATTCGAGCATTGGTGCAAGTGACTAAAGTGAGCTAAAGTGCCTAAAGTGCCTAAAATTGACGACTGAAGGAAATTATTACAAGAATAGACTTCGTTTATTGCATGACCGTCACATTTGAAGCCAGGGGTCAGAATGAATTTCTCAAATCTTGTTTTACGAATATTGGAAGGGCTCCTTTGACGAATCTCACCATTACAGAATTCTTGCGGAGGCGAACAAGCTGCTTGACGATTCTGACTCCTGAATCCCCAGGAAGGCCGAGCAAACATCCGCTCAACGATCACGATTTATCTCACTTTAGGCACTTCAGACCTGAACTTCTAACATCTCACCCTTCTTTTAACAAGCCTGAAAAGTTTCAAGTCGCCTAACCACTCCTATGCAACCTTTCAATATAACCTTCAGCCTAAGAAAATGCGTGGCTAAGAAGAGTGTAGGGACATGATTTGCGGAGCTAAAACCAGGGCTGGAACGCCACCAGGCTGTATCTGGAATTTGATGTGATGAAGTGGTTGATGGCAAAACGGATGCTTACGAAGGCCTCGGAGTCTGACGAACGAGACTTGTAGAGCGTTTAAAGTGGTTACAGACTAACGATAGACGGCCTGAAGCGAACAAGCATTTCTAGGTTAAGGGTTTGGGTAGAGGCAAAGGCCCTGTTCTTTGGAAAACCACTAATCTAGACCATGAGCCCGAATGGTTCGTATGCAATCATACACCACATATAGGGGCTATCATAGGAAATGGGGCGGGGCCATTGGCGATTCTGCCAAGTTCTCAGAGAATCCGTAATTCACAAATTTTGCGGAAATGATGCCCGTAAATGGTCAGTGTGACGGCTAGTGAGAATAATTCAGGGCGACGAAAAAGCGTCCACAACAAGAGCCTCCAATACTGGAATCGCTCCTTGCCAAAAATACCCAAGCGGACGTTGGAACGAAAGAACGCCAAGAAGCGCTGAAAATCCATTGGGATTTCGATTTTTGGCGCTTTATACTCTCGCAGGAAGGTCTTAACGCGCTTATAATAGTGCTTATGCGAATAAATGTGGCTCATTATGTTCTTATATCCCTCGCGCAATGCATTAAGGTCCATGATAGGAATTATGTTAGTTGTGCCGTCTACGTTATCCCCCGACATATGACCGAGCAGCCGGCCCTCTTGTTTCAAACGTTCATAGAGTCTTGTGCCAGCAGGGGCCTGAAGCAGGCCGACCATCGCCGTCACAATCCCGCTTTCCTGGATAAAATCAATTTGCCGTTGGAAGATGGAATGCGTGTCACTGTCGAAGCCGACGATGAAGCCTCCCTGCACTTGCAACCCGGTTCGCTGGATGTGTTTTACGTCTTCGACCAGATCACGGTTTTTGTTCTGTTTTTTGTTGCATTCAGCCAGGCTTTTCTCATCTGGCGTCTCGATCCCGATAAAGACCGTATCAAACCCCGCCTCGACCATCATCTCCATCAATGACTCATCGTCGGCCAGATTGACAGAGGCTTCTGTAAAAAACGGTATCCCTTTTTTGTCTTTCTGCCATTCGATTAGCGCGGGCAAGAGCTGGGTCTTGAGATACCTTTTGTTTCCGATGAAGTTGTCATCCACGAAGAAGACCTGCCCACGCCATCCCAGATTGTAGAGCCCATCCAATTCGGCAATAATCTGCTCGGCGGTCTTGATGCGTGGCCGGTGCCCGAATAACGCCGTCACATTGCAAAACTCGCAATCGAACGGGCAGCCTCTGGAGAACTGGATACTCATTGAGTGATACCGTTTTAGGTCGGCCAACTCCCACATAGGAGGTGGGGTCTCCCGAATGTCGCAAAACTCGGATGTCTCGTAGACACGCCTGGCGCAACCCACTTCCAGATCCGCCAGAAAAGGCGGCAGCGTCAGTTCGGCTTCATTCAGCACGAAATGATCGACATCCTCAAACTCCTGGTACTCACTCGTGAAGAGTGGTCCACCAGCCACAATCTTGAGGCCCGCTTCCTTGCACCGGGCAATGGTTTCACGTGCTGACTCTCTTTGAACAACCATGCCGCTGATAAACACGCAATCAGCCCACACCAGATCTTTTTCAGTAAGGTTTGTCACATTGACATCAACCAAGCGCTTAGACCATTCTTCGGGCAGCATCGCGCCCAGTGTCAGCAAGCCCAGCGGTGGGAAGGCGGCCTTTTTATGAATGAATTTAAGTGCGTGCTTGAAACTCCAGAATGTATCTGGAAACTCGGGATAGATTAACAGGACGTTCATCGGATGTGCTTCCTTACAGCCTTTCGGTCCAGTGGTGGTTGGTGCAGTCTCTTGGGAACTTGGGGGAACGTTTGTTCTCCCTTTTTTCCCGCTGCTACATGAAGTCCCTGGCATATTACTATTAAATCCGGATTATCTCTCAATTGGGATAGTATCTTCGATAACCCCTTCTTCGTCCGCCTCTGGGCGGGCGAGCTTGGTTAACTTTCAAAGTAGGTTCTTTCAACTCCGAACCGTCCAATGCTTGTTTTGCCCTGTCAGCTTCCGATCGGCTATACATCTCAACAAATCCAAAGCCTTTCCCTTCAATTATGTTGACTTTCTCAACGTCACCATAATTGTCAAACAATTCTTCCAATTCATTATTAGTTATAGACTGGCTGAGATTCCCAACATAAAGCTTCCTGCCTTTCATACTAACCCCCTGGCTTGCTCGTATTAGTTTGCTATTGGAAAGATCACATGATGACCGGAATTGGGCCGTGCATTTCTCATCTTGCTGAAGTGCCCATCATGTGAACGAATCCTGGCTCAGATCCCGCTTACATAACAAGGCCGCTATGCCTCGACGCTCTCTTTATCATTGTTTTCAGTTCAGAGAGGTCAAATGACTTGAGCACATAATAATCTGCGCCTATGGACCTTTGGTCATATTTATACGTTTTGTAAGCGCTACATAAAATGACCGGCAGGTTATAGTATTCATTTCGGATCTCTTTCAGCAGTTCCAGGCCGTCATAATTTCCAAGCTTGATGTCCAAAATCACAACATCGGGTTTAAAAAGATCAATTATCCTCAGTAATTCATGCCCAGAGGCCGCAACCGAGACCTGATGTCCCTCATCAGATAATTCCTCCATATAGTCCTGGCGGATGTTTTCGTCGTCATCCACCACAAGGGTCCTCGCCACGCTAACTCCTCCTCAAGTTATAAAATCGCTGCGCGATTTTATCTAGAGAGAAAAGGCTTGAAAAGGTCGATGGGGATGGGAAACAGGGTTGTGGAATTGCTCTCAGCCGAGATCTCCCGAAGCGTCTGTAAATACCGCAACTGCAAGGCCATGGGGTGTTCCCGGATAATGGTAGCAGCCTCTGCCAGCCTGCCGGCTGCCTGAAACTCTCCTTCTGCATTGATGACCTTTGCCCGTCGCTCTCGCTCTGCCTCCGCCTGCTTAGCCATGGCTCTCTGCATTTCCTGTGGGAGATCGATATGCTTGACCTCCACGGTGGAGACCTTGATTCCCCATGGATCAGTCTGGGTATCCAGGATCTCCTGAAGCTGCGTGTTTATCTTTTCCCGCTCAGAAAGAAGTTCGTCCAGTTCAGCCTGACCGCACACACTGCGAAGGGTGGTCTGGGCGAGCTGGGATGTGGCATACATGTATTTTTCCACCTCGATAATCGCCCTTACCGGGTCCATGACTCTAAAGTAGATGACGGCATTCACCTTAAGTGAGACGTTGTCCCGGGTGATGACGTCCTGAGGCTCCACATCCATGGCAATCAGACGCAGACTCACCCTTACCATCTTGTCAACCACGGGAATCAAGATGATCAGTCCAGGGCCTTTGGCGCCAATTACCCGCCCCAAACGGAATATGGTCCCCCGTTCATATTCTTTGAGGACCCGTATGGCAGAGGCCAGGAAGAATAACAGTAGGATAGTAGCTGTAACAATCGTAATCATAAGACCCGCCTAATGTTCATCCCAAATCCCGTAATAACTCCAGCTAAAACAACAATCTGCCTCGAGGTGCTGGCAAAGCACACGATGTCCCCGTTTAAGTGATATTAAAGCGAAGTGCTGAGAACTTCCTTTTGGGTGAGGGTAGCTTAGGACAGAGGCCCTTGGATGTCAATGCGTTAAAGGCAAAGGCCCAAAACCGCGTCAAAGTCCCATAGACGAGCGTCATTAGGAAACCCTGCCTGTCGATTTTTTCAACAATATATACGGAACATGCTTGTCCTGCGCATAAACAGATCAAAGAAACGCCACAATGATTACAATATCATTGTGTTAGAGAACATTTTGAGGTGGCCCTACCTTCCATGGGAGTTTTATTGACTGACCAGAGTCTAAATGATAACTTCGACAGGGTTGCAAAGTCCTTTGGGACCGAGCTGGCCCTTGATGCTATCAAAACAAGGAGGCTGTCGTTGATGGTTGTTTATTACGAGGATGCGGATGTGAAAGCCGAGACGAGTCCCAAGAAGGTCTACATAATCATAAATGGTGAAAAAGTCTACATCGATCCTGAGATCGTCAAGAAGTATGGTTTGGATAGGCAAAAAGCCAGCCCGTTTACAGGCAGAAAACTCTACACCGAGAAAGATTGAAACCTCACATTATATTGAGTTAGCAGTTTTTTCAGCCGAAAGTTGATAAGAGCAGCGTTCATTGAGTTTGGTCATACTTGTGGCAAGTGAACATAGCGAAAACAAAGTCCGGAGGGTACTTCATGTTTAAGCAAAAGATACTCGATTACTCATGTGAACAATTTGAGGAAATAATCAGAAAAGCGATTGGCACTAACTTTATCTGGAAGATCCGTCCCCGGGATACCGAGGCCAACCGCCAGGCCGTAATGGAGTCCATTGAGAGAACGTTGGGAGAACACAGTGGAAGTTTTCCAGACGAAGGGAATACGTTCATCGAGCCAGAAAAAAGAAAGCTAGCTTCCCCGAAAGGCGGAGCATCATAGGGATGCTTTTGTTATGACTGTTGCCAACAAAATTACCGTGTTGCGGATTATCCTTGTCCCGGTTTTCATTGTATTCACCATTCCTGATGCCACTTGGGCCAGGTTTGTCGCTGCTTCAATCTTCGTGATAGCCTGTGCCACAGACCCCTTGGACGGATACTTTGCTCGAAGCCGCAACGAGGTCAGTGTTCTGGGGACTTTTCTTGACCCCTTAGCCGATAAACTGCTCACCATGAGCGCTTTTATCGTTATGGTAAAGTATCAGATCGTGGCTGCGTGGATGGCCATCATTATCGTCGGTAGAGAGGTTACGATCACCGGGCTCAGGGCCATAGCCTCTCAGCAGATAGGTGCCGTTATCCCGGCTAACCGATGGGGGAAAATAAAGACCTTGGTGCAAATGGTAGGTGGCAGTATCCTGCTCTTTATGATCCCTTCCGGCGATTACAGTCCCGAAGTAAGCCTCAGGCTACCACTGATTGCCAATCTCATCATGTCGGTCATATTAGCCGCCACAGTTTGGTCAGGATGGATGTATGCTAAGGAATACAAAGGACTATTTTAGAAGCCCCTAAAGGATCTATCATCAGAGGGCAGCATATAAGGGACTGTGATTTATCCTCCATTGGAAGAAACCTCCCCATGAGAACACCCAGAAGCCTTCCGTATCGCCTCCTTTAGCAGGGCACTGAGTTCAGCATTGTCGTACGAAAGCGTTTGTGCGACCTGCTGCATCCTCTCAGAAAGCCTGTGGTAACCCCAAACACAACGCTGTAACACTTCCTTACGGCTGTGGCGCTTGTAATAAAGAGGCAGGTTAACCTCAAAGAAAGAGATGCTATCCGCGTCCTTGATAAGGTCGGCGTGCGGGTGGCCCCCGGTCTCGTGCCGGCAGACAAGTGAGTACACCTCGCTGGCCAGATCCTGTGGTACTCCACAATCTTCCATAATTTCCTTGAGAATCTCCGCGCTATTCCGTGCGTGGGCGGCTTTGAAGCCGTCATAGTCAGCAAAATCGGCTTGCTTTACCTTGCGAGCTTCGATAGCTCGCTCGATATCATGTCCCAGTGCGGCAATCTGCAGGGCCTCATCAGCGTCGGGTTTGAGCCTCAGTAGCCAGTCAAGGGTGTTTTCTGCGTGCCGAGCGTCTTCCGGAACCGAGGACCCGGCCACAACCGCCCTGATCCTTTGCTTCGTGCACTCGATGCTACCTGTGCCCACGACACACAATCACTCTACGAACAGTTTCTGCGTTCATCATAGCGGCAATGATTAGCAGAGCCCAAAAAGGCTGGTTAAAGAGGGCACCTAGAAAGATCAGGAACACCCGGATATCGCGGCCAATGCGCAGGCTGCTGCTGCCAGCAATGCGGGCACGCATGAGACTGTCGTGTTTGTCGGCGGTGTAGCTCAGCATGAACGAGCCGATAATCGCCAGAAAACCTATAAGGAGGACAATCCCATCAGCTCCCCGGCCACAGGCATGCCACGTTAGCCCGAACAACAGGAAGGCATCGGCATAGCGATCCAGTACCGCGTCGAACCAACCGCCGAAATCGCTTTCACAGTACTTCAGCCTCGCCACCTCGCCGTCGCAGCCGTCTATTATGGAGGCGAACTGGGCAAGCATGCCGCCAGTTAGAAGGGCAGGATAGCCGCCAAGGGCAAGAAGCCCTGCGGCAATGAGGGAACAGAGAAATGAGACCAGCGATATCTGGTCGGGCGTTACTGGTAGTCGGGTTAGGTGGCGGGAGATCTTTACCGATACTGGACGGTTGATGTACCTGGAAACCGGGCCGTCGTTCGGCTTGTCCCGCATTTGGTCCAGCAGGGCGCACTCCGCCCTGGCCAGGTCCTTTGGATCATCAACGTCCAGCCAGAACCCGCCTCCGATGTCAAAGACATTCACCTTGCCTTCAGCGGCCAGGCAGCGCACACCACCTGTCAGGCTGCTATCACCGTGTTTGGCCGCGCTTCGTTCTAACGCCTCAAACAGCGCAGGGGTACAAAGAAAAATACCGGTATCAAAGCCGTCGAATGCCCCAAGGCCCTTGCCAATGTCACGCACCTTGCGGCTTTCCGACCTCACCCGCGTGACATCGTCCATGTTGATGAGAGAGTTGGCCGTGTCGGAGTCCACGGCCAGGGTGATCTCCCCGTCGGGCAGCGGCTTGCTCGCCAGATCGCGCAGGATGGCAGGATCGAACAGATGATCACCCATTAACAGGAGGAAGGGGCCGCCCAGGTGTTCCCTGGCCTTGAGCACTGATAGCCCGTTGCCCTGTTCCCAGTCGTGGTTGATGATGTGAGTGATTTTTATGCGGCAGCGTCGAGCCAAGCGGTCCAGGAAATGACGCACACGGTCCCCCTGGTAGCCGCTCACTACATAAAAATCGTCGATTTCAGCCTGCATGGCAGAGCGGATGACCCGCTCAATGAGGGGTACTCCCAGGATGGAGATGAGGGGTTTGCTTTTACCCTTCGGCCACAGCCTGCTGCCTTTGCCGGCGGCGATAATCAAGCATTTCATCCGGCTTCTTTCCCCAGGTTTCGTTGATAAAGGCCTCGGTCATCCGATAGGCTTCATCATCGGTGTATTGCCGGGCCGGGTGTTTCATGAAATAGGCTGACGGTCCGTTGAGGACGCCGCCCTCACTCCGGTCCAGCGCCAGCTTGCCACAGCGGATGGCGTCAATGACAATACCGGCGGAATTGGGGGAATCCTCCACTGAAAGGCGCAACTCCAGGTTCATGGGCACCGTCATCCAGCCGTTTGGCCGCAACCGACTGGACAGCCTCTGTTTTCGACTCTTTCTTGGAGAGAAGACGGATGCGATTCAGCATATTTAGAAAGTCGGTGTTGCCGCCCGTATTGAGCTGGTAGGTACGTTCCAGCTTGACACCCCTTTTCTTGAATAGATCGGTCAGGGTGCGATGGGTAATGGTGGCTCCAAGCTGGGCCTTGATGTCGTCGCCAATGATGGGGATGTTCTTCTCCTCGAAACGCTTGGCCCAGGCAGGATCGCTGGCTATGAATACAGGCATGTTATTTACAAAGGCAACCCCGGCCTCCAGGGCGCACTCCGCATAGAACCGGGTGGCCTCCTCAGATCCGACCGGAAGGTAGTTCAACAGAATCTCTGTTCCCGATTCCTTGAGAACCCGGACAACTTCTCCCATGTCAGGTTCCGGCTCATCAGCCAGGACAAAGGTGTATTTGTCGTCGTAGTCCCGCATATGTTCGGAGAAACCGTCCATAATCTTCCCCATTCGTACACGGATGCCGATTTTCCGAACATCCTTGTAAAATACCGTGGTGCAATTGGGTTCAGCAAAGATGGCCTCGGCTGTGTCCTTGCCAACTTTTCGCTTGTCGATGTCAAACGCTGACACCACCTCGATGTCGCACGGTTTGTATCCGCCGATCTCCCAATGCATCAGACCTATGGCGTCTTCGCTATCCTTATGTCTGTAATAATTGATTCCCTGAACCAATGAACTGGCGCAATTCCCTACTCCAATAATACCGATCCTAATGTTATGCATCAGTTGTCAACCTCCCTTCTTCATATTATGAGATCCACGCGAACTCACTACCACAACAGATCAACATTTTGTAAACGCCGATTGGCACAAACCAGCGCCATTCACAGGACGGCCCCGGCTGTTGCCAGAAGTTGGGGCCTGAGCTGACAGCCATGCCAAATTGTATGTGCAGGACGGAGAAGGGCACTCGAGAGGAGAGCCACGGTTAACATTTAGGAAGCAATAACATGTAATTAGCAATCCATGAGGGGCATGACCATCAATTGGCGGGCAGATCCAAACACTCCAGATACCACATGGCCCAATTCAATATCTGTTTCAAGCCTGTTTGTCAAGCCGCTACTAAACGTCCAAATCAACAATAGTTGCCTCCCTTTGCGGGTGAGGATAGCGCCGTCCGTTACATCTGAGCTGGCCCAGAAATTCTGATCGGGGATGATTTCATGGGATGTCGGTTACAATCCCCGGATTTTCTCTTCATATTCCTGCTGTTCCTTGCACTTAATACACAAAGTATTCTTTCTTCTCGATGGTCAACACGGCGAAGAATTTGGTGTGCCTCATTTGCGTGTTCATGTGTGTATGGGTTTGCTCATGTTCCCACGTGGAGGATAGAAAATTGCTGCGGTCCCTGCATCAATATCTGAGACCATTGACCGGATGATAGCCCCCTGAGCCCCCGTCCTCTTTACCTGGAAGAGATTCCTTGGTTTTGTTAGCGTCCTTCTCCTGATCAAGCCCTGCAACCCATCCACACCTCCAACATCTTTCAGCAGAAGAAACGCCGTTGTGGTCACCCATTGTGCCTACCAAGACCTCTGTCTCCTGTTTGCACCGCGGGCAACTGTGACCTGACTTTTTCCACTGTACCATTGGCTTTTCCCTTCTTTGTTTAAAGCGGACATGCGTCCCCAACATGTTCCGCCACTTTTCTTGCGCAAGCACCTTTTCTGTTCGTCCATTCTTGACCTGTTTCCTCATCCTTGTATCAAAGCTGCAGGACTAATTCACAGCTGGTCCTCAGGTCTATGGCAGTGGGACTAACCACCAACAAAGAGCCAGGGTTATTGTTGCTGCCAACAGGCCAACACATATAAACAGGAGCAATTGTTTTAGGTTTATCCTCAAACTCTTCCCATGTACCATCCAATTGTTT
>JAFDKF010000004.1 GCA_019307135.1 Deltaproteobacteria bacterium
GGGCCGGGACTACATGGGCACCAAAATCATCTTGGGATGTCGCGCCAGGGCAGGCCTAACTGGCTGTTAGCAAGCCGACTTCGCCAAAGTAGCTTTAGCTACGACGGCTGAAAAAGATAACGCGTCAAGTAGTAAGGTTCAGCGGTTCAGCGGTTCAACGTTCAGAGGTTAAAACCGTGAACCGTGAACCCTTGTAAATAGACTATAACCTTTGAACCGTGAACCCTTGTAAATAGACTATAACCTTTGAACCGTGAACCCTGAACCCTGAACTTTAGGTGATGATGAAAACAATTAGAATTGGCACACGAGGAAGCCCGCTTGCCTGGCAGGCTAAGTGGGTCCGCTCCCAACTCCTTGCTCTCCATCCCCAGTACGAAGCTGAGATCGTAAAAATCAAGACCACGGGGGACAAGATCACGGATGTGCCCCTTGCACGGGTCGGGGGAAAGGGGCTCTTTGTAAAGGAGATTGAAACAGCTCTGTTAGACAGCCGGATCGATCTTGCCGTCCACAGCATGAAGGACATGCCGGCCGAGATCCCGCCTGGTCTTTGCATTGGCGCCATGCCCGAACGGGAAAATCCACTGGATATTATGATTTCAAGGAACGGTCACTCCTTTGAAGACCTGCCAAGAGGCGCTCGCATTGGAAGCAGCAGCCTCAGGCGCGGGGCCCAGGTTCGACATGTCAGACCGGACGTCACAGTGCACCCCTTGAGAGGGAACCTCGACACCCGCATAAGAAAACTCGAAACAGAGGGTCTCGATGCCATTATCGTGGCAGCGGCTGGTGTCAAAAGGCTTGGATTGGAAGCTCGCATTACAGAATATCTTCCCGAGGCAATTATGCTACCAGCCATCGGACAGGGGGCACTGGCAATCGAAATCAGAGAAGATGATGGCTCGACTCAGCACCTGATCGCGCCCCTGGATCACAGGGAGACGCGGTTGGCCGTGGAAAGCGAACGGGCGTTTCTGAGACGGCTTGAAGGCGGATGCCAGGTTCCCATCGCAGCCCGCGCAAAATTCGTTGGGGACGGGCTTGAGCTCACAGGCCTTGTGGCGGAGGTAGATGGCTCTATTCTGCTTCGCGAAACGATCAGAGGCCCTGTAGACCAACATGAAAAGCTTGGGGTGGAACTGGCCAACCGCCTCCTGATGAAGGGCGGCAGGGAAATCTTGGAGAACATTCTGGGCAGAGCTATCGGCATTGCGGATTTCGGATTGCGGAATGCGGAATGAGGATTGCGGAATTTAGGAATTTAGGAATTGGGATTTTTAACTTTAGTTCACTTTAGGCACTTTAGCTCACTTTAGTTCACTTTCACTAATAACAAGTGACCAGTATCGCTTTGTACTGAAGCCCTACTTAGAGACTATATCGCAATATGAAGAAAGGAAAAGTCTATCTCGTTGGTGCAGGGCCCGGTGATCCGGATCTCATTACCGTGAAGGGAAGCAAGCGCCTCAAAGAGGCTGATGTGATCATGTATGACCACCTGGCGTCTGCCAAGCTCTTGAAGTATGCCAGGCAAGATGCCGAAACTATCTATATTGGCAAGCGGCAGGGTAGTCACGCCCTTCCCCAAGATGAGATCAACAAGCTTATGGTTTCAAAGGCAAGAGAAGGCCGTACCGTTGTTCGCCTTAAAGGCGGACATCCCTTTATCTTTGGCAGAGGGGGTGAGGAGGCGGAAGCCCTATCTCAAGCAAGGATTCCCTTTGAGGTAGTCCCCGGCATAAGCTCGGCTATAGCTGCACCAGCCTATGCGGGCATACCCCTTACGCATAGAAGGTATACTGCCAGCGTGGCCTTTGTCACCGGTCATGAAGACCCGACAAAACAGCACTCCACGGTGGACTGGTCCAGACTTGCCACTGGCGCCGGGACTCTGGTCATCTTGATGGGTGTCAAGAACCTGGGCAAGATTGCAGAAAAACTGATTGCAGCCGGTCGTGACCCGAAAACCCCTGTAGCCCTTGTCAGATGGGGAACCACTCCTCAGCAAACCACCTTAGTAGGTACCCTCGACACAATCGTGGCGCAGGCGGAGGCAGCCGCACTCAAGCCGCCCGTCGCTATCGTTGTAGGCGAGGTTGTTAAGCTCAGGGAGGCCTTAAACTGGTTTGAAAAAAAGCCGCTGTTTCGCAAAACCGTGGTGGTGACGAGGACTCGAGAACAAGCAAGCGAGCTGGTAGCGCGGCTTTCGGATCTGGGAGCTGAATGCCTCGAATGCCCGGCCATCAGCGTGGTACCCCCGGAGGACTGGGCGCCCCTGGATGTTGCCATAGATCGGCTTGACACTTACGACTGGCTCGTTTTGACCAGCGTCAATGGAGTTTCCTTCTTTTTTGACCGACTCTATGCGAGAGGCAAAGACGTGCGGGCCCTAAAAGATGTGCGCACAGCAACCATCGGTCCGGCTACTGCAAAGCGGTTGCGGGATTTTGGGCTAAATAGCGACATTGTTCCGGAAACCTACCGTGCTGAGTCAATCGTGGAAGACTTTAAAAACGAGGCTATAAAAGGAAAAAAGGTGCTGCTGCCGCGCGCCAAAGAGGCGCGACCAGTGCTGCCCGTAGAACTCCGAAAAATGGGTGCGGTTGTGGATGAAATCGCCGCCTATCAGACTGAAGAGGCACGCGAAAACGTAGACGTGCTGATCAAGCGCCTGGAAGAAGGCTCTATCGACCTTCTGACTTTTACGAGTTCGTCTACGGTCAGAAACTTTAAGGCCCTCCTTCCACCTGAAAGGTTTGGAAGCTTAATTGAAGGGGTCACTGTTGCCACCATCGGCCCGATCACAGCAGACACGGCCAGAGAACTTGGATTCAAAGTCGATATTATGGCCCGGGACTACACCATCGACGGGCTGTGCGAAGCCATCATCCAGCATTACACCTGAAAATACCTTGTCACGCTGAAACTATCTCCGAGCAGGAGCCTGTCTTGCCTGCTATTCCATGACGACAATCGTAACCCGGCGGTTTTTCGCCCGGTTGCTGCGGGTATCATTGTCGGCAACAGGTTTGGATTCACCATAGGAAAAGGCGTTCATGCGGTGCAGTGGAATAGCGTGCTCCATATGCAGGTAACGCATGACCCCCTCGGCTCGGGCTTGTCCGAGCCTCAAATTGTGCTCTTCGGCCCCGATGTTGTCCGTGTGCCCTTGAATCTCGATGTAGATATTCTTGTTTTCCCCTTTCACGACTCCGGCAAAAACATCGAGACACGTCTTGGCTTCATCGGAAACATTCCTTCTGTCAAAACCAAAATGAACCGACTCGCCTGAGATCGTCGCCTCATAAAGCAACTTGCCCTCCGCCAGCTTGTGCGCCTCCTCAGCCCGTGACATCGCCTCCCGAACTGTGCTAGAATACTTCTGAATCAGACGGTTTTGCTTTGCAGCCGATTTATTCAAACTGGCGATCTCCGTCTGGTTCGCTACCACGTTCTTCCTGACCTCGCCAATCTTGGTGTCCATCGCTGCGATTTGGTCTTTGACGTATTGTTCGGTTGCACATCCGATCATTCCTGACAAGAATATCCCTGTTACCACCACAACAGCAAAAAATGATCTCTTCATAATCGCTCCTCCTCTTTAAAAAAATTTCGTCAACGCCTACCTCAAATCTTTTGAGAGAGTATGGCGACAAAGCGTTTGAACGGGTGTCTGAAATTTACCCTCGGGTCATAGGGATTCTCGGGATTGGAGAACTTTGTCGTCATGTGCTGTATACACTGAGACGCCTTGATATACGGAAAATCAAGTAGCAACGGCCTCTTTTTTTCCTCGGTTATGCGGAGGCTCTCCCTGTCGTACGGTATGGCCCCCAGGTATTCAGGCTTTATGCAGAACCGGTCTTCATTGGCATTAATGTTTTTATCTGCAGTCTTCTCGATTGTGTCATAGAGCTTGAACCCCTGTTCAAGATTGCTCACCTGATTTATCACCAGCATGGGCGAGAATGTCCATTGAGGTGTGTACTCGGAAAGCCTCCCTTCTAGCCTCTCTTCGATCTCCTTGAAGCGGGAAAAGACGGCCTTTGCACATGCGTAGCCGCTGATTACGTCCTGGGGTGTGGTGATGATCACTGTGCGATCTGCTCCAAGAGCAAAATCGAGAACTGTGCGGGCAATCCCAGCGCCAAGATCAAAGATGGCAAAATCATAGCCCTGACTTATCTTTTGAAAGTGCCTGATAAATTTCATCTTCTGGGCATAGTTCAAATTGGCGAGCTTGAACTCACCGTATGTGCCGCATATGAGATCGAAGTTGAATCTTGTACTAACGATAAGATCCTGCATCTGTTGGTTCTTCTCCAGAAAGTCCAGAAGGTGATGTTCAGGAAAAATACCAAGCTTGTTCGAAATATCAGCATTGCCCAAATCCGCATCGATAAGCAGAACCCTGGCTCCGGTGTTTGCCAGGGCTTGTGCAAGGTTGATGGAAAGATGTGTCTTTCCGACACCCCCCTTGTTGGAGATGATGGAAACAGTAAGGGCCCTTATCTCGTCTTCCTTGGGCTGCTCAATTTGTGTGGTCATAAAAGCGCCTTGCCCGCTTTTACTCGCATGCTTTGCAGGCTGGCTATAAACCTCTTGCAGGGCCGTGGCAATTGAACTCCTTGGGGCAGCCGCGGGACGAATCTTGTAACCGGTAAGCAGTTCAAGGCTTCTAATTGCAATTGGCTGCTCTGGAGTGGCCATTGCAACAACAAGGATATCATTGACAAGGCGAATAGGTAATGCCTGCCGCCTGAAGGCTATATCTCGATCAACCAGGGCAACAGCAGCAGGCTCAATATGCGTACACAAAGGATCCACAAAGGGTATTTTCATTTTCTTAGCAGTCGCCTTTGCGATCTGCGTCTCGGTATCAAGTCGGGTGGGGAGCGCGCATACCTTTGGAGACCCTTTGGAAAGTCCATCCTGTCTGTTTTGGACCTTACTTGTCTCCGCAACTTTCAGGTTTTTACTGTTTTCCCTCATAGATTGATCTGCTGTCGTTCAAACGCAATCCCACAACAAAACGAGCTAAATCAGGCATCCTTCATTTTCGCCACAAAGTAGTTTACACCTATTGACCAGTGTTCAGTGTTCAGTGTTCAGTGTTCAGTGTTCAGTGTTCAGGTTTCAGGTTTCAGGTTTCAGGTTTCAGGTCTTGCGTTTTCAGTTCTTGACACCTGAAACCTGACACCTGGTGCCTGGTTTCAGTGTTCAGGTTTCAGTGTTTTTTGTACCTGACACCTGAAACCTGACACCCGACACCAAAAAGTACACCTGACACCAAAAAGTACGAACAAAAGAATTTATCTCTTGGCGCCCGCATTCTTGAAAAGTGTAAACCGAGGATACGTGACCTCTCGGAAGATCTGAGATGGCACGTGATAGTAAACGTCTGTGTCGTGAACGGTTGGAATTTCGCTCTGCCTGAGTTGTTGTGTCACTTCATGAGGACACCCGGAACAACTCCAATACTTCCAGCGACGTTCGACGGCATGATCGAGACACTTGTCATAATGAGGGCAATACATGTTCCTGTTGCCTGACTTGTGAACGGGTTTCCGCCTCAGTTTCATAACAGCCTCCCTCTGTTCTGCATTTTTGCTGTACATCGGTACAGTTGCGAAAAAGAACTGTAGGAGTCACAACAAAATGCATCAATGTGGTAATAATTGAACGTCTCGGAATTTCTACAACCCGTTGAAATTCCAAGAACTTTAGTCGACCACTCGACCACTCGACCAATTGCGTAGCGAAGCGGAGCTAAGTTCAATACTGAAACACTCTACCGCCCCTTGTCATATGCAGGAACCATGCCGCAATATTGCAGACAAGTCATTAGAATGTCCTGGGAATTCTACAACCTATTAAAATTATAGCACTCCCGCCTGCCACCTGCCCGCCATTGCCAAATATGCTAGCATTTGACCTGCCCGGTGTACCTGGCGAAGGCAGGCGGGTGCCGGCACATAAGCTCAATGCTGTCTCAGGCGTTGGCAGGCGGGTGCGAGCATTGAAGCTGCCCGGTGTGCCTGGCGATGGCAGGCGGGTGGCAGGCGGGTGGCAGGCGGGGAATATTGGTTCGATTCGCGGTATGGCAATGTGTCAGGTTATTGACGCTTTGCAACACCAATGAACTACCCCCCATCCCCCTTTACTAAAGCTGAGCTATGGGGTCCCCTTTGAAAAAGGGGGATTGCGGAGTAACAATCGACTGATACCACCGTAATTTTGGGGTTGATTTTTTCTTGTCCAAAATATAGGTATAATTAATAAGTAAGAGCCTAAAGTTAATACGTAGGCGTTCACAGGTTCAGGGTTCACCGTTTCAGCCGCCGTAGCCTGCGGCTACTATGGCGAAGTCGGCTCAGGGTTACCTTTCTTTCGTTGACCTTGGGAGTTAGCTCCAGAGGGTGATGGCAATTTGACTAAGGATTAGAGAGGAGTTTTCATGAGTGAATCTGTCAAG
This sequence comes from Deltaproteobacteria bacterium, assembly GCA_019307135.1. GTDB lineage: Bacteria > Desulfobacterota > Desulfobacteria > Desulfobacterales. The sequence continues at coordinate 6,479 of JAFDKF010000004.1, forward strand.
GAATTGAGAAACGTCGGACTGGTTGGACATGGGGGAGCAGGGAAGACCTCCCTATCCGAAACCTTACTCTTTGACGCTGGGGTTACCAAGCGTTTGGGAAGTGTGGATGAGGGCAACAGCGTAATGGATTTTGAGCCTGAAGAAGTGCGGCGACACGCAAGCATCAGCACGGCCTTCCATCAGTATACCTGGAAAAAACACAAGGTAAACATCATTGATACCCCCGGAGACGCCAACTTCTTCTCAGATGCCCGGTCCTGCCTCCAGGCGGCTGATGGCGCTATTGTAGTGGTGGAGGCAATCGACGGGGTGAAGGTGCAAACCGAACAGGCCTGGGAATTTGCAGACCAACTCGAGATGCCAAGGGTGGTTTTTATCAACAAGATGGATCGGGATCGAGCCGACTTTTTCGGAACTCTAAAGGATGTGGCCGGGACCTTCACGCCAAAACCGATTCTCTTACAATTGCCTATAGGTGCGGAAGAAAACTTCAAGGGAGTCGTCGATTTTATCAGCCAAAAGGCATATTTTTACGAAGCAGATGGGAAACCCAAGGTCGTGGAGATTCCCGCGGAAATGCAAGACCAGGTGGCAACCGAGCGGGAGGCCCTGATTGAAAACATCGCTGAAGCGGATGATGCACTCCTGGAAAAATATCTGGACGGTCATCCCCTTACGGATGAAGATCTCATGCAGGGGCTTCGCGCCGGCACCCTTGGCCGTGCCTTTGTGCCGGTGCTGTGCGGTTCAGCAACCAGGAATATTGGCATCGATCGCTTGATGGATTTCATCAATGATTGTTTCCCGTCTCCCCTTGACCGTGGTCCAAAGGTTGGCATAGACCCTAATACAGGAGACAGGACGGAACGGCGTCCTGCTCTGGATGAGCCCTTTTCTGCCCTGGTTTTTAAGACGATTGCCGACCCGTACACCGGAAGACTCAATATCTTCAGGGTCTATTCCGGAACCATGCGGGCAGACGGGTCGTTCTATAATGCAACCAAGAAAACCAGGGAGCGATATGGACAACTCTTTCAGATGGGTGGCAGGGAGCAGGAGGCTATTCCCCAGGCAGGTCCAGGTGATATCGTGGCTGTTGCCAAGCTGAAAGAAACGGCCACAGGTGACAGCCTGTGTGATGAGTCCAACAAGATACGCTTTGAAAGTGTTGAACCCTTGCCGGCCCTCATGTCCTACGCCATACAGCCCAGGTCCAAGAAGGATGAGGATAAGGTATTTACTTCCCTTTCCCGGTTGCTGGAGGAGGATCCCACCCTCAGGCTGGACCGGAACCAGCAAACCAGGGAGATTATCATCTCGGGTATGGGTCATATCCACCTGGAAACCATTGTCGATAAACTCAAGCGCAAGTTCGGTGTGGAAGTGAACCTGAAAGCCCCCAAGATTCCTTACAGGGAGACTATCAAGCAGTCGGTTAAGGGAGTAATATACCGGCACAAGAAGCAGTCAGGTGGAAGAGGTCAGTTTGCCGAGGTACATTTCGATATATTTCCCCTTGAAGAGGGAAAAGGCTTTGAGTTCGACCAGGCACTAACGGGTATGAACGTACCCCGCAACTTTGTGCCGGCAGTGGAAAAGGGTCTTGTTGAGGCCATGCAGTCCGGAGTGCTCGCTGGTTTTCCGGTTGTGGATGTAAAGGTCCGCTTCTATGATGGGAAGTCCCACGATGTGGACTCTTCTGAAATGGCATTCAAGATTGCCGCATCTATGTGTTTCAAGAAAGGCTTCCAGGAAGCCAACCCTATCCTGCTTGAGCCGATCATGAACCTGAGCGTCACTGTGCCCGAGGACTACATGGGCGATGTCATAGGGGATCTGAATAGCAGGCGGGGGAGAGTCCTGGGTGTGGATGCCAAGGGCAAAAGACAGGTCATCCGCGCCCGGGTACCCATGGCCGAGATTTTGAGCTATGCCCCTGATCTCACCTCTATGACCGGTGGTAGGGGGGCCTTTACGACAGAGTTTGACCATTACGAGGAAGTCCCGGCCCAAATTATCCAGAAGATCATAGAACAGACCAAGAGTAAAGAGTGACCTATAGGATTGCGGATTGCGGATTGCGGAAACGAACTACCCCGCAGCAAGCTGCGGGGTATTGCGCATCTGATTTTTACAATTTAAACGAAGCAAGCTTCGGGGAATTAAACCCAACAATTCACGAAAATCTGTGTAATCTGCGTAATCTGCGGATTAAAATCCGAAATCGAAAATGTGAAATGCAAAATATAGAACCCGTTAATCGATCACGGATTGCACCTTTTGCACGGACTGTAGCCCGCCCAAAAGGCGTCGTATTTGGTTTTGAAGGTGATTCGGTGTTTGGGAGCGGTGGCTTTCCCAAAAGGACACGTCATCTGGTGGAAGCGTCTTGAATGGCGATTCCCAAGGTATGGGCCTCTTTGATCAGGGAACCTCTTCCACATTCCCACCCTTTTTGCCATGGCTTCCCGCTGGAGACGAAGTAGTAGTGAATCGTATTTAGTGTTGGGCCTGCGAAACAGATAGTAGGCATAGCCGCCTTTTAGCAACTCAGCATTAACAAAGGTGCTGTCCTGCAAAAAGAGATAGGCCAGCACACGGCCATACTGATCCTGTTTTTCCCGGTCGAACTCGAGACGGACCTTCTTTTTGAATACCAATTTCCGGTTAAGATCTCTGGCCTCTGGGCCAAACCTTTCCGCAGGTCTGTCTTCGTGGGCCACCTCCGGAGCGTTGATCCCCACATATCTGACCCGTCTGCCATCAGCAAGCACAACGGTATCCCCATCGTCCACCCACCGCACCTGGTGAAGCGAATCCGCCAAAGCAGCACCATAAGGCCAGGAAAGGGTCAATAAAGAGACCACAAGTATTGTATATGTAAATCGAACTTTTGCTTTCATGGCAGTCCAATCCGATTTCGGAATGCGGAATGCGGAATGCGGAATAACAAAAAAGGTGAGACGGACAGCACGCATCGTAATAGTTTTCTTAGAATTGCTTTCATTCCTTTAACTTTAGGCACTTTAGCTCACTTTAGCTCACTTTAGGCACTCCGTTATTGACCAATGATCAATGTCTACCCCACAATGCCGTGCGGCACTTTCATCCAGCATTCTCGATAATCCGCCGCGATCTTCGGGTACGAAACCCAGGGCCCGTTCCCATACCTCCTGGTCCTCCATACAAAAATAGAGCATCACATCAGGGGCCAGCTCCCTGATCCATGCTGCCATTTTTCGATAGAGCTCGATGCGCAGGGGCTTGAAATATCTCATTTTGCCATCCATACCCGGGATAAACTCACCGTAAATGATCCTCGATCTTTGAAATCGTTTCCGGATGATCGGTTTTAAGGATGGCATAAAACGAAAGGAGCCAAGACTGATCCAGACAATGTTTTGGGCCGATACACTTGCAAAAAGCTCTCTCACTAACCTTCTATAATCCTTTTCCCAGCCCTCGTACAAGATCAAAGGATCAAAATGAAATGCCAGGGGATACCCCCATGCCTCACACTGGACGGCAGCCTTCAGACGGGCCCGCATACTGGCGGTGGCGCGCTCCTCAGTGCGGATAATGGCCGGGGAATTGAGGGACCAGGCTACAATCGTCTTTTTATTATGCTCCAGGCCCCTGAGATTTTCAACTGCCGTTGTCTTGGTTTTCAATTCCAACACGACTCTGTCCTGTTGGGCAAAGTAGGGAACCAGGGCGCTTGAAAGTTCAGTCCATGGCTCCCATATCAGGCTGTCGGTAAACTCCCCGGTGCCAATCCGATGAAATGGTGGTCTCCTGGATCGAACAAGATCGTCCAGTTCCTTAAATAGCCTCTCTTGATTCACAAAATACTGCAAGACCGGAGGGTGAAAGTAGGCCTGTAGTATGCAGTAGGCACAGTCCATGGTGCAGTAGGTTCCGATATGAAGAATCTGGTACCCGCAACAGATATACGATTTAGTACCAGGACATTTTTTCAGGAAAGGCCCCTTATTGCGGGTAAGAAAGAGCACACGTTTTCCTGCGGCTATGGGGTCTTGCATAGCAGTTAGGGCTTCATAGACCTTCGCCGCGTCAGGCACAACCGAGACCGGAACGGCCGGGAGGGATTGTTGCACAGTACCAACAGCAGGATGGTGCTTGACCGCTTCATCGATGTACAGCCTTGAAATCATGGGTATAAAGTGCCTAAAGGTCGTAGCGTGCCCCCTCCGCGGGGCACTTGTTGTGGGGGACGGAGCCCCCACGCTACGGAAGGTAGCATGCCCTCATTAACGAGGACCGAGCAACTGCCGAGCTTCCCTGGGCTTTTCTCTGGCCCCACGCCACGCAAATATCTTCGTTCATATCACAAGGTGGGGAATCATCCCAAAATGGTGTTTTTGGTGTAGATAGCCCCGTACCATTCGCGGTTGAGTGGTTAAGTTGTTTTCGAAATAACCATTCAACTACTCAACTACTCAACTACTCAACCATTCGACTTAGCTCACTTGTCAAAAAGGTTCCAAGAGCCTTTTCAGGGCGGGGTTTTTGGCCATGGCATCGAGGGTCTTGCGGCGTTCGTCAAAATCTTTCATGCCCTTGAAGGTCATGCGCAGCGTATGAGGGCCCCCTTCAAAATAAGGGGGTGCCGTCATATGCACGTGTTCGTTCAGCTTCAGGGCCTTTAGTTCTTTTGAAAACCTTTTTTCTGCTTCCGTCAGCGTTGGAAACCGGCGCTGTTTCAGATGGGCCCTAACCTTCGAACCCTTCTCGTTACGATTCAACTCAGCCCGATCCAGTATGGTTCTGATCTCCTTGGATTGTAGGATCTCTGCGGGCTTAAGGTCTTCGCGAATCGCGATCTCCCGAACCAGTGTGATGACCTCTCTTTGTTTGTTCTGGCTAAGCTTAAGCACCTTGAAAAGTTCAAAGAAAGACAAGGCATCTTCTCTGGAAAATTCACTCAAATCGACTGCTGCTTCAAAGGAGACGGTTTCATCCATCACACCTGCCTGGATGGCTCCCGGAAGCCGGGACAAAGACCCTATCTTCTTAAACACCTTCTGGTTTTTGGGAAATCCGAGCACTGAGGACAGCATCTGAAGGCGGTTTCGGCAAGGTAGGTGGGGAGAGAGCTTTTGAATCCCTTGTGCCTGTTCGACAACGTTTAATTGACGATGAGATCGGTTATCAAATATCGATAGCTTGAGGCAGTCTATCTCTGTGGAACTTCCCTTCAGGACCCGCGCCTTGATTTCATGCCACCCCAGGGCCTTGCACGCCATGATCCGACGAAAACCGCATACGATTTGATACTTCAAATCCTGCCGCTGTCTCAAAACCGGTGGATTAATAAGACCAACAGCCTGAATAGAGTCAACCAGTGCGTACGGGTCGGTACGGAGACTCAAGCGGCACGTGTCATCTTTTGTGTCGATTTCGGAAATGGAGATGACCTTGTCTGTATATTTCATTTTGATAAGAATCGTCGAGATCTAGTAAATTCCGGTACGTAGCCGGTAATATGACAAAATGGAATTAATTTCGAAATACGAAATCCGAAGCACGAAACAAATACAAATGACCAAAGCACAAAATCATAAACAAAAGGAGCTTATGAAAATTTTCGGGGCAATACTGCAGAAAACGGCATGAGGTTTTGGTGATTGGAATTTTGAATTTCGAATTTGTTTCGGATTTCGATATTCGGATTTCGAATTTATCCCAAATCATGCGTCAACAGTAATTGGCCGAAAAAGAATATTCACATATTCCAATCATGCCGCGCGTCAGCTACGTTCCCGTCAATCTGCGCAGGGCCTCCTCATATTTTCTGCGGGTGTTTTCAACAACCTCCGGCGGGAGTTTGGGTGCAGGCGGCCTTTGGTTCCAGTCAAGTGAAAGAAGGTAATCTCGCACGTATTGCTTATCAAAGCTCTTCTGAGGTCCGCCTGGGCGATAGGTGTCTTTGGGCCAAAAGCGGGATGAATCAGGGGTAAGGATCTCATCGATCAAGGCCAGTCCCCCGTTGATCAGACCAAACTCAAACTTGGTGTCTGCTATTATAATGCCGCGGGATTCAGCAAACTCCACCGCCCTTTCGTAGATGGCCATGCTAACATCCCTGAGCCGGGCAGACAGATCCTTGCCCACCATATTTTCGACTTGTTCAAAGGAAATATTTTCATCATGTGCTCCGATATCCGCCTTGGTCGAGGGAGTAAACAAAGGCTCCGGGAGCCGGTCGGATTCTTGCAAACCTTGGGGAAGTCTCATCCCGCAGATTCTTCCAGATTCCAGATACGACTTCCAGCCAGAACCAGAAAGATATCCTCGAACGATGCATTCTGCTGAAAGGGGCTCTGCCTTGCGAACCAGCATGCTCCGATCCCTTATGATATCAATGTATGGATGACATGCCTCCGGAAACCGCTTCACATCAGCAGTGATAAAATGATTCGGAATGAGACCTTCCATCATTTCAAACCAGAACCTTGACATCTGGGTCAGGATGCGACCTTTTCCCGGGATGGGACTCGGCATCACCACATCAAAGGCGGAGATGCGGTCTGTGGCAACCATTAACAGGGCATCCCCCAGATCATATATGTCCCTCACCTTGCCCTGTCTCAGCAAATTCAAGTCAGGAAAGACTGTATCATATAAAGTAATTTCCAAGGTCTACTCCTCTCTCCACAAAGCCTACCGATCTTGCCCGTGCGCATCTTAGGATTAGCCAGCATTGAAGCTACCCGGTGTACCTGGCGATGGCAGGCGGGAAGCGCCTAAAGTTCAAGGTCCGAATTCCTCAATTCCCCAATCCCTGAATTCCTCAATTCCTCAATTCCGCACTCCGCATTTGTCTACTCCGGCAACTCCTCCCAGCGATCCCCCAGTTTCTTCATCACCTGTGGGAGGGTTGTGTACTCCATCGCATCCATCGGCAGGCGATGCGGCTCAAACGGCCCGTGGCGGCGCATTTGATCGGCTAAGACGTTGCATGACCGGCGAGCCTCGTTGAAGCCAGGGTCATCAAACATATCGCGGGGGCCGATCAGGCGGCCGCCGGCCAGTTGGAAGCCCGCGGCAATCACGCGTGGGGGGCCGTCGAAGCGGCTGGGTGTGGCATGACGCACCGGTACGGGCATTAAGGGGCCGTAATGGGACCCGCGCATCCAGCCTTCAACAATGTGGGGCATGGTGAAAGGCTCCAAAGCCTCCCCCACAGCCGGGAAAATCCCCTGGCAGCGCACCGCACACACGGGGTCATCCTTGCCCACATATTTGCCGGCGATTAGTGCAAGTCGCTGGGTTGACGAGACAGAAGCGATCTCGCCGTCCTTTGCATACACCGCCTTGACCACATACCGCCCCGCGGCACCAATGAAGACCAGCAGGTCATAGAGCTCTTCAGGGGCGTCAAAGAAGATACGCTTATGTCCTTTGACGTCGTGGACCTCAAAACGGAAGCCGGCGTGCATGCTCGGGGCAATGATGAGCCCGGCGGTGTTGAACGGATCCGCAAACATCTTATATAGGGGCAGGTTCCAAGCCCCGGCTGAGGTCTTGTCGGCCATAAAGACAATGATCGGCTCGGCCTCCCGCTCCGCGAACTCCATCTCGGCTACGCCGGGACCCATACCCTTGACGTTGCCGCTAAAAGCATCGGCCAGGAGGTCCTGCCCCACGCCGTACAACTTGAGCCGCCTGGCTACCTCGGTACATGCCACAAAGACTTCCCATGCAAGCTGATGGATCTCCTCATTATCCTCCCCCTTGCGGTGAGTCATAATGAGCTGCAGGTCGTCGCCGCAGGCGGTGACATGGAAATCCACAATCATTCCCTGCGATTGCGCGTTTCCCAGACGACCCTTTGCCTCATCGAGCAAGTCGCTGTGCATGGCGGAGTGCCCCACAAAGCCCCCCACATCGGCCTTGATGACACTGAGTGTGATCTTGTCTTCCATATTACCCTCCTTTGGTCAATTGATTGATATAAACCACTACGTCTGGTACCGGTATCACAAAAAGATCGTAGGCGTTCACAGGTTCACGGGTTCAGAGGTTCAGAGGTTCAGGGTTCAGGGTTTACTAAGGTGGTGCATTGAAGTCAGAAGTCTGATCTCTGACCTCTGACCTCTGACCTCTGGAGCTAACTCCCAAGGTCAACGAAAGAAAGGTACCCCTGAACCCTGCCCGCCATTGCCAGAGATGCCAGCACTGCAGTTCGGATGCGAGCCAGGCGTTGGCAGGCGGGGGTGAACCTCTGAACGCGGGGTGCCATGGACAAACTTGTTTGTCCGTGCCCCTTTTCCGTTCAGTGACGGGAACTGACGGCAACGGGGAAATTTGAAGAATACACATCACTGGAATCATTGAAGTACTGGACAGTCGTAATCCTTTGATATTCATGTCGACGCCTTCTACACGGACAAACAAGTTTGTCCATGGCACCCCGCAATTGAGTGAATCTGTCATTCCCGCCTGCCGACGCCTGAGGCAGCATTCAGCTTATGTGCCAGCACCCGCCTGCCAGCGCCACGGTCGCCGAACAACTGCAATGCCAGCACACACGGCAATGGCGGGCAGGTCGACCACAGGGAAAAATCTTTTTTCTGGTTCCGATGCTCTGCGTCGGAACACTTTCCGATGGACGCTCTGCGTCCGTTCTCAAAGGCCTCCGGCTCGTAGAGCCTACGCCTCGGAGAGCGCAAAGCGCCCGCCGCAAAGTGCATTCCCACGCAGAGCGTGGGAACGAGGCACTGATCACTGACCACTGATCACTGCTTTCATATTCTTTCTCATTACGCCTGACGGCTTGAGAACATTACCGCATTTGATTCGTCCGGCATCATTTCAATTCTTAAGAGAGGGCTGGCCGGTAGTTTCCACGACACTCATCCACATATCCCCGGACGTATCCACCTGTTTTCGCTTTCCTACCGATGCCTCCATGGGGATGTGGACAATCTGATTGTTGCACAGCCCCACCAGCATTTTTGTCTTGCCGGCCATGCCGGCATGAACCGCACCGCGGGCCAGAAAGCCACACAGGAGATGATCGCTGGCATTGGCAGAAGCACTCCGGATCGTATAACTGGGGTCAATATATTTGAGGTCAACCCCCATCCCCTGGTCGTTGAAATAAGCTTTAATAGTGTCTTTCAGAAAGACGCCAATGTCATGAAGCCGTATGTTTCCGGAGGCATCGCGTTCCTCCTCCCTGTTGGCAAAAAACTTCTGGCCTGTCCCTTCTGCCACGACAATCACGGCATGCTTTCTGAGGATCAAGCGTTCTTTGAGGGCTTTTAGAAGACCGTTTGGTCCCTCTAACTCAAAGTCTGATTCCGGGATAAGGACAAAGTTTACATCTGGCATGGCCAGGGTGGCTGCGGTTGCGATAAATCCTGAATAACGGCCCATGACTTTCACAAGCCCTATCCCGTTCGGAGCACTGATAGATTCATTATGGGCGCCGCCTATGACATCAACCGCAATGCTCACAGCCGTATCAAAGCCAAAGGAACGATCGACCAGATAGATATCATTGTCGATCGTCTTGGGTATGCCTATAACACCGATCTTCAATCCCCTCTTGTTGATTTCCTCTGAAATCTTGGCAGAGGCAACCATGGTGCCATCTCCGCCAATGGTAAAAAGTAGGCCCACATTCATCCTCTCCAGCGCATCCACGATGCTTTCAATATCCTGATGTCCCCTCGAAGAGCCAAGAATGGTCCCTCCCCTCTCGTGGAGATGGGCCACAGATTCGGGTGTAAGCTCCATGACCTCATGACCATATGAGGAAATAAAGCCCTGAAGTCCATATCGGATACCGTAAATATTGCGCAGGCCATAGTTATAATAGAGCGCCAGCACGATCGCACGAATCACATCGTTTACTCCAGGGCAGAGCCCGCCGCAACTTACCACTGCACACCGCAGCTTGCTGGGATCAAAAAAAATCTTCTTACGGGGTCCTCCCTGTTCAAAGGATAGAGGCTTTTTGCCACGCTTTATAGTCTTTACGACATGATCCTCAAGGATGTTCACCAGAATCCGGTCTTTATCCGACACAAAACATCCTGATCCAGTGTCCTCTGATCGGGCACGAAGTGGAGAGGGAATCTTGGCAGGGCCAAGGGTCATAATTGAGGTGTCAAAATCTTCTTTGTTCATCCTGTGCGACCTCCGGTATTTGTCATTCCCAATCCTTTCTTTCCCAATTGGGCTCTGAATTCTATATGCACTAACCCTTTAAGATCAAGAATTATTTATCATTGAACATTTATCATTTATCATCTATTATTCGTAACCGTTCATGGGTTCAGAGGTTCAGGGTTCACCGAAAATCTGAACCGTTGATTCGTGTCACGGGTTCAGAGGTTCAGGGTTCACGGGTTCAACGCTTCAATGGTTCACGGGTTCAGGGTTGACCGAACAAAGGAAAGGCAACCCTGAACGGTGAACTATGAACCATGAACCTGTGAACGCATACTATTATTCATTGTTAATAAATGATAAATGACCTGCCATGAACATCCTCCTTACCAATGACGACGGTATCCATGCCGAGGGCCTTTGGGCGTTGGAAAATGCCTTGTCCGGTGAACACCGGACCACGGTTGTTGCCCCTGACATGGAGCGAAGTGCCGTGGGGCATAGTATTACCCTGTTACATCCGTTAAGGGTCAACACGATTCAGACAAACGGAGGCCAAGGCTACGCAGTCAGCGGAACCCCGGCCGACTGTGTCAAACTTGGAGTTCTTGAGATCCTGGAAGCCCCGCCTGACATGGTAGTCTCAGGAATCAATCCAGGGCCTAATGTCGGAATCAATCTTAATTATTCCGGAACCGTATCAGCAGCCAAGGAAGCAGCCCTCATGGGAATCCCTGCCATAGCAGTTTCACAAAATCCCAATCCGGATAATGAATACAACGTTGCAGCAAATTTTGTTAGCACCTTGATTGCCAGGATCATAAGAAACGGTCTTCCCCCGGGTACCTTCCTGAACGTGAATGTGCCGGCCTGCTCTCCAGATCAGATTAGGGGGGTTCGTATAACCCGACAAGGGATATCCCGCCTCAAGGAAATCTTTTACAGGAGAACCGATCCGAGAAAGCAAACCTATTACTGGCAGGGGGCCGAAACCCAGTTTTTCGATCACGATCCGGATACAGACGGTGCGGTCCTTTGCACAAACTACATTTCCGTCACCCCCGTCCAATGCGATATGACAGACTATCAAGCCATGGAACACCTCAAAACCTGGGATATTGGCCTGAAGTGATTCAGGGACTTACAAGTCTCAGGATTTAGAATTCCGGGAAACTACTTGTGAAGTTCAGAAAGGAAGCCCTGCATCCTCTGAAGAAGGGATTTCTTGATGTGAACCTTCAGGTAAAGGTCCCCAGGTTTTCCGCCCCCTTTTCCATCCTCGCCCATTCCCACAAGACGGATTCGTTGGCCTTCTCTGACTCGCGGCGGAATCTTGAGAACCAACTTCTTGGACTTTCTTCGGAAGAAGTAGGCAAATGGACCACCCTGCTGTGCTTGCTGGGGGCTCAGTTTAATGACATCGAGGATGTCTGAACCGTTTTCAGGCAACTCGATGCCGCCGATTTTTTCCAGAAAAAAGCGAGACAGCTTTCCCAGATGCCCTTGCAGCGGAAACTGCCATTGATCCTGTTCACGTTCTCCTGGATATCCAGCAAAAACAAACCCTTTGGCAAAAAAACCAGGCTTTTTGAATTCAAAGGCCCGGTATGCGTCCCCATAGAATTCCCGGAAAATATCTTCGTAACCCCTGAAGCCAAATACCTTGGCCATTTTCTCGAGAATGTCGTTAATGTCTGAATCACGGAAAATATCCTCCTCAGAATAACTCCTTCTGAATTGGCTATAGGCCGAAGATCCAAACTGGTGTCTTAAGGCCTCGTATTGCCGTCTTTTGGCCGGATTTGAAAGAACAGCATAAGCTTCGTTAACGGCTTTCATTGTTTCGGAAGCTTCGGGATTTGCCTTGTTTCGATCAGGATGATATTTGAATGCAAGTCTCCGATAAGCCTGTTTGATCTGCTCCGCGCTGGCATGCGGTTCTACACCTAGAATTCGGCAATAATCTTCTTGATGCATTTTATTTTCTATCCTTTAACACAGGGTTGCTAGTGATCTTAGGAAAGACCCATGGGTCCTCAGGGTCCAATGTACCTTCTATGATCTCCCCTATGGCGGCAGCGCAGTCAGTTTGCTGCTCTTTGCCACCAGAGCAGGTAATCGAGACAGTCCTCGCCTCGACGTCGATGCTGTCTATTGTGCAACCCATTTTCTTCCTTTCTTCTGTTTGTAAGTCTTTGTGTCCCATACGTTTTCCGGAAACAAGTGGTTTCCGTTAAGCCGCATGTTCAGGCAGATAAACCCGGTAATCACCCCTCAGGAGCCCAGCCACGTAATTGCAGCCAAAGGTGCGATGGGCAAGAACGGCTGTTTTGGGGAATCGCAGATAAGCCGACGGAGCGAAAGACGAGGTGTTAGCGCGAGGTAAACTCGTTCAAGTACTTGTTATTGTTGACTTGTGCTGATGTCGCTGTGTATGTTTCAAGTGTTGGCTCGCGTGCCTGTGCAATTTATATGCCATTTTACAGGGCCGATATAATACTGTCAAGTGAAATGTTGAGCTCCTGATGCAACGACTGTATGTGTTGTTGGCGTTTTCAATGAATGGAGACTATAAGATCCCCCTTGAACTTGAGCCGGAAAGGGAAAGGGCCTGGACCGCAAGCTGGCGGCATTAGAAAAGAAATACGATGAGCAGTTCACAATTGTCTTTGACGCGATTCGTGAACTCATGACACCACCTGAAAAGCCAAGGAAAGGCATTGGTTTCGTCGTCAAGGAGCGCCGTGCGGCCTACGGCAAGCGTACAAAGGGCGGTAGATGATCGCTGTTCCCTGCACGTAATCAAGCCCCTTTACAACTTCCACAGCAATTGGTACGTATCTTACAAGCGATGCAGTGTATATGTTTTAGGCGCAATGTCTTGCGGCATTACGGATAAGACATTGGTAAGACCTATCCAAGGGAAGGACAGAGGGTGGTCATGTCGTCAGTGACAAGGGGGGGGGCAAAAAGGTTGTAGAAAAAGGTGCTTACGCGGTGCGGGTAGATGATGAGGCGTAGCGGCATGCAGAAAATATCGTGCAAGACATTTTGAACAAATATGCAAACAGGAGAGGAAGCTGATGGCTGCAAACTCTGCTATTGAATGGACAGAAGCCACCTGGAACCCCGTCACGGGATGTACAAAGATCAGTCTTGGTTGCCAGAACTGTTATGCTGAAAGGATGGCGCACCGTCCCAAAGCAAGGCCCATGTCCCCCTTATGGGCGAAAGGTGTCCGCGACCAGTGCCTTACTGCGGGGGTGCCTTTCTTCTTCAAGCAGTGGGAAGGATCAAACAATAAAAAAGCAGGCCGGGTATTAGATGGTCGAACGTGGGACGAGATGCCTGTGCTTGCAGAGACAGGGTGAGGAGTTGGGGTGTCCAAAGTTCATATGGGCAAATCAAAGACCAAGATATGAATTCGATTCGACCATCTCATTTGCCTTGGGGTTGCGATGTTGAAATAAGACGAATGTAGTTTCAGTAAAATGTATGAAGGATGAACTCCTAAAACAGATCAAACCGCTGGCTGAGCAGTTACAAACACTGCAAGAACAAGCCGAGAGACTTGGTATTTTTACTGGTGATCGGGAGTTGCTTGAATGCGCCGAATGCGGACTTGAAGAGGATGTCACAGCAGACGGTTTTTTGATTGTATGCAGAAAACCAGTTCCCGGCACTGATACCGGCTTACGGTTTACCAAAGCTGTGGAAAACAAAGGAAAATACCTGTGTCCCGTTTGCGGGAAGCCAGCTCAATTTGGCGTCTCGTAACATATATTTTCATAGATACAGGATAACGTTCGTTGATGTATGCTAATCACAGATCAAGACTCGCTTTCCGCACCCGGTTCCGAGTGGCTTTTGTAAATGTGATTAATTTAACACTTTTGGATATGTGCAACTGAATGATAGGAGGTAAATGATATGGAGGATATTTTAACTATTCGTCTTCCGAACGAAATTAGCAAGATGCTCAATCGCACACCTGAAGAGATGTGCCGCGATATGCGCATTTATGCTGCGCTAATGCTTTTTCGTCTTGGCAAATTATCTTCAGGGGCTGCGGCATTAATGGCGGGCATCCCACGCGTGATGTTCCTTGACCTGTGTGCTGAGTATGACATTCCCATTTCACAAATTACACCGGAAGAGCTGCACCGAGAGGCCTTGCTCTTGGCCGGAGAAGAGGCAAGGGTTGGCATATAGCGGGAAAGGCCATGCGATTTGTAACTGACTAAGAGAGTGTCAGTACGTTTGATGTCTGTGTTGAAAGAACCAACCTGCTCGAAACACAATAGTGAGATTTAACAAGAAAAAGACGGGGCGTTTATGGATGGCAGAACGTGGGATGATATGCCTGTAGTTGCAGGTAAAGAGAGAATCGGGTTTTCCCTGTTCACATGCGGAAATCGCGGATCAAAATGAAAGCCGGTTTTGTCATAGAATAGAATAAAGGATTACTAATTTGACAGATAGGGCTGAAAAATGTCAAGATAGTCAAATGGTTAGATGGTTTGCGCAATCTTCCCTTTGCCCGGAGGTGCATTGATGATTGACATTGATAAACAGATCAGTTTTTGGCGCAACAGTGCTGAGGAGGATTTGGCCGTGGCACGTGATCTCGTTGACCGGAACCGTATACGGCACGGTTTATTTTTTGCCCACCTCGCGTTGGAGAAGGCATTGAAAGCACATGTCTGCTGCGTAACGCAAGATATTGCACCCCGATTACACAACCTGGTTCGCTTGGCCGAGTTGGCAGAACTCGATATACAACCCGCCCAGATGGATATTCTAGCGGAAATGAACTCCTTCAACATTGAAGGCCGCTATCCTGATACATTATCGCCGCCCCCATCTCAGGAGGAAGCCCAGCACTATATGACCCAAGGAGAAGAGGTATTTCAATGGTTGATCAGTATGTTTTGAAAAGCGTGCGAAACTATTTGAAGGCTGTCCGAACGGAGGGAATTGCCGTCCGATTTGGGATTATTTTCGGCTCTCATGCTACCGGCCGATCGGACCGTTGGAGTGACATTGACGTTCTCGTAGTATCTCCCCGTTTTGATGCCCCGCGGAACCGGCGGGATATAGACCTGCTTTGGCGTTTGGCAGCGAAATCGGACAGCCGGATCGAGCCAATCCCTTGCGGGGAACGCCAATGGGAAGAGGACTCATCAAGCGCTATCGTGGAAATTGCCCGGCGCGAGGGTGAGACGATCAGCCTTGGTGAAGCTGAGTAAGAATCCCTGAGCACGACGTCATCGGAAATCAGCAAAATACCAACAATTATCCAAACGGAGAGCGTCATCAATGATCAGCATTTAGGTGTTGAGGCCCATCTTCTTCAAGCAATGGAGAGGATTGAACAAGAAAAAAGCAGGCCGGGTATTGGGCACGTGGGACGATATGCCTGTTGTTGCGGGGATAGAGAGAGTTAGAGGCGTATCTTGACATGTGCTAATCACAGATCAAGGCATGACCCCAAATCGTCGTCAATTGCCTTAGTTAGATGGTGTTGAAAAGCCGAGTGATAATCCATAGTTGGTATGCGCTAGGCAAAAAAGGATGGATGATACATCGTTTCTTGAAAAAGATAATGAAGCTCCATCAATTCAATTAAGGATTGACAAATGGATAAAGATTTCTTATATAATTGTCGATATGATTAATAATAATATAAGAAATCATTATTGAAGGGGTATGTCATGATATCCAAAGGACACGAAAGTGAAGCGGCAGCGCTCAAGGAAGAAAAGGTCCTGGATAAAAGGATTATGGCTGCGAGACAGGCAGCAGGTTTTTCCATTACCGAAGCGGCTCAAAAACTGGGGTTTAAAAACTATCAGACTCTTTCTGCCATTGAAAAAGGTGCAAGGAACATAAATGCCCATGAATTAATTATGATGGCTCGTTTATATGGCAGAAATCTGGACTATTTCTTGGAATCCGACGTTGCCCCCGATCCTGTGCCCTTGTGGAGACACGAAGTGAAGCCTGCGCTCAAGGCAAGAAAAACAGACGTAAATCAAATACAGCGCCAATTCCTTTCTTTTCTGGAAAATTACAGTAACCTGGAACACCTGCTTGGGCTCAAGCGACGATGGAAAGATATTCAGAAAAATTATGATAGGGATGATTTTTCCGTAAACGGCTTTGAGCAGGCCGATAAACTTGGCGCTGATATTCACAATTTCCTCGACTTAGGTTCTCGTCCTTCCTTGAATCTGCTTAATGTACTCGAAAATAAACTTCGTTTCAAAATCCTTCATTTGTCTTTGGGGGATGGTGTCTCCGGCGCCAGCGTTGTGGACAACATCTTAGGGGTTGGCATACTCATCAACGCGAAGGATGCTCCATGGAGAAGAAATTTTGATCTGGCACATGAATTATTTCATGTCATAACCTGGAATGTTTTTTCTCCCGAAGAGATTGGTAACGGTACAACAAAAACCAGGCCGGAACAATATGCGGACATCTTTGCTTCAAGTCTGCTCTTACCTGAAGCTCATCTCCTCAATGCACTCAAAGAAACAGCTACCGACAATGAAATCAGAGTCATTGATATCATTGAGCTGGCCAAGGAGTTCGGTGTCTCAACGGAAGCAGTCCTTTGGCGACTTGTCAACCTGAAGAAACTTAAGAAATCCCAAGCGCAAAGGGTCTTGGATAACCCGAAATTCCGTGATCTTGATCGCAGTATGCGTCGAAGGTTGTATAGCGGAGACAGGCTGTCCAAATTTCCTTCAAGATTTATATCTCTTGCATGCAGATGCTTGATGAAAGGCAAGATATCAAGAGGCACTTTCGCCGAATATCTGGAAATAGATCGGGCTGAAATAGACGACTATCTGGACGCAGCAGGATTTGTGGAAGGAAACTATGCGAAAATTGCTGCTGCTTGACGCAAATAAGCAAAGCTTATAATATTTGTCTAACCCGGAATGTTTTTGAGGAAGCAGGATATTACAAAAAGGACGGGGCAAAAATAGATATTGACATTAAAGATGTCACGATAATTGAAAATGTTGATCTTGAAAGTTTGAGAAAGGTGCAAAGGGAAGCAAAAGAGGCGAGATTAGGAATAGACCCCGGAGAGTCCACATCAATAGCCTATTTAATCCAAACCGAAGAAGAAATAACCTTTTGCTCTTGCGACCAGGCTGCCATAAAGCTCGTCTCTTATATGGAACTTGAACAAAAATCAATCAGCCTGCAAAGAGCCTTTAGGGACATTGGATATCATAAGAGAAATTTGTATCCGAGACATCTTGAGAAGACTTTCAAGGCAGCCGTTAATGAAGGAAAAACGCTGAGAATTCAATTTAAAAAGCTGGTATAGTTTTGATATAAAAATCATGGTTGGCTTTTTAAATTATGGATGATCCAGGAAAAAAGAATTTGAGGCTTGCGATTAAATGGCTGGCATTCGATTCGTCAAGAAAAGTGCGAGGGAAAAGGCAATCCGGTTTTGCGCACGTTCTGCACGAACGTCCCGGTCAGGTCCCCAACATGATTATGTTGCTGATTTAATAACTAAAATTCAATCAAGGACTGTTCCGTTATCACAATGTATGGCTGAGGCATATAGACTGGCCAAAAGCAAAAAAATAACTTCCCTTGAAGAATTCTGCGCTGGCGAGCTTACTGGCTGGTATGGTGACAGATTAAAAAACTATTATCCAAAATATCGTCTTGCCCAGGTTTATGCAGGGATAAATCGACAGATTAATATGCAATATTTTGGTTGGGACGGAACTTCTTCCAATGTAATGGATTTTATTAAAAGGGATACGGATAATTTCAAGCCAACAAAACTATTGTTTGCACAGCCTTTGTCTGAACTTGAAGCAAAAATTCCTTCTGATTTATCAAACAAAATAATATCATTAACAATGCGAGCGTGTGATTTTATACCAGACACTGAAAATCCCAATATCCCAATATACGTTTATGCTAGTACCCAAGCTTATGTTAATATTTTAGAAGGGATTAGAAATGAACTTACAATTCGCTTAATGGATCTTTAACCATTTACCGCATCAACTCCGACAAACAATAGCCGCGTGTTTCCCACGGTTATTGTTTGCGGATTATGCTCGGCGTTGTACCCACCGCCCCGTTGGGTCATTTACTATTGGAATTTCATAATGAACACAATATCGATTGCTATGATATCATTTGTCGGGTCTTCAATAATCTTTGTACTTGCGTGTCTGATAGTACGTTGCGCGCGTTTTCCCACTGGTAACGACTCCGAGCCAGATTCACTTCATGGCAATCGTCCGGAACGGATAGCAAACATCAGAGATCAGACCGAGCGTGTACATAAAGCGTTTGAATTCTATTTGAAGGTCACTCTCGCAATTTTAGGCGGTATTGCGTATCTGGTCTCATCAGCGAAGAATGGGCAGTCCGAGGCTACTGCGGAGTTACTCGTAGCGGCTGGATGGTTCGAATTAATGATTGGTACAGCTTTTTCTGTGATAGTATTTCTTCATATGAAATCAAAAATTGCTCGGTGGAGCCGAAGATATTCTTGGTGGGAACCATTTTTGTGGATGGAGTGCTGGTTTGTTGCCGTAATGATGACAATAGCTGTTTCTTTGCCTGCTGCAGTCATACCCGCAATAGTCATTGTACTTCCCAGTTGACAGTGGATCGAGAGAAGGGGGGCGCATCTTAATTATTAACTATTCGTTTCTTGTTTTAGAGGTGAACCGGTCGCTGAGAAACCCAAAAGACGACTGAGAAACAACACGTTGGCTGGATAATTAACCTGGATAATAATGTCAATAATTAATAATTAAGATGTTAAGATGCGACCCTGGGCTTTCCCCCCGTTCGGGAGTAGGGAGTAGAGGCGACCATGTCTGAATTGAAGCGAAGGCACGGCATGGGCAAGCTGCGTGTACGTAGATCAACCAAAGTGTGTTTTGCGATAGCCTGTAAAGTGATCGCCTGCAATATAAAGCGCTGGGCGAAAGCCCTTGCGGCCTCTGGCACAGATTTACAACGCCTCATATGGTTCATTTTACGCCGTTTAGGGGTGCTCGAGATCAATCTCAACAAAATATGCTTTGGAACGTTGATGAACGGAACCGGTCAATTCTGATTCATTTTTTCGCAAAAAAAGGGGACTTATTTTTCAGGAATCCAAAACTAAATGGCGTCCCCTTGGACACACGTTGCGACTGTGAGCAGGACTACGAGATTGTATGGGTGGAAATTGAACGACGCTTCGAGACCACGATGCGCACGAAAGACACGAAATAATAAGTCGATTTCGTGGTTTAGCAGAGATTAAGAATGGACATTTTTGAAATCCTCAAAAAAGGCGAATCGGAAACCGTTGAATTCAAAGAACGATTCAACAAGGAAACCATCATTTCCTTGGTGGCATTTGCCAACACAAAGGGCGGCAAGATTATTGTAGGTGCGGATAGAAAAGGGCGCGTTACCGGTATCAAGGCAGGCCGGGAGACAGCGCAGCGTTATTTAAATGAAATTAAGGTTGCTACCTATCCTCAAATTCTGCCCAATGTTGATGAATATGAAATACAAGGGAAAACCGTCCTGGTATTTGAGATAAAAGAGTATCCCGTAAAACCAATATGTTTTAAGAACCGTTATTACAAAAGGGTTAAGAACAGCAATCACCTGCTTACCCTGGATGAAATCGTGGATCTGCAGCAGCAGAGTTTGAATATTTCCTATGATGCCTATCCGTTGAAAGAAAACCTGTCCTCACTGGATACCGCCTTGCTGGAAAAATTTGTTGAAACAATAAACTCAAGAGGCCGGATAAACCTTCAGGATGATCTGCTGACCAATTTGACAAAGCTGAAATTAATCCAGGCGGGCAAGCCGACATTGGCTGGCATGCTGCTATTCGGAAACCATGGCTTTTCCATCCATATTGGGAGGTTCAAATCAGAAGATACGATTATTGATGATCTGTTGATAAAAGATCCTCTGCTAGTCGCTCTGGATGAAGCCATGATCTTTATCAAGAAACATATCAGCCTTTCCTACCGATTTGACGGAAGCCTTAAACGGAAAGAATCGTGGCAGTACCCGCTGGAGGCCATTCGTGAATTGCTCTTAAATTCTGTTGTTCACCGTGATTATAAGCATTCATCGGATATCGTCATCAAAGTATTTGACGATAGGATTGTCTTCACCAATCCGGGCAGAATCTACGGCAACCTGACCATTAAAGATCTTGAACGGGATGATTACGTGTCGTCCATCCGAAATAAACTGCTTGCCGAATCGTTCTACCTTATGGGAGATATTGAAAAATACGGGACAGGATTCATCAGGATTCGAAAATTGATAGAAGATTACCCGGGGGTCTCTTACAGCATAAGTGAGACGGGTGATTTCTTTAAGGTGGAGATGCGCCATACCCCCACAAAACCCCTCCTAATACCAAAAACGGATCTGCCTGAAAAACTGCCTGAAAACTTGCCTGAAAAACTGCCTGTAATTCAGAGACAGATAATCGAAAATATGTTGAAGAACCCTAAAATTACATATAATGAACTTGCCGACATTACGGGAAAAACCAGAGAAACGATAAGGGTTCATATCAATAAGCTAAAGGAAATGAATTTAATCAAAAGGATCGGCCCGGATAAGGGCGGCTACTGGGAAATCCTTGGCCCACAGTCCACGAAACACACTAAAGAGTAAGCCATAGAAAGAGGGAGAAGAGAGGGAGAATCTTAATTATTAACTATTCGTTTCGTGTTTTAGAGATGAACCGGTCGCTGAGAAACCCAAAAGACGACTGAGAAACAACACGTTGGCTGGATAATTAACCTGGATAATAATGTCAATAATTAATAATTAAGATGCGCCCCCGGGCTTTCCCGCATAAGAGCTATTTGCGCTGCGCGGTTACGGCTAGGACATCATATCGATACGGGGGATTGCGGATAGTTACCGAGACTGAGACACACGTCATTGTCTGCAACTACGTCCTGACACGTGGCTGGAGGAGGTGAATCGGATGGCAGGGAAAAAGAAGGCGGGCAAGAAACCGATTGAGCAATACGACCACAAGGGAAAGAAGCGGGTCAATAATCCGCCGGTTGGTCTGGTGACGCCTGATACGGATAAGGAAACGGGAAAAAAAGGATATGCTTATGACCCGCATATTGACCCGAGCCTGCAATGGGCGGGCAAGGCCGAGCATACATCTTTTGACGTGCCTAATGTATCCCTTCATGTCCACGAGCGCATAGACCCCCGTACCATTATCGAGGCGGTGCGCAAAAGAAACGGACAAAAGTACGATCAACTTTCTCTATTTGCCCAAGCCGATGAAAACCCACCCTTAAGAGAAGCCATTGAGTTCTACAAGCACAAGCACAACTGGTCAAACCGCCTTGTGGCTGGCGACAGCCTTCTTGTAATGAACTCCCTCCTGGAAAAGGAAGGCATGGGCGGCAAGGTGCAGATGATTTACATGGACCCGCCATATGGCATCAAGTATGGCAGTAACTTCCAGCCCTTTGTGAACAAACGGGATGTAAAAGACGGAAAGGACGAAGATTTGACTGCCGAACCGGAGATGATTAAGGCCTTCCGTGATACGTGGGAACTCGGGATTCATTCGTATTTGACCTATCTGCGGGACAGGCTGCTGCTGGCAAGGGAACTGTTGAGTGAAAGTGGGAGTATCTTTGTGCAGATTTCGGATGAGAATGTTCATCATGTAAGGGAGTTGATGGACGAGGTGTTTGGGAACAAGAATTTCGTCAATGAAATCATATTCCTTAAGACTACTGGCCAAACGAGTAAGTTGCTGCCACCAGCAAATGACTATTTGATATGGTATGCCAAGGATGGTGATTGTGTAAAGTATCGCCAACTGTTTGGAGCAAGGGATCAAGACTACATTGACGCTGCATACAACTATTTAGAACTCCATAACGGTGAGGTTAAGAAGTTAAGCAAAACCGAGGTAAGAAATGAAGAAGTCCTGCTTCAGGGTCGGAGATTCAGAATAGACAATCTTACTTCTCAGTCTGGTCCTGGCGATGTGCCTGAAACTAGATTCATTTGGAACAAAAAAACCTACAGATTGAAAACCGGTTCATGGAAAACCTCGATATCTGGATTGAAAAACCTAGCCAAAGCAAATAGGCTATGGTTTCTGGAGCACACCGTATACTACAAAAGATACGTTGATGATTTTCCCATACAACCCATGAACAATGTCTGGCACGATACGACAATTAGCGGATATGCCTCAGAAAAAATGTATGTTGTTCAAACCCTCACAAAAGTTATTGAACGATGCCTCCTAATGACCACCGACCCCGGCGATCTCGTCCTCGACCCCACCTGCGGTTCCGGTACCACAGCCTACGTGGCCGAGCAGTGGGGCAGGCGGTGGATAACCTGCGATACATCACGGGTGGCCCTTGCCTTGGCCAAACAACGGCTAATGACCGCACTGTATGATTACTATGAGCTTGCCCATCCCGCAGAAGGCGTGGGTAGCGGTTTCAAATACAAGACCGTGCCCCATATTACCCTGAAGTCCATTGCCAACAATGAACCGCCCGCACAAGAAACCCTTTATGACCAGCCCTATATAGACAAATCCCGGGCAAGGGTCTCCGGACCCTTTACTGTGGAGGCAGTGCCTGCGCCTGTTGTAAGACCTCTGGAGGATATAAGTGCATACAGTGGATACGACACTCCCTGCAGATGAGTCTGTTGCTCGCAGCGGCGAGACGTTGCGCCACGGGGAGTGGCGGGATGAGCTGCTCAAGACCGGCATTAGGGGTAAGAGAGGCCAGTTTATACTCTTTTCAAGGGTCGAGCCTTTGCCTGGAACCCGCTGGGTCCATGCCGAGGCGGAAACAAGACCGAATGATCTGGGAGCTGATTCTGTCCAGGAACCACAGGGAATATACGCCCAACCGGTCCGGGCGGTTATCTCTTTCGGCTCGGAACATGCACCGTTGGAACAGCGGCAGGTGGAATTGGCCATCGAGGAGGCACAGAAGCTGGTTCCCAGACCCAAAATCATTGTTTTTGCAGCATTCCAGTTTGATCCCGAGGCCGCAAAAGATATTGACGAGACCGACTGGCCGGGCGTCACGCTTCTCAAGGCCCAGATGGATGATGACCTTCTGACTGAAGACCTGAAAAAGAAACGGAAAAGCAACCAGAGCTTCTGGCTCGTAGGCCAACCCGATGTGAGGATTGAAGAGATCAAGAAAGGCAAGGACAAGGGCAAATATCGCGTGGAAGTCCTGGGTTTTGACTACTGGAACACCAAGACCGGCGTCATTGAATCGGGTGGGACGGATAAGATTAGCATCTGGATGCTGGATACCGACTATGATGGCAGGAGCCTTTTCCCGAAACAGGTGTTTTTCCCCATGTCCGGCCAAAAGGACGGCTGGTCGCGCCTGGCAAAAAATCTGAAGGCGGAGATCGACGAGGAACTTATTGAAGCCTATCGAGGAACGGTTTCGTTGCCGTTTGAAATCGGTGAGAACAAGCGCATCGCAGTCAAGATCGTGGATGATAGGGGCATAGAAAGCCTCAAAATAGAGGAGGTTTAATAATGGACCAAACTAATATTATAATACCAAAAGAAGAAATCGTCAGGTTTTGTAAAAGAAATCATATTGTAAAACTCTCAATTTTTGGCTCTGCCTTGCAAAAAGACTTCGGCCCTGACAGCGATATTGATCTGCTTGTTGAATTTGATCCTGATCGTATCCCCGGTCTTATCCGGCTAGCCGGTATGGAAATTGAGATGGCTGAAATCATTGGGCGCAAAGTGGATATCAGGACCCCTCAGGATTTGAGTCCTTACTTCAGAAACGAGATCCTTGACACCGCAGAGGTGCAATATGCAGAAGGGTAATTTTATTCTGTTGCGTCATATGCTTGATGCTGCCAGAGAAGCAGTATCTTTTGTCGCAAACAACACAAGACATTCTTTAAACACAGACCGCAAACTTGAGCTTGCTCTTATAAAGTGCATTGAAATCGTTGGAGAAGCTGCGTCTAAGGTAAGTACTGATTATCGTGAAAATACGTCTCAAGTCCCATGGGCCAATATTATCTCTATGAGAAATCGTCTGATACACGGGTATTTTGACATCGATCTTGACATTCTCTGGCAAACCGTAGTTGAAGACCCCCCGCCCCTGATTGCGGAACTTGAGAAAATCATAGAGGTATAATGGTGGCAAAATCAACAATTGATCAGCTCATCATCAATTCTCCCTACGAAGAGCCAAAGCATTACTGGAGCTATGACAGGGAGACACGGTTGTTTGCGCTCAAAGAGGGGAGGCGTCCGGCGGGCTATGTGGTTGCTTCAGATGGATCAAAGGCATTTGATGATCCCGGTGTTTTTGTTGAAATACCCCTGGTAAACCAGATCAGGACCCGCGTCGATGCGTGGCGTGAAAACGGATATGCGGGAGTTACGGGGATTACTAAACGATTATTAGAGCATTGGAAGAATCCCGAGGAACGGGAATATCGCCGGTTCTTTTTTTGCCAGTTGGAGGCCATTGAGACGCTCATCTGGCTCACCGAAGCGTCGGATGCGGAGAAGGTGGGCATAGATATTCCCTTGGATGGAGGGCCGTTTAAGCGGCTTTGTTCCAAGATGGCAACCGGCTCCGGCAAGACGATTGTAATGGCCATGCTGATTTCCTGGCAGGTATTGAACAAGGTCACTTATCCTCAGGATGCAAGGTTTTCAAAATATGTTTTCGTTGTGGCACCGGGTCTTACGGTGAAAAGCCGTCTTCAAGTGTTGATGCCTTCCGGTCGTGAAAACTACTATGACGAGTTCAATGTCGTACCAGTTGGGCTCAAGGAAAAACTGCGCCAGGGTAAAATCCTCATCCGTAACTGGCACGCCCTTCAATGGGAGAGCGAAGAAAAGATCGCCAAAAAGAAGAGCGTGGATAAAAGGGGTGTGAAGAGTAACGAGGCATATGTCCATGAAGTCTTAGGCGAGATGGCGAAGGCAAATAACATTGTTGTGATCAATGATGAAGCCCACCATGCGTGGCGCGTGCCTGCCGAGTCAAAGGTAAAAGGGCTAAAAAAGGCAGAATTAGAAGAAGCGACCATATGGGTGAACGGACTGGATCGAATCCATGAGGCGAGAAACATATTAAGCTGCCACGATTTTTCAGCCACCCCATTCGCACCATCGGGCAAGAAGAGTTCTGAAGAGGCCCTTTTCGTATGGATTATTAGCGATTTCGGGTTGAATGACGCCATAGAGTCAGGTCTCGTAAAGACCCCGCGAGTAGTCATCCGTGATGATGGTAAACTGACCAAGGAGTATAAGTCCCGTCTTTACCATATTTACAATGACCCTGAAGTCAAAGACGATATTAACCGGAAAGCAGAACCGCACGAACCCATGCCCGATCTGGTAACCAATGGGTATTATCTTTTGGGGAAGGACTGGCTGGAAACAGCCAAAGCCTGGGAAGATGCTGGATTCAAGACCCCTCCGGTTATGATTTCTGTGGCGAACCGGACCGAGACTGCCGCACGCGTAAAATATGCCTTTGATCATAAAAAGATCCGTATTGATGAGTTGTGCATCCCCGAAAAAATCCTCCATATTGATTCCAAGGTCCTTGAGTTGGCCGAATCCCAGGAAGAGGCAGTTTCCTTTGATGATGCTGCTCAGGGGGATGGATCGGAAAAGGGGCAAACCCGTAGGTTATCGAAAAAGGAACTTGCAGAATCTCTCCGCAAAACCGTTGACACCGTCGGCCAGGCCGGGAAACAGGGGGCATCAGTACAGAAAGTGATCTCTGTGGGTATGCTTTCCGAGGGATGGGACGCAAAGACCGTGACGCATATAATGGGACTTCGCGCCTTCTCCAGCCAATTGCTGTGTGAACAGGTGGTTGGCCGGGGTCTGAGGAGGACCTCTTACGAAGTCAATTCGGAAACAGGCCTTTTTGAAGCCGAGTATGTCAATATCTTTGGGGTGCCGTTTACTTTCCTGCCGCACGAATCCAAGGACGGTCCTCCGCCGCCTCCACCAGAACCAAAAACACGCATTGAACCGGTCATTGAGAAAAGCCAATTCGAAATAAGCTGGCCAAATGTCATTCGCATCGAACATGTATTCAAACCGGTGCTGAAGCTCGATATGAATAGAGTCCCACCCCTGGAGTTATCGGCCTATGATACTGCAACCCTGGCAGAGCTTGCTCCCATGGTGGAAGGAAAGCCCGATGTGACCCGGATCTCTACTATTGACCTGGAGGATCTGGGACGAAAATTCAGGATGCAGAAGATCATCTTTGAAACGGCAAGAGATGTCTTTGATCAAATGAAACCCGGTTGGAAAGCAAGCAAGGAGTATTTGCTGGCCCAGTTGATACGGCTGGTAGAGGCGTTTATTGCATCTGATAGGATTCAAATAGTACCGCCGCTTTTTTATCAGGATGACATTAAACGTCGCATTCTCTTGACGCTTAACATGAACAAAGTGGTCCAGCACATCTGGGAAGCCATTCGTTTTGAGAATTCAGAATCCATTGAACCTATATTTGACAGAGACTTTCCTATTCGTTCTACTGAGGATATGCAGGCGTGGTATACGGGAAGACCCTGTGAACACACCCGGAAATCTCATATCAACATGTGTGTTTTTGACAGTACCTGGGAGGCCAGTGAAGCCTTTGAATTGGATCACAACCGCCATGTTGAGGCATGGGTAAAAAATGACCACCTTGGCTTTGAAATTCTTTATGTCTTTGGAGGAGTAGTCAGAAAATATCGACCGGATTTCATTATCCGGCTCAAGACCGCCGATCTTCTCATTCTGGAAACTAAAGGACAGGACACTCAGCGCGATAAGACAAAACGCAGGTTCTTGGATGAATGGGTGAGGGCTGTCAATGAACATGGCGGTTTTGGAAAGTGGGAATGGGCAGTATCCAAGAACCCTGCGGATGTAAAAATGATCATCGAGGATGCGGTCCGGAGTCGTTGCTGAGGGGCTGATAGGAACCTTCAGGGACGTTAGGGGAACGCCTTTTAGTTTTCCAGTTTCTAAGTAATCCTTTTAGAGCCGGTTCATGATGGCAAGGAAGTCGCAAGAAAGTCGAAGATAGATGAAGATTGTGAGCAATGATGAAAGTATGTACGAGGCACGGAGGGAAATATTGGGGACGCTCTTTGGTTTTACAGGAAAGAACAGGGGAAAACATGCGGCCGCGTCTACACTCTTGACAACGACTTCTTATCTGTCAAGAGTGTAGACTCCACTTTTCTCAGAAAAACGGACAAACTCAGCATGTGGACGCTGGATACCGATTACGACGGAAAGGATTTTTTCCAAAGACAGGTATTTTTTTCCGTGTGACCGGCCAAAAGGACGGCTGGTCGCGCCTGGCAAAGAACCTGAAGGCGGAGATCGACGAGGAACTTATTGAAGCCTATCGAGGAACGATTTCGTTGCCGTTTGAAATCGGTGAGAATAAGCGTATCGCAGTTAAGATCGTGGATGATAGGGGCTGATAGGGGCATAGAAAGCCTCAAAATAGAGGAGGTTTAATAATGGGCCAAATCAACATTGAAATACCAAAAGAAGAAATCGTCAGGTTTTGTAAAAGAAATCATATTGTAAAACTCTCAATTTTTGGCTCTGCCTTGCAAAAAGACTTCGGCCCTGACAGTGATATTGATCTGCTTGTTGAATTTGATCCTGATCGTATCCCCGGTCTTATCCGGCTGGCCGGTATGGAAATTGAGATGGCTGAAATCATTGGGCGCAAAGTGGACATCAGGACCCCTCAGGATTTGAGTCCTTACTTCAGAAACGAGATACTTGACACCGCAGAGGTGCAATATGCAGAAGGATAATTTCATTCTGTTGCGTCATATGCTCGATGCTGCCAGAGAAGCAGTATCTTTTGCCGCAAACAACACAAGAGATTCTTTGAACACAGACCGCAAACTTGAGCTTGCTCTTATAAAGTGCATTGAAATTGTTGGAGAAGCTGCGTCTAAGGTAAGTATTGATTATCGTGAAAATACGTCTCAAGTCCCATGGGCCAATATTATCTCTATGAGAAATCGTCTGATACATGGGTATTTTGACATCAATCTTGACATTCTTTGGCAAACCGTAGTTGAAGACCTCCCGCCCTTAATTGCGGAACTTGAGAAAATCATAGAGGTATAATGGTGGCAAAATCAACAGCGGTAGTCGATACCATCTACAGGTTTCGAAATGTATACGTGGCTCATCAGGATAGAGAACTGAGTGATCCAGAGCTTGCAAGACAAGCGCTCAAAGATTGGACGAATGGGCCTTATCGGTTATGGAGTTGTCGTTGAGGGGCACTTCGGGGTTTGTGGACAGATTTCGATCATGCAGGTCCACAAAAACAGAGTAGGAAGGCCACATCAGGAGGGCGTGATGAAGGTTTTAGCTACCATAATTTCCATCTGCTTGACACTTTTTTTGGTGTGCGTGAGCTGTTCGAGAGAAGAACCGGCTCCGCCCCCGGTACAAAAAACCAAGGTCAGAAAGCACATCAAAATGCCTCCGCCGGAAAAGGCCAAGACTTCAATAACCAGTGGGGAGGAGAAGGCTAAAACTGAGGCGAAGGAAGGCGGAAAGGTAAAGACCGCGGCCATTGAAGAGAGGGCATTAAAGACGCCGGAAACGGATGGCGGAGAAAACGAAACTGAAATAGAGGAAGTGATCGGATATTATATCGCAAAAAAGGGGGACAGCCTGTCCAGTATAGCAGCGAGAGAGGATGTGTACGGAGACCCATTGAAATGGCCTATCCTTTATCGGCTTAACATGGACAAACTTGGCAAATTGCAGTTTGGAGAAGGTCTTCCGGACGGGGAGGTTCCTGAGGGACTAAGGCTGAGAATTCTCTCGCCTAATGAGATAAGGGAAAATCTAAAAAGGATAGGCCATAATGTGTGGGTGGTTAGTGTTCTATCCGGCACAACTGATCGAGAGATCATTCCTGCTGCAATCAGACTTATTAGGAATGGATACCCGGTTTACATCACCCGTGTCACAGTAAAGGCAAAGGATTGGATGAGACTCCGTGTCGGTTTTTTCAAGAACAGAAGCGATGCCGATAAGGAGGGGAAGAAGATAAGGAGCATGTTGAATCTCCATGATTCCTGGATCACCAAAGTAGGGAAGCAAGAACTTGAGGAATTTGGTGGTTATTATTAGAGAGGAATTGAGCGTTGTAGCGGACCCATAGAACCTCAAACTGAAACCTGCAAAACTGAACGTCCCCCATTTGTCACAAAACATTTGCTACGTGAGAGCTTGGAGGCTTCATGACACTCAAGACGCGATTTCTCATCGGCCTCGTAGTTTTGTCTATCGTTGATGCGGTTATCCCCGTCCCGATTGTTGGCTTGATTTTGTTTTTTGTTTTACTGCAGAAGCCCCCTTGGTTTCAGAAGTTGGTGAATGAACTCTACGAGGAGTAGGAGGATATTGGGAACATCCTTAAGGGCTCGCGCAAAAATAACTTGGCAGATTTCGTGCTCAGATTTGGGTGAGATTTGGTCGATCCGATTGAGCAAAACCGCAGGAATAGCAGGCTATTTCGAGGGTTTTGCGAATGAGTATCGGCCAAAAATCGCCTGAAGCTGAGATGCCAAAATGGTAAGTTATTTTTGCGCGAGCCCTAACTGTTGGCAGGAGGATTTCATGTCCGTTAAGGTTCACGAGATAACCAATTTGTACAATGGCAAGATATTTAATGTTGTTCTTGAGAAGGTGACCCTGCCAAACGGGGCGATCAAAAACCGGGAAATCGTTCGCCATCCCGGTGCTGCGGCTATGGTGCCGCTGCTTGACGATGGAAAGGTTGTTTTGATCAGGCAATACCGCCATGCCGTGGGTGAATTCCTCTGGGAGATACCGGCCGGAACCCTGGAGCCGGATGAAGTCCCTGTTGAGTGTGCTCGACGAGAATTAGTGGAAGAAACAGGCTATGAAGCCTCAAGCTTTGACAAATTTGCAGAAATTCTGCCTGCCCCCGGATACACGGATGAGCATATCCACATTTTTCTGGCCACCGGATTGAGATCGGTCGAGCAGAAGCTTGAGGATGACGAGGTCTTGCAGGCCCGACCTACACCCTTTGACACCGCCCTTGAAATGATCACAAAGGGTGAAATCCAGGATGCCAAGACGATCGTAGGGCTTTTGCTGACGTCGCTGAAAAGATCATGAATTGTATTCTTTTGTCTCTCACAGAGCCCGCGGAGACACAGAGTTCTTGAAGTGCAAAATGAAAATCATCTCTGTGATCTCTGCGGGCTCAAGCGACTAAAGGGAGCGGGCGAGAGATTCTTAGCCCTGCGATGAACTAAGCCAATCACGTGGAAATCTTGGAAAAATCGGCAAAGATGGAAAAGACTTCGGCGATCTCTCCAAGGAGAGCCAGGCGGTTTTGTTTTAAACGCTCATCCTCGGTTAAGACCATAACCCCGTCAAAAAAGGCA
This sequence comes from Deltaproteobacteria bacterium, assembly GCA_019307135.1. Lineage (GTDB taxonomy): Bacteria > Desulfobacterota > Desulfobacteria > Desulfobacterales. Next base: position 37,157 of record JAFDKF010000004.1, read on the forward strand.
TCCACTGGCCCTTTCAGGGTCGCAACAGTCAGCAGGGCACGGTCAAAGGCTGCCCTTTTCAGATCTTCGGATATCTCCTGCTTCACCCTTTGCAAGGTGTCATAAAGGGCTTGCTCGCACGGTTCCTGAAACAGGCCAGGGTCTGTTTTTGCCTGACTCTGAGCCGCACTTGGAGGAATCTCCCCCCGTTGCCTGGCCTGTTTGATAATGTTGACCACCCGCCTGAAGGCTATGGCCAGGGGCTCAAAATCCGGCTTGGCTTTGAGGGTTTCCAGGGCCTCCGTCCTCTTCAGGACAGCCGGGATGTTATCCATTGAAGCGCTGGTCACGGCGGAGATGAGATCCTTGGCAAATCCCTGTTCAGCCAAAAGGTGTTCCATCCGGTGCCGGAAGAAGGTGAGGACATCTTGGGCGGTTTGGTCTGTGTCTCCGGATATCTTGTCGTGCAAAAGCCCAAGGCTTTTTTGAATCAGTCCTTTTATCGAAGAGCGAAAGGCCCGGGCCAGCATGGTCTGGATAATTCCCACGGCCTGGCGTCTGAGGGCGTAAGGATCGGAGGTGCCGCTCGGGATGAGACCGATTCCAAAGCAGCCGCAGATCGTATCTAACTTGTCAGCGATACTAAGGAGTGCACCTGCCGGGTTTTCAGGGAGTGGACCTCCAGCATAGGCCGGCAGGTAGTGCTCCTCAATGGCCCGGGCAACCGCCTCGGGTTCCCCTGCCCGAGCCGCATAAATGCGGCCCATCACCCCCTGGAGCTTTGGAAACTCATTGACCATTTGGGTCGTCAGGTCGGATTTGCACAACCATGCTGCCCGCGATACTGTGGGTTTGAGTTCAGGGGTTATCAATTCGGCAAGGTGCTCGGCCAGCTTCTGGACGCGACATACCTTCTCAAACACGGTGCCAAGTTTGGCCTGAAACAGCACACCCTTTAGCCGCCCAACCATTTCATGGGGGGAAGTCGTTGCGTCGGTTTCAAAAAAGAAGCGGGCATCCTCAAGCCTGGCCCGAATGACCCGCTCGTGTCCGGAGGTGACCACGGCTATATCTTCGACGGGTGTGTTGTTCACCGCAATAAAACAGGACAACAATTGATGATCTGAACTCACCACGGCGAAATACTTTTGATGCTCCCGCATGGCAGTGATCAGGACTTCACGGGGAAGCTTGAGAAAAGCCTCATCAAAGCTTCCGGCAGACACCGCCGGGTACTCCACCAGATTGGTGACGATATCAAGCAGATCATCATCAGAGATCACCTCACCACCAAGCTTGCGTGCGGCTTTGGCTATTTCTTCCCGGATTATGTTCTTACGCTCTGCAATATCCACCACCACACAGGCTGATCGGAGGACATCCACGTATTCGGAAAAATCGGAAATGGCAATGGACCTCGGATGCATGAAGCGATGGCCAACAGTGCGCCGGCCGCTCCTGATGTTTTCCAGCTTGAAAGGGATGATCCGGTCTCCGAAAAGAGCCAGGATCGAATGAATAGGCCTGGCAAAAGTCAGGCTGAAATCCGACCACCGCATTGACTTGGGGAAGGGGATAGCGGCAATGACCTCGGGGATGATGCTTTGCAGGAATCTCCATGAGGCCAGTGCACGCTCAACCTTTTTGACACACACATAATCCCCTCTGGCTGTAGTCTTGATGCTCAGGCGATTCACCGAAACCCCCTGACTCTTTGCAAAGCCTTCGGCCGCCATCGTGGGCCGTCCTTCAGTGTCAAAGGCCACTGTTTTTGGTGGACCCACAACTTCTTTTGTCACAGATGCTTGCCGTTCAGCCACATCCCGAACTATAAGGGCCAGACGCCTCGGCGTTCCAAAGGTCTCCCCGGCTTGGGCGGATTCGATGCGGGCCTGTGAAAGCTTTTCCACCATGAGGGCTGCCATGGCCTCAAGGGCGGGTGCAATATATCCCGCGGGAATTTCTTCGGTGACAATTTCAACAAGTAAGGTCTTCATCATTCCTTATTCGCTATTTGTAAAATTGGAAATCGTTGACCGATTTTTGATTCACGATGCACTGACCAGGGGAAATCCCATGGCTCTTCTTTGTTCGAGATATGCCTCGCCGCAGGCGCGGGCCAGGTTCCTCACGCGGGCAATATAGCCTGTCCTCTCTGTCACACTAATGGCACCACGGGCATCGAGCAGGTTAAAGGTGTGTGAACACTTCAGGCAATATTCGTAAGCCGGAAGTACCAGGGAAGCCGCGACGACCCGCTGGCATTCGGCTTCATACATGTCAAACAGGGCAAGCAGCATCTTGACATCGGCCTGTTCAAAGTTGTAGGTCGATTGTTCCACTTCTGCCCGATGGTGTAAGTCTCCGTAGGAGATGGAATCGTTCCACTTGAGGTTGTAAACGTTGTCCACACCCTGCAAATACATGGCGATCCTTTCCAGGCCATATGTGATTTCAACAGAGATGGGATCGAGTTCCATGCTGGCAGCCTGTTGAAAATAGGTAAATTGGGTGATCTCCATTCCATCAAGCCACACTTCCCACCCAAGGCCTGATGCGCCGAGGGTAGGTGATTCCCAGTCATCTTCAACAAAGCGGATGTCGTGGGCCAGGAGATCAATCCCGAGGGCTTTGAGGCTTCTTAGATATGTGTCCTGGACATTAAGAGGGGAAGGCTTCAGGATGACCTGATACTGGTAGTAGTGTTGAAGCCGGTTGGGGTTTTCCCCGTAACGGCCATCGGTGGGACGACGAGAAGGCTCCACATAGGCCACCCGCCATGGTTCAGGACCGAGCACTCTCAAAAGGGTGTCTGGATGAAAGGTGCCAGCCCCGACTTCGATGTCATAGGGTTGCTGCAAGATGCAACGCTGTCGCGCCCAAAAATTTTCCAGGGTCTGGATAAGCTTCTGGAATGTCAGCATGTTGTTTCCTTCAAGACGTTTCTTGTTAGACAGGATTGACAGGATCTAATGGATTTTTTCATAAAATCGCTCTGCGATTTTATCACTGAAAGAGCCGGTTTGTAAAGGAATCAATGCGGAAGTGCGGAATTGAGCTGTTTCAAGAACCTCAAGCTTTTTGTTTCTTTCCCGAGATAGTACGGTACAAAGGCTTCAAGCATTCGTAGGCTTTCCTCAATCGCCTGGCTGGAAAACCGGAGTCGATCGAGTTTTTCTAATGGTGCGTTCAAAACCCAGCAAAGGAGTTTGACAGTTCCCCTGGAAAGATAAAGGGGACCTGCTTCTTGAGGGGCGCATTTTTCGCATAACACCCCTCCCCGCCTGACATTGAATGCAACAGAGGAGCGCACAAAACGCTCGAGGGGCGTCCGGCAGATGTTGCAATGATCAAGGCCGGGTCTAAAACCGCTTATGGTCATGAAGCGAAGCTGAAAAGTGATGTGAAGCGTGTGCTCAGACAGGCTACCACGGTTGAGCTGATCCAGTGTATGCTCAAGGAGCCTGTACACAGAAACCTGCTGTTGGCCTTGCTCCATCCATGTATAGACCAACTCGCACCAGTAACTGGCATAGGCTGTCCAGGCAATATTGGTTCGGATCTGCTCGAAAGCATGGACCGCCGAGGCCTCATTGAGGGTTGGCAGCCCCCCCCTTCGGCCGAAGCTCCATACCAGGTTTAAGACCGAAAAGAGTTCTAGAACCCCTGCAAACCGCTTGATGCTCTTTTTCACCCCCCTGGCTATGACCGAGATTTTGCCTCGCTTAAGGGTAAAGAAGGTAATGATCTTGTCATAGTCACCGTGCTCGATGGCGCGAAGCATGATGGCGGGGGAAGACAGATGCGGCATAAGCGCTATGTTACCGTTAACGGGTTCAATGGTTCAGGGGTTCAGGGGTTCAGGGGTTCAGGGGTTCAGGGTTCAATTGAAAAAATAGAGGTCAGAGATCAGAGGTCTGATTTCTGATTTCTGATTTCTGACTTCTGACTTCTGACTTCTGACTTCTGACTTCTGAACGGTGAACTCTGAACCTGTGAACGCTTACGGCGCTATAGACGGAGCAACATGGTTGCGATCTGGAAGTAGAAGAACACGCTCAGGATGTCAATGGAAGTGGTCACAAAGGGCCCGGTGGCAACAGCCGGATCGATATTGATGCGGGCAAAAACCATAGGCACCAATGAACCGACCATGGCAGCAATGGTCATGGAGCTTATGACAGCAAGCCCTACGGTCACGCCGAGCAGCATCACGTCGTAACGGAAGTGGACGACAAATCCGAGGAGAACCCCGTAGAAAAATCCGAGGAGGAACCCAATCATTAGCTCCTTCAGCACAACTCGCCATATTTCATTCAAATTCAGCCGGCCAGTGGCCAGGCCGCGAACCACGATCGTGGAAGACTGGGTTCCGATATTTCCGCCCATGCCCATAATAATCGGTATAAAAGCCGCAAGGTATATAAGCTTGTTCAGGCTGCTTTCAAAGTGGCCGATGATAAAAAAGGCGATCACCCCCCCGATCCAACTGGCCAAAAGCCAGGGGAGTCGGATCCGGGTGCTCTTCAAGATCGACTGGGATTCCACCAGGTCTTCACCCGCCCCTGCCATTTTCAAGATATCCTCTGTGGCTTCCTCGCGGATGATATCGATGACGTCATCCACGGTGACGATGCCAACCAGCTTGTTGTTCTCGTTTACCACGGGCACTGCGAGCACATTATAACGGGCAACGATTCTGGCCACTTCTTCTTGGTCGGTGTTGGTCTGCACACTTACAACGTCTGTGGCCATAATGGATTTAAGCCTGGTTTCAGGGGGCACGACAACCAGTTGACGCAGCGAGATGACGCCCACAAGATTCGCGTGATCATCGACCACATACAAATAGAAGGGCATTTCCACATCGACATATTCCTTCTGCAAGGCCTCTATAGCCCCTCTTGCAGTGGTTTCCTCCTTCAGGGCGATAAAGTCCGGTAGCATGATGCCACCAGCGGTCTGTTCATCGTAACGGAGCAGCCCTTCCACCTCTTCAGACTCTTCCTTTGTCATGAGATCCAGCAGGGCCTTGGCACGGTCATCAGAGAGTTTTCCCAGCAGGTCGGCCACATCATCGTTTGGCATCTGCTCCAGGATCTCAGCGATCTTCTCGGCAGGCATGTCTTCGATCAGCTTGACAAGCATCTCTTCTTCCACTTCACTGAAGAACATAGCCTTTTGCTCAATAGTGTCCATGAGGTCGAAAAGGGTTTCTTGCTCACGGAGTGTCAGAAAACGGAAGACGACAGCCAGGTCCGCAGCGTGGGTCTTGTTGACAATCTTATGAAGATGGACGGACGCACCCCGCCTGAGGAGTCTTTTGGTGGTGTCTAAAAGGAGTCTTGTTCGATCAACAGGCATATTCTATTTTATGGATACAATCTGTCCAGAAGCCTCGGAAAGGGGATGGACTCCCTGACATGCTCAAAGCCGCAGATCCATGCCACGGTTCGCTCGATGCCCAGGCCAAAACCAGCGTGCGGGGCACTTCCGTAAAGTCGCAGGTCCAAATACCAATCGAAGTTTTCAGCCGGGAGCTCGGCCTTCTCGATTTTCTCCTTCAAGATATCCGGATCGTCCTCGCGCTGGCCACCCCCGATGATCTCTCCGTAGCCCTCGGGGGCAAGCATATCCACGCAGAGCGCGACTTCTGGGCGGTAAGGGTCGTTTTTCATATAAAATGCCTTGGTCTGTGCCGGATACCTGTGAATCAGCACAGGTTTGTCAAAATGATTTGAGACAATGGTCTCATGGCTGCCTCCAAGATCCTCCCCCCACGGGAGGGATTCCCCAGCATCCTTCAAGATCTGCACGGCTTCATCATAACTGATGACATAGAAGGGAAGCTGAATCTTCTCAAGTCTTGTGATATCCCGCCCTATCAGCTCAAGCTCTTGCTGACGGGTTTCGAGGACCTCTTCCACAATAGCCACAATCAATGCCTCTGCCAGCTTCATAATGGTCTCAAGATCAGCAAATGCAATTTCAGGTTCTATCATCCAGAACTCGGTAAGATGACGCCGGGTTTTTGACTTTTCAGCCCGAAATGTAGGACCATAGCAATAAACCTTGCCAAAGGCCATAGCGCCGGCCTCCATGTAAAGCTGCCCGCTCTGAGACAAAAATGCCTTTCTGTCTCCAAAGTAATCTGTTTCAAAAAGCGTCGTGGTACCCTCGCAGGATGAGGGCGTAAGGATTGGGGCATCGAGCAGCGTGAACCCCTGATCGTCGAAAAACTTGCGCGCTGCATTGACCACGGCGTGGCGAACACGCAAGATAGCCTGCTGCCGAGAAGACCGAAGCCACAGGTGACGGTGATCCATCAAGAACCCCACACCGTGCTCTTTTGGCGCAATAGGATAGGTTTCGGCAATCTGAAGCACTTCAATACCCGATACCAGGATCTCATAGCCTCCCGGAGCTCGCTTGTCCCTGTGAACCGTTCCAGTGACAGCTATCGAAGATTCCTGGGTCAGTTCAAGGTACAGGTCTAATGCTTGCTCGCTCGTCTCACCCTTAATCAGGGTGGCCTGTATAGTGCCTGTGCCATCCCTGAGCACCAGAAAATGTATACGACCACTGGAGCGTTTGTGTGTTAGCCACCCGCATATGGTGACACTCTGGCTGTCGTGCTTTTCTATGGTATTGATCGTAACTGTTGCCATGATATTCCATTTCGGAATGCGGATTTCGGATTGCGGAATTAAAAGAAGTTGAAACGAGTATCCAGCCTCCAGGAACCAGTAAGCCTGATTTCGGAATTAAAAGGAAAAAGGGAAAAATCCGCAATCCGCATTCGACTCATCCAGCAACCAATGACCAATGACAAGTGACGAATGACAAAGGCTTACTGAATAATTTTCACATAGGATCTGTCCCTGAGCGCTTTTAGCCAGACCTTGTATTTTTCTTCTACCAGGTCCCGGTAAAGCCTTTCATGGATTTCTATTCTGGCCTCCTTCAAGGTTTTTCCTGGTATCTTCTTTATCTCTTGAAGCATAAGAATTTGATACCCCTTTGGTGTTTGTAAAACCGGGCTGATTTGCCCTTCCGCCATCGAGCGGACCGTTTCCTGAAATTCGGCCGAAAGCTCATTTAGGGTAAATAGACCAAGGTCTCCTCCTGCCACGGCAGTGCCGTCCTGTGAATACTGCTTGGCGAGTTCATCAAAAGCTGCCCCGGACTTGAAGTCTTTTACAATTGATTCGATCTCTTCAAGTGCTGCCTTTTTTTGATCAGCATCAGCCGAGGGCGGTACCCTTATCAGGATCGTGCGGAGGTGGTATCTCTGTGTTCCCTGATAGTCTTTCCTGTGCTCTTCATAATAGTCTCTAATGTCTTTTTCAGTGACTGCAATCTTAGATTTGACCTCGATATTGATAAGCTTGACCTGAAGCATCTGCTCCTTGATCCGCTCGCGATATTCTTCGAGCGTATAGCCTTCGGCCGCAAGGGATTTCCTGAGTTCTTCTTCTGTTAGGAAGTGTTCACTCTTTATCTGTTCTATGTGCTGATCCACATCCCTTTCATCAACCGAGACATGCAATCTTTCGGTCTCCTGATAGGTCAGCTTTTCATCGATCATCTTGTTCAAGATGTCCTGACGAAGCTTGAATAACATCTCACGCCCCGCCCCCGGGGGATAGTGTGCCTCACGGACTTGCCGGACATAAGGTTCAAGGGCTTCATCTAGTTCTGAAAGGGTGATGACATCATCGTTGACTATGGCCACAATGCGATCTGCCAGTTCGGCGTAACCTGCCACAACCCCTGAGACCAGGCAGCACAGGATAAACAAAAAACCGAAAAGCTTTATTGGAATCGATCGCGTCTTCATGAACTTATAAAATTGCCATGCGATTTTATATAACGCGGCTACGCCGCTCAAAAAAGGAAATTTCTATACTGTCAAAATAGAAAGTAAGCGCGGGCGGGGTAAACCCGCCCCTACGTTACGTAGGGTCGGCTTTATGCCGACCGCTTAATTCCAGGGTATAAGGGTGGCGGCAATTTCAATAAGTTGCAGAAAAAATAAAACGTCAAATTATTTCCTTGTTGATCTCGATGCGATACCGTGATCGGAGCTTGGCCAACCACGATCCATACGCGGCCTCTAACCGTTCCTCTTGAATGCCCTGCCTTATTTTTTCAATGCACTCTTCGATGTCCGGCTTACCCGTCTCCCTTTTTTCGATGGCCTGGAAGATATGAAACCCGTAGGGTGTCTTAACCACAGGACTCACAGCCCCCGGTTCCAGGTCAAAAAGGGGTTTCTCAAGGCACCCCGGAAGTTGGCCCCGGACCACATATCCCATATCCCCACCGTTTTGAGCCTCCGGCGCAACAGAATGAAGGCGGGCCAGAGTGGCAAAGTCGTCACCATCTTGAAGCCGCTTTAAGATGTTCTTTACCTCATCCTTACTCGGGAGCAAGATGTGACGCGCTCGTATCTCTTCCCCATGACTCCATTCTTTCCAGTGTTTGTCATAATAATCCTTTATTTCTTGCGGTGTAACTGAAACTTCCTTGAAAAGCTCTTTGCGGATTACCTTTTCCACCAGGAGCCGCCTCTTGAGCCTTTCTTTCCACGCTTCAAAGGAAATCGCCTGCTTGAGAAACAGATATTCAAAGCCTGCTTCAGAATGGTCCTTTTGAAAATCGCGCACAGCCTCATCCAACTCCTGGAGCGAGATGTGTAAATGGAGCTCATCGGCCCGTCTTAGAATGATCATCTCCTCAACGAGTTGCAAAAGGAAACGAAGACGAGCTTGCCGTATGGTAACAGTGTCTTCAGGTTGTCTGTCCTCACAGCTCATTTTGATCGGCTCAAAGTATTCATTGAATTCGGCCAGGGTGAGTATACTGTCATCCACACGGACCACCACCTGATCTTGAGCCGACGTATCACTTTTGTTTGAGCATCCTGAAATCAGGTATAGAATAACGAGTCCAATGGCTATCTTCTCACAACTTCTCATCTTTCAATTCCTTCCCTCAAGGGGCAATGCTGTTGACTTAAGGGATTGGGTCGAAAAAAATCCCCCTAAATCCCCCTTTACAAAAGGGGGACTCCCAAAAGCTCCCCCCTTTCTTAAAGGGGGGATTTCATAAGGCATAGGCATGACGAATTGATCCTTAATTCAACAGCATTGCCCTCCAGGGGGGCGTTGCGGATGGGCACCAGTCAGCCCTTCTAAGGGGAAAACAGGTTGGCGCAAACCGGCTATCATGTCAAACCAGATCTTGCAAGACCTTTTTGGTGGCTTCCAGAGGGTCTGCAGACTGACCAGATGGCATTGATACCCTGAGCACGCCATCCGGTGTTAGCCGGAATCGCTGCGGGTCTCTTTGCATGAGACAGGTTATTTTCTCTGGGCTCAAGGGGCAATCTTGGGAAAAGGAGAGCACAAGCCCCTGATCGGCTAAGTCCAGGCGCTGGATGCCTATCTTTTTACATATCACCTTCAGCATGATCTTGTCCATGAGAACTCTTGCCGGTTCAGGAAGAGGGCCAAAGCGGTCCGTGAGTTCTTCATGAAAGCCCACAACTTCAGATGGTTCGGTCATCCTGGCTAATCGTTTGTATGACACCAGCCGCTGGTCAATATCAGATACATAGGTTTCAGGGATGTAGGCTGACCGGTTGACTTTAATCTCAGGTTCCACCTCTGGTTCAACAGGTTCACCTTTTAGCTTGCTCATGGTACGCTCCATGAGATCCAGATACATCTCGTAGCCCACCGCTGCGATGTGCCCGGACTGTGAGGACCCCAGGATGGTGCCGCCCCCTCGTATCTGAAGGTCACTCATGGCAATCTGAAAACCAGCCCCAAGATCGCTGTGTTCCATAAGGACCTTGAGGCGCTTTTGGGCATCCTTAGTCAAGGCGCCCTCATGCGGTATGAACAGATAGGCATAGGCCTGCTCATCTGCCCGTCCCACGCGACCCCGAAGCTGATAGATCTGAGCTAGACCGAATTTATCGGCCCGGTTGATCAAAATGGTATTGGCCGATGGGAAGTCTAGGCCTGACTCGATGATAGTCGTGCACACGAGCAGATCAATCTTGCGGTGTAAGAACTCGAGCATCACCTTTTCGAGTTCCTCATCACCCAGGCGTCCGTGGGCAACCCCAACACGCAAACCAGGTGCCAGCCTTTCAAGGTGACGGGCCACACCCCAGATGGTTCGGATGTTGTTGTGGACAAAGAATATCTGGCCGCCTCGTTGGAGTTCACTGTGAATCGCCTCTGCCACCACGGTGTCGTCAAACGGGCTGATGTACGTCTTGATCGCATACCGGTACTCCGGTGGGGTGGCAATGATACTCAGATCCCTGATTCCCATCAAAGACATGTGCAGGGTCCTCGGTATGGGCGTGGCAGTCAGGGCCAGGACATCCACGAGACGACGGAGTTTCTTCAGCCTTTCCTTGTGGGCCACACCAAAACGCTGCTCTTCGTCAACAATGACCAGGCCGAGATCTCTAAAGGCAATATCTTTTTGCAAAAGCCGATGCGTCCCGATGACAATGTCCACTTTCCCTTCCTTGAGTTTCCGTACAATGGCCCGCTGCTGGCTGGGAGAGCGAAACCGACTCAGCGTCTCTATCTCCACCGGATAGGACGCGAACCGATCCTTGAAGGTCTTATAATGCTGTTCAGCAAGGATTGTCGTTGGGACAAGAAACGCCACCTGCTTGTTGTCCCAGACCACCTTGAACGCGGCACGCAGCGCAACCTCGGTCTTTCCATAACCAACATCGCCACAAACCAACCTGTCCATGGGCACGGAAGATTCCATGTCAGCCATGACATCTTCGATAGCCCGACTCTGATCGGGTGTTTCAGCATATTCGAATGCAGCCTCAAACTCGTCAAAGGATCGGTCCGAAGGCGAAAAGGCATGACCTTTCTGTACCCCGCGGGCCGCATAGAGCTTGAGGAGTTCTCCGGCCATCTTGCGGACCGATTTTTTCACCCGCTCCTTGACCCGCTCCCACGACTTACCACCCATCTTGTCCAAACGAGCGGCCATGCCATCCACGCCCACATACTTTTGCACGCAGTTCATACGGTCCACCGGCACGTAGAGTTTGTCATGGTCCCTGTATTCTATGATCATGAAATCATTAGAAATGTCCGCCACCTCAAGCTTCGTAAGACCCTTGTATTGACCAATACCGTGTTCTGTGTGAACCACAAGATCGTCGGCCTTTAGATCCTCAAAGGCAATCCAGCGGGTTTTTGTCTCTTTTCTTGCTACCCTTGAAAGCCGGCGCTTGGAGCCAAAGACCTCGTCTTCTGTAATGATAGCCAAACCTTCCTGCGGCCAGATGAACCCGGAGGAGAGCTCCCCTAAACAGATGCCTGGGGCCTTCTCAATATTACCGTCTACTGGAAACACGTCGAAGTGCCGAAGCTGGATTTCGTACGGTACGACAAGATTCTCCACGCGCTCGGCCTGTTTCACGGTCCGGCACAGGAAATATGGCGTCAGGCCGTTTTCTTGGGCTTGGTTCATCCAGTCAACTAGGGGCCGCAACAGATCCTCGGGTTGCCCTCGTTTCTTGAGCTGCTGAACGATCAGATCATTTCTTTCAACGGTCAGGTTACAGGTCACAGCACCTGGCTCCGCCACTGGAATCATCCTGAAGACAAGGTGAGCCCCTTGGCTAAACCTGGCATTGACATCGGACCAGGCCAGATAGAGGGCTTCAGGTTCTACACACAACTTGCCGTCATTTCGGGCCGACAAATAATTCTTGGTTACGGTTTCTTCAATGTCGAATGCCGTGTTCTCCATGGCCCCGGGATCAATGACGACCAGCAAGGTCTCTTTTGGCATGTAATCAAATAAGGTGTCGAGCGAGGGGTGAATCAGAGATATGAGCCCGCCAATCCCCGGGAATTGATCGAGGTTTTTGAGCCTCTCTATGATCTCTTCAACACGCAGACCAGGCATCATCAGGGCGTCGCCCTGTTTGCGAACCCGCTCAGCCACCTGGTTTATGTCCGAGGGATCCAGGACGGTTTCCGCAGCCGGAAGGAGCGTTACCTCAGATATGGGCTTTAACGAACGCTGGTCTGCTGCTGAAAACGCCCTGATCGACTCTACCATGTCACCAAAGAACTCGATGCGGATCGGGTCAGGATAAAGAGGTGGATAGATATCAATCAGCCCCCCTCGGACGGCGAAATCTCCTGGGTCCTCTACCAGGACGCTCTCTTGATACCCACCTTGAATCAGTTTGCGGACAAGTCCCTCCCGGTCAATCTCTTCGCCTCCCAGGACATATTCTGCATATCGGGAGAGGACCTCTCTGGGGATCACCCTTTGCAGGAGGGCAGAGACCGTGGTGATGACAATGGGAGGCTGGACGTCGGTCAGCATGCGGTAGAACGTTTCAATCCGCTTGCATACGGTTTGGGAGTGATAGGCCACTGGCTGGAATGGAAGAATGTCGTAGGGTGGAAAAGTGATAACGGGAACGCCCGTTTTTCCGGAAAAAAAGCGAATGTCAGCAGATAGGAGCTCGGCCTCTTTTGCTCTTGCACATACAACAAAAAGGGGTCGATTGAGCTCAGCATAGAGTCGGTACAACAGGTAAGCCTGCTCAGCGCCTGATAGCCCGGTGCAATTGACCCGCCCCTCGGCATGCCGGATCATGTTCACCAAATCAGCAATAGAATGACCCAAAAGTTTCATATGAAGCCAATGCCTCTGCGATTGAAGCTCCCTGCAGCTTGCTGCAGGGAATCTTCGACTGTGAGGACTTGTACCATTTTTATATTCGCTCGCCAACCCCGCAGCAAGTCGCCGACGCGCCATAGCAGCTGACCGTTGGGCTGCCGATCCATGTTCTTCCATACTACTTTCCGTGTCTTTACGATCCTTCTGTGATTGGTGAGGAATATCTCGGCAAACTATATAGTGCCCATCCACAAATAACGTAACGAACTGCCCTTCTTCCCCCATTACAGCTCCGTCAAAAACTGGGCAGGAGTCAGGATCTTTATGGTGCGATATTGTTTCAGACGCAGTAGGTGTTGGTCGCCAGAAATGATTCTCTTTGCCTTGCCGGCTTCCGCACAGCGTATGAACTTGTCGTCCGAAGGATCTTCTCGTACGATCACAGGGCCAGGCTTTGCCCTGACAATCTCAAAATGGGGCAATATTTCTTGGTAGAGGATAAAGTCGATCTCCTCCGGGGCTAACCCGAATTTGGGATAGGTCAAGACCCGGAGGTATTCGTCAACGATTTCCTTGGATGCCAGCGGGTTGATCCGGCCGCTTTTCCATAAGGGGACCAGCTCACCCGGCATACCACCAAACAGAAACGCAGAGATCACCACATTCGTATCGATAACGATGCGCTTTACTTTGACCTTGCCCATTTTACCGCTTCGGCCACACAATCAGGTTTCAGCCCAAGCTTCTTTATCTTGGACCTAATTTGCCCCAAATCCGTATCATACACGCGCAACGGTTTGAGCACCACCTTCCCATCCTTCAGTTCCACATCGAAATACTTCACGTCGGGGAGTTGCTCGATAACTTTCTTTGGAATGGTGATCTGATTCTTTATAGTAAGTTTTGCGAGCATTTCCTTGTCTCCTTGTTTTCCGATAGTATACTTTTCTTATATTCGAACATTCAGAAAAAGTCAATAGAATAGCTGGATATTTCCCCAAAAGACCATTCTATGGTCGAAATTGGCTGTAAGTTCAAAAGATTGTCAGGGAAGGTCCATGAGGTGGCCTGGTCCGACCCCATTCCAATGTCGTCCGTTTCAATGTCTGTCAGTGACAATTTGACGATCAATAAAATATATGCGATATCGTGACTACTTAACGGAGGAGATTTGATGAAAACGAGACACCAGATCATATTCCAAGACTCAAAAAACATGAAATGCGTCGATTCAGAAAGCGTCGATCTCATAGTTACATCACCACCCTATCCAATGATTGAAATGTGGGACGAAATGTTCGTCGCTCAAAACCGAGCGATAAGCGAGGCATTAAGTAAGGAAAAAGGGCCGGATGCCTTCGAATTGATGCACCAGGAACTCGATGCCGTCTGGAATGAGCTTTATCGAATACTAAAAAACGGTGGCATCGCCTGTATCAATATTGGAGATGCTACAAGAACTATAGACGGAGATTTCGTACTGTATCAAAACCATGCCAGAATCTTAACCTACCTGCTTAAGATAGGCTTCTCTTCCCTGCCGGTCATCCTGTGGAGAAAACAGACCAATGCACCTAATAAGTTCATGGGATCAGGAATGTTGCCACCAGGCGCTTACGTCACCCTGGAACACGAGTTCATCCTGATTTTGAGAAAAGGCTCAATGAGAGGGTTCAAGACCGCCAGGGAGAAGCAAATCAGACGAGAAAGCGCCTTCTTCTGGGAGGAGAGAAATGTCTGGTACTCAGACATCTGGTTGGATCTAAAGGGAACAGCCCAAAGCTTGAATTATGAACAGATGAGGTTGAGAAGCGCTGCCTATCCCTTTGAACTTCCGTATCGATTGATAAATATGTTCTCCGTGAAGGGCGATACGGTTCTAGACCCTTTTCTTGGTACGGGGTCTACAACATTGGCTGCAATGGCTGCCTGTAGGAACAGCGTGGGATTTGAAATTGAACCCAGCTTCCAAAATCCCGTTGTTTCCCAAATGGATACGATCGTAGCATTTTCAAATGAACAGATCAGGAATAGAATCAATAACCATATTGGTTTTGTCAAAGACAGGTATAAGGCAAAAGGTGCTTTCAAACACATGAATAAACAGTATGGATTTCCAGTCGTGACCAACCAAGAAAAGGAACTCCTTTTGAATCAACTCGTGTCGGCCTCGCAAATCAGTGATGGTGTTTTCGAGGTCTCTTATTCAGAAAAGCCCCAGGAAGAATTCTGTGGGGATTGGCAGGAATTCATAATACCGGCAGGAGACAAGCAATTTTCCAAGAAGCCCAGGCCGAAAAGCACCCCGGATAAAACAATCCAACTAACCCTATTGGACAACTAGTAGAATTCTACGGCAAACCCGACGCTTGCTACATCTTTTTTTTGTATCAATTTACTTTTTTACCAGCGTCCCGGACTCCACTTTACTTTTTTACCAGCGTCCCGGACTCCACCCAAGCGTCCCGGACTCCACCTTTACTTTTTTACCAGCGTCCCGGACTCCACCTTGGCTACTTCAGCGCGCGGCTATTGATATCAGAAATGGTAACCCATTTCTTGGAGCCACCACCGCTGCTGATTTGTTAGTTATCAAATGGGCGATGTTGACGTCGAATTATCTTTGCAGAGCCGCAAAGTTTCCTTCTGATCTCAGAGAATCGATTGAACTCCAGTTCGTTAAGAGACAGTCAGAACTGGTTAATTCTGTTCCTCAGAAAGAAGGAGCAGACGTTCAACGATACGAGTTCTTGGGTTAGACCGAATGGAGTTTCCGCGCCTTGCCACATCAAGTAGGGGTAAACGCACGCCAACCTTACTCATATTTAGTCACAAACACTTACAAAAAAGCGGCAAAATTGGGTGAAATTCAGCGAAATTTGATAAAAGCTGAATCGGAAGCGACAAATTGGGGGGCGCCCTTTGCTTGAAATTGGGGACATCCCTTGAGTTTTGCAGTTTTAATCAAGGTTTGAGAATAGCTCTGGGCGCAGGAAGGGGACGTTGGTGCAGAAATTGCTTTGCCCGCCATCACCGAACACGAATCAGATCAAAGAAGAATTGAGAAAAATATGGGAACTTTTTCCTGAACTGGAAAAAAGAAGGAAACAAAACGCAGGAAAGCTGAGTGGAGGTGAGAAACAGATGCTGGCCCTGAGCAGGGCCCTGATAATGAGCCCGAAACTGCTCCTCATGGATGAGCCCTCTCTCGGCCTCTCGCCGAAGTTGGTCACATTTATGATGGACCACATCCGGAAAATTAACCATGAATTCGGCGTGACCGTCCTGATTGTTGAGCAAAAGGTCCGGGAGGTTTTGGAAATCTGCGACTACATCTATTCCATCAAGCTCGGCAAAATCGCCTATTCCGGAACACCCGAGCTTTTAAAAACCGATAAACAAGCATTGAAGGAACTGTTTTTATAAGAGCACTTCTTGATAGATCGAAGCAGGCCCCCTGCTACCAAATATGAAAGTTGGGATGTCACAGACGTCCCGCATCTTTCATGAGGCCGTGCAGATAAAGGTCATACTGCAAGGAATACGTGATAGATCGCAAATTTTCGAGTCGCAAGGTCATGATTTGTTTCCTTGACCGTTCGTTCTTTGGGCATCATTGACGAAGAAGTCAAGCTGGATCCGAAAGCCAGACGAAGATCTTCACGGTTCTTATCTATTGTTTTCTTAACGGCCGGTACGGCTGCGCTTAAGTTCCCATCCATAATGTATCCAATCATCCCTCCCAAGGTTAGGCCTTTGCCGTACTTACCGGTTATGAACCGCATCATCCCATTCGCCCCAACATATTCTCCAGTATTCGACTGCATCCTGGAGCTATAAGGAATTCGGAGACGTTTGCACTCAAAGGCAAAGTAAACCCCCTCTCTCCAGCCATGAAGAAACCGAATGTCTATTCTAGCTATCTCTTTGCCTGTATTAGGATCGGTTTCTGATGATTCGGCCCAGATTGTAAAGGGGAGCTCATGAAGGTCCTTTTCCCGCCGGAGTGCCTCTCCAAACCGTCTGCTGATGGGTACTTCATGATCCAAAGGATGAGGTTTCTGAAAGCTTTGCCAAGTGGTTACAACAAGTTCGAGTATATTAGGGATTAGATAATCCGGGAACAGATTGGCCCATAGACTGGCGTCTCCAACAGTGGCCACCTATTCTTCCCTCCCGGCTGACAGTATTGCCGTAGCTAATTCGTCGGCGTCGTTGAGAGCTGCTGTTCGCGTCCAATGTCTCAGCGTGAGCGGTTTGATAATATGTAGTTGGTTTTTCTCAAAAATCTTTATTCCTCGAAGATACGAGAATCGTCCGATCTGGTCAGGAAGCGCGTTCCTGAGTCGCTTTAGTGCAGATTTCAATTCATCTGTGGAAATAGATTCCTTATAAGGGCTCGTCTTACCCGACTTTCGAAGAGTCACTATGCCTACACCCAGGGACGTCGAGATGTTTACTTCTCCACTGACTTTGATTTTGCCCCGCTTGGCCCAGGAATTCAGGACTTCGCAAAGCATGTTGACGTATTCCTTGCGATCCTCAAGAACTGTACGCTTAAGAGTGGGAATGTGGCTCGTTATTGATGAAGGTGTGGAACTCGGTTCCAAGATATTGGTTGTATCCTCTACCAGTATTCGTTCACGGTCTGAGATTTCGTAGTATTCATAGATCAGCGGTTCCATAGTTTGAAGGATTTTCTCGACTTTCACTTCCCTTTCCATAAAACTATCCTCAATGGATCGTTTTAGGTCACGAATTTGCTTTGCCACTTTCTTGATAATGGAACGGGATCTTGATGGATTACGAGTGGATTCGGGAAGCTGAAAAGGCAGTCGCATCAATTCAAATAGTTGAACCTTGTCTCTTTCGGTACCCCAGTTGGCCGATGTGTGAAACAAAAAGTAGGTTGCAAGTTTTGAATTAAGAACCGCTGCGAGAAACATCAAGAGATCCTCATCTTCCGCTGGGCCTGAAATGGACTGCAAGGCATCCTGGAAAAGCACAGGAAAGTCACAATAGGCTATCCGCGAAAATCCCTGGTTCGTTATAACCATTGGCGGACTAAAAATATCTTTGTCTGGACCTCGACGCAGTTGTTTGAACTTACTTCCAATTCTTTGGCAGTCTGATTTCATGAGAACCAGATTCAAATCGAGATTCCTAGCATCAATGAACAGATGATCTTCTGACCACCAGACCGGTTTGGGCTCACCATAGTTTTTCGGATCT
Source organism: Deltaproteobacteria bacterium (assembly GCA_019307135.1). Lineage (GTDB taxonomy): Bacteria > Desulfobacterota > Desulfobacteria > Desulfobacterales. The sequence continues at coordinate 55,064 of JAFDKF010000004.1, forward strand.
CTTAAGTATCCTTCTTCGTAAAACGGCTGGAATCCCTGGCCGCGAATCCATCTCTTGGGTCTCTTCGGGGTTCCGACAATATCATCTAAGCGCGGCAGCGCAAGGAGGCTATTGAGAAGCCGAACGTCACGGGGGGTCCCCCAAAGATTCTTCTTCCAAATAATGGAAGCCTCATTCCCTTGTGAATGCGCGATTACCTCAGATAGATCAATCTTTTTGCGATCCTCGGGTAAAATGGAGACGGCTCCCTTTCTCGGATCAATTCGGTCCACTTTGGGCACATCATAGTCGAATGGATGGTCCCTTCCCGTGGGTTTGTTAGGCCCGAACCTAACGATTACCGCAGGGCATATTGCGTGTTTGAAGAGAATGAACCTCATATCGGAAAGTTGTATGATTTTGTCGACCGTAAACCTAGAAAACCATCCAGCCTGAAATTTATCTGTTTTGTTTAGAAGAAACTTGGAAGGTAGCAACAGGCATGCTCGCCCATCTACTTGGAGGTGTAACGGTCCTTTCCACGCAAAGGCATGGGCCACTTGTTTCTGGGGTACAAAAAAGGACAAGCGTGCTTGTCTGCCCTTTGGCACTTCAGTGGAAAATGGATTGCCTTCGCTTAGACACCAGTCGAGTAGTTTTGGATCGTCGGGCTGTCCCCTTCCTGTCCAAGGCGGATTTCCAATGACCAGATCAAAGGATGAGGGTAGCGGAACGTCCGGATCAAAGAAGTTGCCTTGAAAAATGACAGGAGATTCCGTCCCGCTGTATTGATCCTTTTTCAAGACAAGCAGTTTCGGAAGAACGTTGCCATACAATCGCTTCAGTTCATGGATATCTCGTGGTTTGAGCTGATCGAGAAGAGCAAGGTAGAGGCTGAAGCAGGTAATTCGGCAGGCCGTTTCATTAACATCAACTCCGCACAGACAAGATTGCAGAATCTCAATTAAGGCCCTTGCACGTGTAGTATTTCTTGTTCCTGGGTTCCTTGATCGCCACTCTTCCGCTATGCGGTTAAACAATATGACCAGGAAAATTCCCGAGCCACATGCAGGATCCAGAAATGTCTTGCCTATGAGTGAATTCCATCCGTCGATTGCAACGTCAACCACCATTTCGGCAAGATACTTAGGGGTATAATACGCCCCAATGCTTCGCTGGCCCTTAGAACTTTCAGCAGCAAGGAAATCTTCATAGATCGCACTTATCGTTTCGATGGGTATGACGCTAAAGTCATACACCCAGAAGCCAAATGACAACTGTCCTGACTGGAGCTTTTCACCGTTCAGGAATCTTTGTAAGGCTTCGATGTGATTTCTGGATATTTTGGGCCGTTCCTGGGTGACCGCTTCATCGAACATGCTTCCATTGAAGTATCTCTGTAACAGATCAAAGAGATTGTAGAGGATATCCTTCGCTTCATCAGGATCATAACGGTTGAGAAGATCGCTGACACAATCCACATCCCTTGCACCGGCATCGGCAAACTGGGTTCCGTTGATGATCTTTCGGTCACCCAGATAACATGTGAAGATGAGACGCCCGAGAAGAGCATGAACTGTCCTATATTCCAATCCGCCGCACTCGTACAACAGATCTCGGGCTTTCCCCAAATTGTCAAGCAGGTATTGGTCAACAGTGCTATCCGGGCTAAAACACTTTTGGTAGTCCCGATAGATTTGGCCAGTCTCAACTTTCTGTACAAACTGGCGCAGTTCTAAGACATTCGCTGTTCTGTCAAGTACTTCAACAAGACGATGATCGCTACTGATTTCATCCTGCTCCCTCGCAGGATATGCCAAACCAGAATATACTTGGACCTCTTTTGGGCTTACGACTACCAGAAGCGTTGCGATTCCCTGGTTCCAAAGCTGCCGGTGCAGTATTCGGATCTGCTCAGGATCAATTCGCTCTACCTCCTTGAAATAGACGGTCGGCTTTCGATCCACGCAAAATATTCCAGATAATTCCATGCTCTCCCATGCTCGCCGCATGAGATGTGAATAAGGGTGACGACCCGAATTCTCTTCGATCTCCTTGTAGGAGCGAAAGAAAACAGGTGGAGAGGCATCTCCAAGGTCAAATGTATCGATAAGGGGAGCACTCGAGACGGACATGTTAGGGTCTCACTCCGAGGTTAAGGTCCAACGTATGAGATCTGCCCGCAAATACCTATGGTGAGCTTTTGCTAATGAAAGATAGTGCGAAAATGGGGTTACGTCTAAACGATTAGCCATTATCTTCGTAAAGAGAGAGCTGTTTTGATGGGGTATTCAGCACCACAATATTCCTTTTCTTTCCCGGAGGGTCGATCTTGTGCTCATTTCTCGGCATTTGTCAAGGATTTTTTGGAATGTTACACAATATATTGTGGCATAACTAATAATGGTCTCCATATCTTGGGTAATTAGCGCATCACAAACTGAAACCGGCCTCATAGTCCCATGAAAAAAAAACCGTGCGGTCAGGCGTAAGTTTAGGGACATCCTTTAGTTCTACAGTTTCTAAGTAATCCTTTTAGAGCCGGTTCATGAGGCAAGAAAGTCGAAGATAGAGGCCTGCCCGCCATTGCCACGCATGCCGGCATTGAACCCACCACATGTACCTGGCGATGGCAGGCGGGTGGCGGGCAGGCCTGAGCTCGCGACCCGCCTGCCAACGCCTGAGACAGCATTGAGCTTATGTGCCGACATCTCTGGCAATGGCGGGCAGGTTGCCATGGCTGCGTGCGATTTTCGAGCGATGACAAGAGAGGAAAGAGAGGGGTCGCGTCTTCATTCTTGACAGTTTGGTGGAAAGTTTGGGCACGCTCTTTACAGTTTCTGAGTAATCGTTTTATAGCTGGTTCATGAATGCAAGAAAGTCGAAGATAGATGAAGATTGGGGCTTCGGGGGACACTCTTTAAAATGTGAGTTTCTAGCTGAACAACGGGATGTTACTTACATAAAAGGCAGTTATGAGGCTTCTTCACTAGACTATATAGATCGAGGAAGCAACATTGTTTTTAGCAGATGTTCATTGAAAGCCTAAATATAGTTGCTGATCGAAATCTGCGTGTTGTGGCGCTTACGGGTGCAGGTATATCAGCAGAGAGCGGGGTGCCGATCTTTAGGGGCAAAGGCTCAATGTGGGAGAACCCAAAGGCCAAGGAATTGGCTTCTAGAGCCGGGCCGCCGTGGAACACAAAGGGGACATGGGAGTTTTACGAATGGAGAAGAGCTCTTGTGGCTCGTTGCAAGCCGAATGCTGCTCATCATACCCTGGTAGAAATGGAATATTTCTTCAGGAACTTCTGTTTGATAACCCAGAACGTTGACGGACTCCACGGACGTGCAGGCAGTAAGAGAGTTCTTGAAATGCATGGAAATATGTGGAAAGGGAGATGTGAAAAGGATGGAGAAATCGTTGACTTGCCTGAGACGCCTCTCAAGAGTTTGCCTCCTTACCATACCTGCGGAATGGCTTTACGGCCCCATATAGTTCAATTTGGAGAACCTATAGACGGTGTAATCCTGGATGAAGCGTTTAAAGAGAGCATGAGAAGTGACCTGTTCTTAGTTGTTGGGACGTCGGGGGTGGTATCGCCAGCTCGTGATTTACCTCTGATAGCACTAAGGGAAGGAGGGAAGGTTATAGAAATAAATAGGCACGAGACGCCTCTGACTCCGTACGTTACGCTGTCAATCAGAGGAAAAGCGGCAGAGATAGTTCCGAGGCTTTGGAAGGAAATTTTGAGCATGGCCGTACGGTGTCAAATCTTGAATAGTGAATAAGGTGCCACTATTCACTATTCAAGATTTGACACCGATTCCCCCTGAACAACGATAAAAAAAACTTTCACCAGGCAATTGGCCGGTCCGTGAACCGAATGGCACGTTAAATTTCCCTTCCTTGTTAGTTCTGTATATTCCGTTGAAACAGTTCCTATTCAGAAAAATGAACCTAGCTACACGTTGTATTGGCGGCAGCAAACCTGGACCTTCGTCTCTTAGCATGTAGTACTGCTCGGGAGTCCTCTTTATTCTGTGGACTGCACGGGAAACTAAACGGGGATGTTTGTGGACTGTGGAATAGACCTCCATCAGAGCCCCGTTGATATCGCCGAGAATTGCGGAATCTGGCTTGAGGGCAAAAAAAAAGGCACCCTGAGCCAACGAAAGGTTCAATGTAGCGGTCGTAGGCTTCGGGAACGAGTTCCAGTAAGTTTGGGAGCAATCGCCGCTTGCTCCCCGCCCAACGTAGGAATGGAGTGCACCAAACACTTTGCCCCATGATTAACCCCTTTGGCTCTATGGAAACGCTCGGTATCCGAACCCAGGGCAGGAACGGCGCGGGCTGGCGCGAAAACACGGAAACTGGAACATTCAGGAGCGCGTCTTCCGCCTTGATTCAGCGCCTTTCTATATTATATCAGCTTCTTGTTGTCAAGCAGGCCAAGTCCGCAGGCACCTGATGAGATGAGATGAGAGGAGATACTAGGAGACAGTCTAGGAGATAGGGTCGGACCATGCTAACTAGTTAATATCAAAAATGATAGTGACAAAATAGGCGCCCCAATGGGCTTTAAAACGGTATTTTCAGGGGCAAAAAGTGCAGTTTAAGACCAGATGAATTCATCGGGACAATCTAGATGTGACAAACGGGGATCTAATGCCTGAAAACAGGCTATTTTTTAGAATATTAATCTTGCTATTTCGATGTGACAGCTTGGCCCGACCCTAATCTGAGCACCAATCTGATCTGCTCAATCTGACCCGCTGCGTCCTTTCTCGTAAGGTCAATCTCATACAGGATATTGGGCCTCTTTTGATTCCACCCTCCGCATATTGTGTTTTTTTCTTGACTTTTGCCAGACAGTAGGTCTTCATACACACCACCGAGGGAGGAGCAGCCTCACCTGAAATGAGAAGCCATGCCAAGGAAGAGATCAAGTCAAGAGCCACATGACAGGAAGGTGAGGCAATATCATAACAAAGTCCACGAAGGAACAGGACCAATCTTTACACGTTCTTTGGCTTTACTCGGCCAAGTTCAAGTGCAGTAGCATGACCTAATCTGTCACACTTTTGTGATATAAGAATGTCCCTATGACGGAACTATTTCTAAAATGTTACGCGAAAACAGTATGTTGACATCAGTTTGGCGTTTTGGTATTGTCTGATTTGAACCCAAAAACCGCAGACCATCTGGAGTGCAAGATGCATCCTGTGTTGGAAAGAAAAATGTCGGATTCAGACTGGGGTCTTCTTGCTGATGCAGTTCATTCCAATGATATGGTCGCTGGGTATACACACGACTTCTATAAATACCCGGCGCGGTTTTCTCCGGTTTTTGCCAATAGGGTTATCAGATTCTTCACAGAACCAGGTGACCTTGTGGTCGATCCTTTTATGGGAGGAGCCACCACGCTAGTGGAAGCTAGGGTGATAGGAAGGCGCTGCATCGGTGCTGACATTAACAAGTTGTCAACTTTCCTTGCACGTGCGAAGGCAGCAATAATCGTCAGAAAGGACCTGGATGCTGTATTGGAATGGGCTCTGAACCTTCGAGATCGATTGAATTTACGACACCCACCTATTCGAGCAGAAGACTGGATAAAGGAAGGGTATCAACGAAACATAAGTTGCAGAAGCACGTGGCCCACAAGAAAAACCTTAGAACTTGTGTTGGCAAACCTTCATGAATTGAAAAATACTTCTCAAAAAAGGTTCGCCCGCTGTGCTCTACTGAAAACAGCGCAGTGGGCATTGGACTGCACGAAGGTAATTCCATCTGCAAAGGTTTTTCGTGAAAAACTTATTGAAAATGTAGTGAAGATGTCGAAAGGTGCTACGGAGTTTTCGAGGGCAGCCAAGGCATCTGACAAGCTTTATGATGCCCGAGGGGGCTTCAGGATACGTTGTCTTAATCGCTCGGCAATTGGTTTAGAGAACGAGCCAATATTCAATAAAACCCCTGCTCCGAAACTAATCCTGACTTCTCCGCCGTATCCCGGCGTTCATGTTCTTTATCATAGGTGGCAGGTCAAAGGCAGGAAAGAAACGCCTGCTCCATTCTGGATTGCTAATTCCATAGATGGGAATGGTGAGGCGTTCTACACTTTTGGCCATAGAAAACGTAAAACGAACAAACAGTATTACGAAGTGCTTCTGCAGGCCTACAAATCCCTCGCGAAGATTGCCGACAAAAACACTATTATGGTGCAAATGGTCGGATTTTCAAACCCAGCCTCACAGTTGCCGGCATATTTGGAAACAATGGACAAGGCTGGATTCAAAGAAGACAAGTTCCTGTCTATATCCAATATGCCGGACGGCAGGCTATGGCGGATTGTGCCAAATCGAAAATGGTACGCTACCCATAAAGGCTCTATTGGTTCCAGCAAAGAGGTTGTGTTATTCCATACATTGGATCGATAGGGTATGCGTGTTAGGTGAATTCACCTGCTGCGCTATCGACATGCTCAAATTCCAGTTCAAGACTACCCAAGCTTTCAATCATCGGCAATAGGATAGGGGCTATTGCTTTTGTGAAATCCTCAACTTTTTCTTCAATGTTTGCTTTTCCTTCTTCGTCCATGTCACCTTCATACTCCTGTTTCTTCCGTGATTTTTCACTTTCTAAGTCATCGTGTACAAGGGCGATCCCGACCAACACCATGCCGAAAAGGAAACAAGCTTCGAGCACATCATGATCTCGCTTTGGGTTTTTTTGTTCATTTTTTAGGTACACGTTATCCATATTGATGTAGAAATCATAGATCGCCTTACCGTTATCGCTCTCCTCGTCAGATTCCCCTGAGTGGACGATACGAAGAGCAGTAAATTTGTCAAAGGGCGGGCCCATATCCTCCCAACCTTTTTGCCCCTCCTTTGGATGCTCGTATACCTTTGTCGGTCGTGGAGGTTGGATCATACCTGGTACTTCGCGGTCAGCCCCATCTTTCTTGCCTGCTGGTTCCCTTTTCTTGGATTTGCCGCCCTTTCTCTTCCCTGCTTCCTCTAATACGGTTATGCGAAAACGATTTGCGAAAGGTTCGATTAATGTGCGATCATTAACAATTGCCTCAAAATCTAAGACATCGCCTACCTTGCATGAGTCAGGCAGTGTAAGGTTCAGAGTGGCGATTCCATTTTCCATATTGCAATTGAACCGTTCGTGTACCCACTTGCTATTCTCGTCTATGCAGTACAAGGAAAACTCCCCTGTGTCGATTTCTCGGGTAAAATAATCGTTTACCACGTCCGTTTCGAAGGTAATTCGAGCCCGCACATTTATATGGCAATTCCGTGAAAGGACATACCCGTACTCTTTTCCCTTGAACTTGAAGTAAGTCGGATGTTTTTCACCTTCAAACGGGCGTTCCTCCTGTTCTACCTCTTTAATCTTAAACGGAGTGCTGATTCTTGTTCCCTCTAAGAACAGTCTCGTAAGAGTTGGAGACTTCTTCAGTATCGATTTCAGCACATCTTCCAAGGGTTTGGACTCTTCGATTCTTAAATCCCTTTGTTCCTGTTGTCTTCTTTGTCGGAGATCTCTTAACAACTTATTTTCCTTGAGTATTGTCTCAAGTTCTCTTTCAATTGCTCTCGTAAGTTCTCCTCCGCTTAGGCGGTCTCGACTGTTCATGAAAAGATCTTCTCTAGCTCTTCCACTGAGATCACTACAATCCACAACAACCAACAGAGAATCCCTCAAGTAACTGCACCCAGTTGCCTTTCGTCTAAAAAAGTCCGTAGTGAAATGTCCATGTGTTTGTCCATTTACGGTAAAAATGATGCCTTCATTTTTGCGATAAGTATCTGCCTTACCTTTCTTGAAAGCGTAGATATTCGCGGTCATTTTTTCTCCCATCACAGTCAATGGGCATGAGGTCGGGAAGCTTTCCTCGATGTTGGCCCGCTTGATATCGCGACTATCATCACCAAGCCTAATATTTAAGCCGAGTACGTTGGTATCGTGACTGCCAGCATGTCCTGTATAGCCTCTGCACTCATGAAATCGCATGGGCAAGGCTGACAACGGTAACAACAAATCTACACGAGACAACAGACCATCTGCTCTCAGAATATGACTTCTGTTCTGGATTTCATATTCGTACAGCTTTATCAAAGTACCCCATTCCGACTCGACCTCGTATGGTTTGTCGCCCTTCGGGAATATGGGCATTGAATCTGCTTTGAAGTTTAGAACATCTCCTCTGCCAGGCCGATCAGATATTCCCAATGGTGATAGGTACGTATAAACTGAACTTCGCCGTCCTCCCGTCGGGTCCTCTCGGCGGACTACAGTAAGACCCCAATTTGGGTCAGAAGAATGGGTTACAGATCCATTGAGAATCTTGGGGTTCCGACGGGTCACAACCAACTGCAGCTTATGGTGCCCGCAGAATCTAAGCACTCCTGTCCCCCCCATGTTGAACTTACCTTGTACAAAAGGTATACGAAGCTTTATATCCTTATTAAGGGACATGAGTGTTTCAGGCAATTGCATGGGTGTCTGACCTTCGCCACAATCTGATATCGTGAAACAGGGGTTTCCTGGTGGTTTGGCACCAGTGGCAGCAAGCGCAATCTGTCTGGCTATCCTGCCACGCTTGGTTTTATCCCATTCTGAAACCAAACCTGCAGTCGGGCTTGTTGGGTGCTCTTCAAAGAACTTAGCAACCGCCTCTCGAATACTCTGAGGCGCAGCATCACTTGTGGGGTCAATACCGCGGGCAAGGCATTCATTCATCAGCCTGGCATCTATAGAATTAACGAGTTTTTCAACCAATGCGGCATCTGGACGACGCATTTGATTTCCGACTACATTATAGTTGTTTTCATAATCACCATAATACCGCCAGGCTGGAGGATTGTCCCAGTATCCCGCGTCCTTCAATAGTGTGATGACTTGGTCTTCTATATCGGCTCTGATAAGGTTCAAGCAAAGGTGTTCTAAGGTAGAATTGTCCATGAAGCCCCCTCTTTGGTTTAGGTTCACTCCAATTTGAACGCTCTCGTGTTTCCCTTGCCATCGAATAATATCCTAATCTCTTTACACTTTTTTTCGATCTCACGGAATATTCTTTTCACATCGGCGTCTGTATATTCATAGTTTCTTCTATTAGAACATTTCCCAAGGCTGTCTAGATTATTCAGAATAGTGTTGACTCTGCGTTCTACAATCCTCACAAATCTTTCTCTATTTGCTTCTTTGTTTGGTGATGTCCCTTCCATCATTGTGACCTCCTCTTTGTTGGACCTGAATGTGACTATATAGACATAAATATAGAATGTCAAGGAAAATGTTTTTGGGCTACAAAATAGTTCCGTATTATGGATATAGGTGAGAAATGTAGCACCTAATATAGTGGATTGAGGGGCCTGCCGAGAATACCAGAACAGGTTCTATCTGACTGATCATGGGTTCCCGCTTATTTCTGGTTCGTGGGAGGATGGGCGGGATGCATTCATGCGTTTGTTTCGACGTCAAGAAGCAGATCCTTGTCTGACGCCAGCCTCTGTCCCCTTTCCTTCGCTGGCCAGATGATGTGATGTAGCGCCCCGGGTCCGTCGATACGAGCTCTTCGCGCCATATTCGAGCCTTATTCATATTACCCTACCAACAGCAACGCATAAATACATGAGCTTCCCCTTTTGACACGCCTGTTTGGTCTTAAACAGGAGCCGCTTTTCGCTTGACAAGCCCAATATATTGTGTTTTATGTTAATACATACCACAATATAGGCCACTTTGAAAACTTCATTGATAATAGAAGGAGGCCACCATGCCACGGAAAGAAAAGGTCACAAGGGTCATTGACGGGGACACCTTCGAGACCAACAGCAGGAAGAACCCCATCAGGCTGGCAGGCTACGACGCCCCTGAGAAGGGCAAGAGGGGTGCGGCCCAGGCGAGGAAGGATTTGTCAGCCATGATTCTTGGCCAGGAGATCGCGGTCGAGAAGGTCGCCATAGACAAGTACAAGCGTACCGTCGCCAGGGTCAAGCTTGGTAGGCGCTCTGTCAATAAGGCGATGAAAGAGAAGCTTTAGAGGGTAACTTTTTCTATTTACAAGCTTCCACCCTGCCCTTATAGTGCCTGGAGAAATCCCTTCGTCTTCTCCCTGGGGCCCCTTCCCCGCGTGTTCACAGCATCAGGAAAGATCCAATGCGTGTACCAATTCAAACAGGATTCAACTTTCGCGCCAGCCAACTTGAAAGCCAGAGGAGATTCCTATCGACAAGACCTTCCCTGAAGACGCAGCAAACGAGCTCGCAACCCTTGAATCATATAACAAGCATCTGTATCGGCCCAATACCTACTTGCACAAATGGTGGGCACGTCGTTCCGGTACTACGTTTCGTCATATCCTTAAGCAACTTGTAGATGATTCGGGCAAACGGAATTTTTACGAAGCAGGGGGCTTAGAGGGCAAAATCATTCTGGACCCGATGATAGGTGGTGGCACGACCCTTCATGAAGCAATCCGGATGGGAGCAAACGTTATAGGCATGGACATCGATCCGATTCCTGTTCTTCAAACAAAAGCTGGTTTCACTCTATCGCCTTTGCGCCACAAGAAGCTTATCTTCGATAAGTTTCTCAATGCATTAAGAAGCAAACTTGCTCCCTTCTATAGAACCACCTGCCCGACTTGTGAGAACAACGCAGAAACTCAATTCGTATTGTATGGATTGCGTAGAAAATGTTCCTGCAGGGAAGTACTCTTTGTTGACGATTCTCTTTTGCGGCAGGGTAATGACCATGACGTATACATCTGTCATAGATGCCAAGACGTATTCACTGCTACGAAACATAAGTGCCGAAACAGGGTGGACAAACCCTTAATGGTAAAAGGCACCAAACGTTGCGAAGAGTGCCATACACCATTTACCGATATTCTGAATGATCCGTTTTCAGAGCGCTACGTTCCTCTGGTCATTGTTGGAATTTGTCGCAAACATGGGGGCTTTTTCAAATCAATAGCTCAAAATGATCTGGAGCTTCTGGCCCAGGCCCGCGTTTTGGCTCAACAACTCAACTTTAGAGACCTTCAGGATTTTCGTGTTCCCAACGGACCGAAATCTGATGATCTCCTTCGACGAGGCATCAGCACCTTCCAAGAGTTGTTCACGCCGCGCCAGTTGCTTTATCTAAGCACTTCACTGGAGTTTTTATCACAGCTATCCGATGAAGACCGATTGTGGATGGCGCTGTTGATCTCCACCTCCTTGGAGTTTAATTCGCTTCTCTGCGGCTATAAGGGTCGTGACATTCGTCGTCCCGGCGCTATCCGTCACGTGTTTTCTCACCACGCTTATTCATTTCCTTACACGGCATTGGAAAACAATATGGTATTTTCTGGCAATACATCGGGGACACTGAACCGGCTTTTCAACGACCGTATCATAAGAGCGGGGGAGTGGGCCGTTCAGCCAATTGAGACCCGCATCGTAGGTGACCGGCGTGTAAAAGTTCCCATTATTGGCGAGATTGATGGGGGAAAACCAGTATCCAACTGGAAGGCTCTGACCGCAGGAGAACGCAAGGTCTTAATACTCCAAGGCGATGCATCCTCCCTTAATATTCCCGAAAACACCGTTGACTATGTAGTTACCGATCCCCCTTACTATGATAGTGTCCAATACAGCGATTTATCCAACTTCTTTCGAGTCTGGCTCCGTCTATTTTTGCCTCGAGAAGCAGATTGGCATTATGATCCCCTTGCCTCGGCCGTATCGCAGGGAACCGTTTCCAGCGGTCGCAAATATGGTGAGGTACTGGCAGATATCTGGAAGATGTGCTGCCGTGCTCTTAAGAAAGAGGGAGGGCGGCTCATATTTACCTTCCATCACTGGCGTCACGAGGCATGGGCCGAACTATCTCTCTCTTTGAAAAGGGCGGGATTTTTGTTGGTTAACCGCTACACTGTGTTTTCTGAAAACCCGGTTTCTGTGCATATTCTCGGTCTCAAGTCTCTCAAACACGATGCTATTCTGGTTCTGAGACCACAGACGGTTGGGAGAGAACCTCGTAACTGGTTCAAACCTCGCAAAATTGACACCACAGATAGCTATTCATTCTGCCGTGACTGTGGAACAGCGTTAGGCTGGTTTCTGGCCTCAGATATAGATGAAAAAAGTATGCGCAGAGAGTGGCAACGCTTGCTTGGAGGAAACGATGGTGCCAAAACATCCCGCTGAAGTATTTGGGTATCCCATCGGGGCAAAATCCGCAAAAGCTAAAGCGGCCCGCAGGGGGTATTGGTGCCCTTTTGCAAATGAGAAATGCAATAAACAAAGCCGTCTCGTTCAATATCCTATGGGAGTATGCTCTGTGCAGTATGGCAATCAGGTCATAGCGTTATCTCCGAGAAGGTTTCTGCAAGACAACACTGTCTTTAAAGACATTGCAGACCATCATTTCAAGACAAGGGATAATCTAGAATGGGAATGGGGACGCTGGTAATAAAGTAACAAAAGCTGAGGAATGTGCTTTCCGAATCCCTTGATAAACCAACCACTTAAAGCTATGAAGACACAAAAACCGAAACAGGAGCCCCACCATGACCCTCACGAAAGCCGACATTGTTGATGCCGTCCATTCAAGCAAACCCTGGCAAACGGCGAGGATGTCCTTATCAGCGGATTCGGGAAATTCTGTGTATTGGAGTGAACCGTGATGGATTTGGCTGAAATCCGGAAGCTGGTTGAGGCAGGTGAATCCGAAAAGATCGAGTTCAAGAAATCGACTGCCTTGCTCACATTAAGAAAAGTCTGGATATA
>JAFDKF010000209.1 GCA_019307135.1 Deltaproteobacteria bacterium
AGCCCGCCGACAGGCAATTAAATTTGAAAACGTCTGAAACTCGCTTATAAGTGAGCCTAAAGAAAAAACAGTGCCCGGGAGCTAGAACCGATGCTTATGACTGGAAATCCGTATGTTTTAACAAAGGCGCACACGACAGGACTGTTTTTTCTTAAGGCTCACTAATGCGCTCAGACAGTCAGACATTTCCAAATTTAACCACCTGTCGGCTCAGGTTATTGAGAAGATACATAAATTGACCCTAAGTGACTGAAATTACACATAGCGGCTTTAAATTTCGACTCCGGAAAGTGTAGGCAGATTTTCTGGATATCTTGTAACCCCTTGATGTTGTTATGTTCTTGTGGTATTATAAACTTGCCACATATTTTGACATATCTCAAACTCTCAGGCATTAATTTGGGATTGCTTTTGAACTTCAATGTGACCATAATGCGCGATGGCATAGTCCGAATTGTAAACGAATTGAAAGACAAAACCTCAGCGCCCTTTACGCCTTTGCGGTGAGTCATAACGGCGAAAGTAAACAATGAGCCCAAACACACACAGGCATGTCGGTCAAAAAAATCCTCATGGATCAAAGGTTGCACCCTGTCTAGCCGTTTTTGGAACCGCATCCGAGGTGGGAAAAAGCATTAGCGCAACGGCCCTGTGCCGTATCTTTGCTAATCTGGGCCTGAGGGTTGCCCCGTTTAAGGCACAGAATATGTCGAACAACTCAGGCGTGACGCCGGAAGGTGGAGAGATGGGTCGTGCCCAGATCGTCCAGGCAGAAGCCGCATGCCTTTCCCCTCACGTGGACATGAACCCTATCTTATTGAAACCATCCAGCGATACGGGTTCCCAGGTGGTGGTGCTTGGTGAAGTCTTCGGGGATCGACGTGCCCAGGCATATCACGAAGATTGCACGTTCTTTTTTGAGACGGCCTGCCAGGCCCTTGACCGATTGCGCCGGGCGTATGACCTGATCATTATGGAGGGGGCAGGCTCGTGTGCTGAGGTGAACCTGGCGGCCCAAGAGATTGTAAACTTCCGCATGGCCGAATACGTAAACGCCCCTGTCATCCTGGTGGCGGACATCCATCGCGGTGGGGTGTTTGCCCAGTGTGTGGGGACCCTGGAGTGTCTGCCTCCTGACCGACAGGACAGGATTATCGGATTTTTGATCAATCGATTCCGCGGTGATGCAAACCTTTTCAAAGACGGCACTTGTTGGATTGAAGCAAAGACCGGCAAGCAAGTGTTTGGGCTTGTTCCGTGGTATAGGGATATCCAGATCGAGGCCGAGGATTCAGTTGTGATAGAAAATCCGGTTGATCCAACCATGCCCAAAGCGAATGAATTTGCTGTGGCCATTATCCGGCTTCCACATATCTCGAACTTTAACGATTTCGATCCCCTGTTTCGGGTAAAAGGCCTCAAGGTCTCTTTTTTGGAAAGAGTGAGGGATCTTTCTTTCTACCGTGCCGTGATTCTTCCCGGCTCCAAGAACACCAGGCGAGATCTAAGGTGGCTTATAGATTCCGGTTGGGCAGAGGCCCTGGCTTCTTATAAAGAAAACGCCGGTTATCTCCTGGGCATCTGCGGCGGATATCAGATGTTGGGCCATAAGATAGACGATCCTGAAGGGCTTGAGGGAGAGCCGGGAAATAGCCAAGGCCTGAAGTTTCTCCCTGTCGAAACCACATTAACGGCTCCCAAGACAACCACCCGCACGGACTTTTCCTTGAAAGGTGTCAAAGGCAAAGGCTACGAAATTCACATGGGCAAAACTATCCGCATGGGTGGGCATCCCCTGTTTGAGATTCATAGCCGCAATGGCACAGCTTGCCGCGATTCAGATGGATGCGCGTCACCTGATGGCCATGTCTTTGGGACCTATGTGCACGGGCTCTTTGACAATCCTCAGGTACTCCAACAGTGGCTTTCCAGGATTGGCCTTAAAGGGTATGATATGAATGAGCATTCCGGGCTTGCGTTTCGTGATCAGCAATATGACTTGCTAGCGCAGCACTTTTTGAGACATCTTGATCTAGAGCCTGTGATGAATGCAGTGGGAATAGAGCATTGAAGGAAACGATCTTTGTCACAGGTGGCTGTCGGAGCGGTAAAAGCAGATTTGCCCTAAACTTTGCAGATCGCCGTTTTAAGCGGAAGATTTTCGTGGCCACCTGCCAGGCCCAGGACCAAGAAATGCGACGGCGAATAAAAGAACACCAGAAGGCCCGGGGCCGAGACTGGCAAACTGTAGAAGTTCTCACAGCATTGTCAGAAGCTGTCGCCTCTCACAGTAGTCAAGCGGATGTGATCCTTATAGATTGTCTGACCCTATGGGTAAGCAATCTCTTGGCGGAGAATACATCACAGGAGGAAATTCTAACACGTGCAGATGCACTCGTACAAGCGATCAATCAAGCGCCGTGTTCGGTCATCCTGGTATCAAATGAAGTCGGAACAGGGATTGTGCCTGAAAACGAATTGGCCAGGCGGTTTCGGGATGTGGCGGGCCTGGTAAACCAGAAGGTTGCAGCCTGCGCAAATAGGGTTGTGTGGATGGTGGCAGGGATTCCGGTTCCGATCAAAGGGATGTTAACTGATGATTAACGAGAAGCCCCTTTCATAATCTTGACCAAGTTTGCTTGTGGAGCAAAAAGTGAAGTGCCTGAAGCTGAAAGAAATCGGTTCATTAATCCTTGTAGAAATGCCTATCCCTGAAACGAAGCCGGACGAGATACTTATAAAGGTGTCTCATTGTGCCTTGTGCCGAACGGATGCGAAGATGTGGCAACAGGGCCACCGCGATCTATTGCTACCGAGAGTGTTAGGACATGAAATTTGTGGCTATTGTGAAGAAACTGGAAAGAGTTACGTTGTCTGGCCTGGAAAGGCTTGCGGCATTTGCCAGCAATGCCTTAGAGGCGCGGAAAACCTTTGTTCGGAAATGAGAATCCTGGGGTTTCACAAAGATGGAGGTTTTGCCGAATTCGTCTCTGTTCCAAAGTCAGGACTTATTGCGGTTCCGGAGGAGTTACCGGGATATATAGCCTGTCTAGCGGAACCATTGGCGTGTACCCTAAATGCCCTAAAGCAGGCAAAGGTATCAGCGGGCAAGAAGGTTCTCATCTATGGTGGGGGTCCTGTAGGACTTCTGATGGCCCTCGCAGTCCGGACAGAGGGCGCAGAACCACTCATTCTGGAGATCAGTTCCTCGAAACTCCGAAAAAGCGAGGCATTTCGAACAAGAGTCGGATTTGAACAGGGTTTAGAGTGCAAAATGTCAGGATTTGACGTGGTGGTCAATGCTGCCCCCTCAAGTGATATCCTTTCACAAGGGCTCTCCAAGCTTGCAACCGGTGGCTGTTTCTGCCTGTTCAGCGGTTTCACAGCAAAGGACTCTGTTTCTACTGCTGTAATTAATGAGATTCATTACCGGCAGTTGCAGATGGTTGGGGCTTATGGATGCACTTATAACCAAATGGAAAGGGCTTTACAGATACTTCTAGATTTCAGGGAAGACATCGAATTCTTGATAGAAAAACGGATCGGACTGGAGCAGGTACCCTCTGTCATCGCACAGGTTCTCTCAGGGCAGGCAATGAGATTTGTGGTGGAACTCGACAAGAGGAGTCGTGCATGAGTAAAGAAACTCAGCTACGGGAATTTGGTCGACTAATTTGCGAAGTAGGAGCAGGAAAGTTCATGTCTCGTGAGAAATCCTGCGCAGCCTACCGCCAGGTAATTTTAAATGAACAACCAGGGCTGCAGCAGGGTGCTTTTCTAATGGCCCATATTACACGGGGACCATCTGTGGAGGAGCTATCCGGGGCTTGGGATGCTATGGATCGTTATGATACCGCCAAGATTCGAACGAATTTGGATGGCCCGGTTTGCGATATTGTAGGCACGGGATCAGATTCTCTAAAAACCGTCAACTGCTCCACTCCGGCCTTTTTCATCGCTTCCGCTTGTGGGTTATCCATAGCCAAAAAAGGAGCCAGATTGGTCACCGGCGTTTCAGGAGCATCGGATATTCTCGAAATCTTGGGAGTAGATCTGGATATGCCTCTTTCTCAGGCTGAGAAATGCTTGGGAAAATACGGCATTTGCTATCTTCCAGGCGAAGCCTTTCTGAAGTCCGGATGGGCACGGCTCATAAAATCCATGCGTTTTACTTCGGTTTTCAACATCATTGGTCCATTGAGCCGTCCCTGTGCTCAGACCAACTGCATGGTCATCGGTGCATACGCTCCTGTCGTGTGTGATCAACTAGTCGAAGTCCTCAAGGAAATCGGCATGAGTGCCGCCCTTGCTCCCTTCGGAATGGTGCATGGAAAAGAAGCAACCCAAGGAATGGATGAGTTCTCTCCTGCCGGGCCTACTAGGATAGTGGAATTGCGAAATTCTAAAATTGAAACCTATGAGGTCACTCCTGAAGATTTTGGTTTGAAAACAGTAGATTTCTCAAGGATTGCTAGCGGTAAAACCGCCATGAAAAATGCCCAAAAGATTCTATATGTCCTCCAGGGAGAATATGACACGCCGGAGGCAGACTTCTTTTGCATGAATGCTGCTGCTGCTCTTTACATCGCTGATTTTGCTAAGAGTTATGCACAAGGTCTGGAAATGGCCTTACGAAAAGGTGGAGCAACTTCTGGAATTTCAAGGAAGGGTGTAGGGGGAGGCGCTCCCACTTTCCCATTTTCAATCTTTTAAAAAGGTCATACGCTGGGATCATCCCTTCCCATTTTCGTTGATCAGTAAGCACATTTTCATCCGCCAATTACTGAAGTCGCGATAAGACCTGATTCACGATGACACGCGCCCAATCCATATCCTTAAGATACCGTATTATCGAGGAAACAACTTCCAGGCGATCAGGGTCCTTTTCTGCTTTTTCCAAAGCCAATTGGTAGATCTCTCTCGCCCAAGCAGCATCTGCTAATTTTTCTCGCACACCCTCGGCAATATCGACATGCTCGTAGTAGGTTTCTGCTCTCTCCAAGCCCATAGCATATATTTCTCGCACCCAATCCTCATCCCCCAAATTATCAAAAACGGACCCGGCAATTTCAGAGTACTCGTCGGCAGAACTGCTTTTGACTATACCAATTTTGTAAATTTCACGCGCCGCGTGCATATCTTCTATGTTTTCCAGAACAGATTCGGCAATCATGGAACATTCAAACCCGTCTTCTGCGATTTCTATGGCACATTGATAAAGCTTTTTTGAAAATTCACCGTCTCCTGCCATCGCAAACTCGTCTGCGATCGTGCTTAAGTCAGATGCAATTATTGAATCTAACCTGATTATCCCGGTTTTAGGGGAAGGCTACGATACCCTCCCAAAGACGTCGAGATGCAGAGATTACTTAACCAGTTGCTGTGGTACCTGAATTGGTTCAGGCGCTCAGCCGGA
>JAFDKF010000210.1 GCA_019307135.1 Deltaproteobacteria bacterium
TGACCTTTAGACTTTTTCCTGACGCTTCCAAATAAGCATGCAGGACAGCGGAGTTCCTCTCGGGGGCCGGCGTGCACCAGATGTAAAATAAACTACCCCGATAAAATCGCTGCCTTCGCGGGAATGACGAATGTAATAAATCCCCCGTCATGCCCGCGAAAGCGGGCATCCAGCAAACTGGCTCATAATAAACATACCCGAACTTTTTGAGAAGTTACAAAGATCTCATGTAACCTGACAGGCGGAGCTATGCCTGTTGACCGGATTTTTTCCCAATTTGATGAGTTTTGAAGCGGAAGCCACAACCAGCAACCAGGAACGCTCTGGGCACTACGCGCTAAGCTCTTTGCGATATCATCGAGAATCCGGTATCCAGTATCGAGAATCCGGTATCTAAAATATGGACCATCAAGATCTACGTACCTTGCGGCTCCTTGAAGAGATCGAGAAAGACCACGCTCCGAGCCAGCGGGACCTGGCCAGGAAGCTGAATGTCTCGTTGGGGCTTGTCAACTCGTTTATCAAGCGTTTTGCCCGCAAGGGATACTTCAAGATCACCACTATTCCAAAAAATCGGGTCAAGTACATCCTTACGCCCAAAGGGGCTGCCGAAAAGACGCGCTTGACCTACGAGTACATCCAGTATTCCTTCCAGTTTTACAGGAGTGCCCGCAGGAAGTTTCGCGAACTTTTCAAGGGCCTTGTTGCTCACGGGGTCCATCGCATCGTTTTTTACGGCGCAAACGAATTTGGCGAAATCGCTTACGTTACTTTGCAAGAGACTCCCATTGAAATGGTGGCTGTGGTAGACGACAAGAAAATAGGCGAAAAATATTTGGGGCGCGTTGTCACAGATCCTGCCAGGCTTGAGTCGCTTTCCTTCGACAGAATCTTCATCACTGCCGTCGGGTCAAGGGAGGATGTTCTGGAGAGGATATTGGAAAAAGGAATTTCCCGCAACAAGGTGGTCATGCTGTAATAGAGACGAGTTAAGGTCACCATCGGTGCTGCGCCCTTACAAATGGGCTTTCAAAAGACTCCTGAAACGTCGATAAGGGGCTCTGTTCCAACCAAATGGCTATGATAAAGGGATTCAGACATATTTCACTGGTATGGCAAAAGAGGAGTCCTGTGGGATTCATTCAGTAAATAGTGGAATAGTGGCAACGTCCCCTATTCTCCCTATTTTCCCTATTCTCCTACATCGCAAAACTCACAGTTGAGGAAAATGAAAAAACAAGGAAGGAAATACTGCAAGCCCTAAAGTCGTGAAGATGAGAAACTGATAAATAAGTTAATTAGTTAAGAACGTCCCCCATTTCCACCCCATTTCCATCGTCCCCCATTTCCATTTCTACGGGCTGCAATCGGGAATTGCTGAATACACATCAGAATTCAAACGAAACCTGCGAGCGCTTGCGAAAAAGTATCGTCATATTCGTTCAGATGTGCAACCTGTGATTCATCGGCCCCACTTCCATTCGCTGCCCCAATCACAGACCTCTGGTTTCCGCTTGACAAACAATATCATTGATATATACTAAAAATATATATCAATGATGGAGGATAACAATGAAAACAGCAAAATTGTTTAAGAACGGGCAAAGCCAAGCCGTCAGATTGCCAAAGGAATTTAGAATGACGGGCAGCGAAGTGTATATCAAAAAACAAGGCGAAGTGATTATCTTATTACCTAAAGAAAAGTCATGGAATACTCTTTTTGACAGTCTGAACCATTTCGCGAAGGATTTTAAAATCGAGCGAAATCAACCCGTAGAAAATCAAAAACGAGAGCCGATGTTCAAATGAAATACCTCCTGGACACAAATATTTGCATATACATCATAAATGAAAAGCCAGAAAAGGTATTGAGAAAATTTGAACAATATCCCGTTTCTGAATTTGGGATTTCTTCAATAACACATGCAGAGTTACAGTATGGAGTTGAGAAAAGCAAAAATAAAAATACAAATCAAAATGCCCTCGATGAGTTCCTGTTGCCGCTAACGATTCTTCCTTTTCATGGCAAAAGATTGGTTACATGCTATGGGGAAATAAGGGCATTGCTGGAATCCAAAGGTAAAACAATCGGCCCACTTGATACGCTAATCGCCGCTCATGCTTTGGGTCTGGATCTAACGATTATTTCAAACAACATCAAAGAATTTTCGAGGATCCCAAACCTCAAATGTGAAAACTGGATATGATCATTCGAGTTGAGACCAGAACGTTTTTCGCCTTTCACGCTCTTAACTTTTTCTCGCTTCTTTTGACCAAATAAATTCAGACAAGATTAACATGATTCATTTCGCCGCAGGCGGATTTAGTGTTTACCCTTTCATCTGGAAAGGGTAAACAAAAAAACAAAATTAATCCTGTAAAATCCAGTAAATCCTGTCCAATAAATAAAAAAATGAAATTAATTCACTAATCAAGACGCGGCCCCAATCTTTCCACTAACTATTTGATATTCCGAATAAGAGGCTTTAACGTCATAAGAAGGTCTGAAGAAGGTGAAAAAATCCTTGACGAGAGGGGCTTTTTGTGGCGATCGGCCCAGGAATAGTGAGATAGTGGCAACGTTCCCTATTTATACCCCTATTTACTACTCAAGTCGCAATTATACCTCAATGATGATTCAGACGTTCAACCCCCAAAATGTCATTTCGACCGAAGGGAGAAATCTTATCAGATTGAGACAAGGCAAGATTCCTCGCTTTGCTCGGAATGACAGAACTAGAACTCATAGTGGTGAAGATAGTTATGTACCCCAGGAAAAAGAGTAATCACCATTGAATAGCGCCCCATCCTGGGGCATTATGTCAAGCCACCGCCTCTGGCGGTGGTAATTTGACTAGTTAAGAACGTCCCCCATTTCCACTCGCATTTTCACCAGAAGAGATTAATCATATCTGTAATGTGATAGCACAGATCTTGAAATAGACTCGGGGTACATCCAGGATACATGAAGATAGTTACCATCGTCGGCGCCCGCCCCCAGTTCATTAAGGCCGTGCCAGTCAGTCGAGCGATTCGGAAATATAACCAGGAGGGCCGTGGCTCTCAGATTACAGAGATCATGGTGCACACTGGACAGCACTATGACTATGGGATGTCTCAGGTCTTCTTTGAGGAACTGGGCATTTCTGAGCCGCATGTAAACCTGGGGGTAGGTTCGGGATCGCATGGGTGGCAGACGGCACAAATGTTAATGCAGATCGAGGAGCTGCTGCTGGCGGAGAAGCCGGATTGGGTAATCGTCTATGGTGATACGAACTCCACCGTGGCAGGAGCATTGGCAGCGGTAAAGCTTCAGATTCCTCTGGCCCATGTTGAGGCGGGATTGCGCTCCTTTAATCGTGAAATGCCTGAAGAACACAATAGGGTGCTCACAGATCACTGTTCTGACTTGCTCTTTTGTCCGACCCAAACAGCAGTTCAAAATCTCCAAAAGGAGGGTTTCAGCAACATAGTAAACAATGGGCAACTTGTTGACACTTGTTTCAACCGATCACCGATCACTGATCACGGTCCACTGGTAGTCAATGTTGGCGACACAATGTATGATGCTGTCTTGCAATTTTCCGAAATCGCCTGCCAGCGTTCGACGGTCCTCCAAGACCTGGGGGTAAAGTCAAAAGGCTACCTGCTGGCAACTGTACACAGACCATACAACACGGATATTCCTGAGAACCTCAGGAACATTCTGACCGCTTTTCTTGAAATTGGTGAGCCTGTCATATTCCCGATCCATCCCCGCACACGGCAAAGGATAGCTGCTTTGGATGGCCTTTTCAAATCGCAACTTGAAAACTGCAACGTGGAATTCCTTGATCCTGTCGGGTACCTGGATATGCTCGTACTTGAACGGAATGCTCGATTGATCCTGACCGACTCCGGTGGGATGCAGAAGGAAGCATATTTCTTTGGGGTGCCATGTGTAACCTTGCGACCGGAAACAGAATGGATTGAAACGGTGCAAGCGGGATGGAATGTGGTGGTGGGCACCGAGCCTTCGTTAATTATTGATAAGGCCTTAAACATGCAACCACCTCAGTCAGAAAGAGGAGCATTTGGTGACGGATATGCCGGGGAGCGGATTCTGCATACGCTCAAGAACAGCCTTCCATAACAAAAGTAGCCTGTCCCGTGTTTTTATTTCAATTGTCAAGAGGAAAGATTTGACTCCCAACCTGATTTGATGATGGATTTGGAGGTACTGGTGAAGAGATAGCCGAGGGGATTAGGCTGACGGGTGAAAAGATGGATGAGGGGTTAAACTCATCGCAAAACTCATAGTTGAGGAAAATGAGAAAACAAGGAAAGAAATACTGCAAGCCCTAAAGTCGTGAAGATGAGAAACTGATAAATAAGTTAATTAGTTAAGAACGTCCCCCGTTAGCACCCAACAAATCCTGTCAATCCTGTCGGAAAAAAAGAATGTCAAAATGTCATGGATGTCCCTGAGCTTCAAACTAAGGGCTCACGCAAAAATAACTTGGCAGAGTTGGCGCTCAGATTTGGGTCGGATTTGGCCGATCCGATTGAGCAAAACCACAGGAATAGCTGGCTATTTCGCGGATTTTGCG
>JAFDKF010000211.1 GCA_019307135.1 Deltaproteobacteria bacterium
AGCCGGCCGAAGAGGAGATTGCACTCGAAGCGCTTGGTTTTGAAGAGGAGCCTGCTGCTGAAGAGCCCACCCTGGTAGAAGAAGAGGCTGCTGTTGAGGAAACAGCCGCATCTGTGGAGCCGGAACCCGTGATTGAGGAAGCCGAGGCAAAGGAAGAGCCCAAAGAGGAAATGCCAGACGCCATTTCCGTGGAATCTTTGGAAGGGGTCGAAGAAGAGGAGACGGAACAGATTGAACAGCTCGAACAGGTTGAGGAAGAACTGATGCCCCCTCCGGTGGCCGACATAGAACCACAGGCAAGGAAACGCATTAGCACGCCGCTCATGATTGTGTTGGTATTGGCCCTCTTGGCAGGAGGAGCCTTTGCTGCATACAGTCTTTTGAAAAGTTTTGATGTCAAGATACCGTTTTTCGAATCTCTCACGGATGCACCAGAGTCCGCGACCGTTGACCCCGGTAACCTCCGTATGACTACTCTCGAACAGCTAGTAAAGACTGAATTTGTTGATAACAGGACGGCTGGCCGTCTGTTTGTAATTAAGGGAAAAGTCAGAAATGATTATCCTGAAGCCCGGAACTTAATCATGGTAAAAGGGGTTCTCTATTCAAAGGACGGCAAAGCCGTTCAAGAGAAGACCGCGTACTGCGGCAATACCTTGTCAGATATTGACCTGCAAGCCCTGGATAAAGCGACCATAGACACGAGATTGCGGAACAGATTCGGGGATAAAAGATCCAATTTCAGGGCCCCATCCGGCAAGGTGATTCCCTTTGTGGTTGTATTCTCTGATTTGCCTCAGGATTTGGGAGAGTTCAGCGTTGAAGTGGTGAGTTCGGTTCCGGGATAAAATGTCTCGGAAACTCTACAACTTGCTGAAATCATAAGCTATTTGATGGCAATATATTTTTGCAATCCACATGTTTAGGGTTTGTTGAGTTCGTTGGTAAACCCAACAAACCCATTCCTCCGGTACTCCATTCCTCCAGTACTCCATTCCTCCAGTACTCCAAGGCAGGCAGAGAGTGCACCTTTCAAAAATGGGCATCCTTCATTTTCGCCACAAAGTAGTTTACACTTTTTTTCACCACTCCAGGTTTGGGGTTTCAGGTTTCAGTGTTCAGGTTTGCGGCTTACGCCTTGAGAACAGTACAGGTCTTGCTTTTTCAGTTTCTGACACCTGACACCTGACACCTGACACCTGACACCTGACACCTGACACCTGACACCAAAAAGTACGAACAAAAGAATTTATCTCTTGGCACCCGCATTCTTGAAAAGTGTAAACCGAGGAATGAAGGGTGCCCAAAAATGTATTGAATCTTACTAAAAACCCCTATATCCATAACGGACATGGAGGTACGTTTTGGACCGAACCACCTATCTTGTCATCGGGATTATAGTTTTTGTTTTGATGCTCGTGGGGGGCACCATCGGATACATGGTCATCGAGGGTTGGTCATTCACAGACGCCGTGTACATGACCATCATTACCCTGAGCACCGTAGGATACGGTGAGGTTCAAAGGCTTTCCCCGACTGGACGGATCTTTACCATTGTCGTCATTATCCTGGGGGTGGGTTTTGTCTTCTATCTTGCAGGGAGCATCATCCAGTTCATGGTGGAAGGTCGCATCAGGGAAATCTTGGGGAGGCGCAAATTGGAAAAAAAGATCCGCGGACAAAAAGGTCATTACATTATTTGTGGATATGGGCGTGTGGGAAGCAGTATCTATGAGGCCCTTGGCTCAAAACCCATCGGTATCGTGGTTATAGAGCGAGACCCGGCCAGGGTCGCCAAGTTGAATGAACGTAACATCCTCCACGTTGCAGGGGAAGCCACAGACGAAGAGAATCTGATCAGAGCCAATGTTCAGCAGGCACGAGGGTTGATAGCAGCATTGAAAACCGACAGCGATAACGTGTATGTCATACTGAGTGCCCGGCAGCTCAATTCCGACCTGTTCATCATGGCCCGGTCAGGAGAAGAGCGGTCAGAAAGGAAGCTCATTGCAGCAGGCGCCGACAAGGTCGTTTGCCCATATAGTATGGGGGCTCACCGGATGGCCCAAACCATACTCCGCCCCACGGTCACCGACTTTCTGGAGCTGACCTTGATGGACACCAC
The DNA here is from genome assembly GCA_019307135.1 of Deltaproteobacteria bacterium. Classification (GTDB taxonomy): domain Bacteria; phylum Desulfobacterota; class Desulfobacteria; order Desulfobacterales. Next base: position 2,126 of record JAFDKF010000211.1, read on the forward strand.
CCGGGATATCCAGATGGAAGAGATGCCTGTCTATCCTTCGTCGAAGTTGATAGATGTGGCCTTACAGGACTCTGGAATCCGCAAAGAACTCGACCTGATCATCGTGGCTGTAAAGAAAGCCCCAGGAGATATGCTTTTCAACCCTTCTTCGCAAACAAGGCTTGAGGCAGGCGATACAGTCATCGCGATTGGAGAAAAGCAGAATCTGGAACGGCTCGAAACGCTTCTGAATCCAAATAGGCAACGTTAGGTCGTTAATTCTGAAACTCGTGTTTTTTCTGGCAGAAATTCTTGGCCATGTTCAACAAAAAGTGAGCTAAAGTGCCTAAAGTGCCTAAAGTGCCTAAAGTTAATGTGCACGCCTTCGGCGTGGTCAGTTTTAGAAACAGGTTGCGCTGAAAGCGCATTCCTTAACTTTAGGCACTTTCAACTTTAGTTCACTTTAGGCACTTGTTTGGTTCCGGCTTGTCCGGGTTAGGCCAATAAAGCAAATTGAACACTTTTTGCCAATGCTTCAGATTTTGTAGATGATGCGTTTTTCAGTAATGATGATGTCGGTGTAACGGTCGTGGGGCTCCATGGGGATCTGGGGCACTATCTGGCACTCAAAGGCAAAGGCTACTTTTCTTGTGGTGACATCGAGTTTAGGAATGAATCGGTCATAGACGCCCACGCCATGGCCTATGCGTCCTCCTCGTTCGTCAAAGGCTACGCCCGGGATGATAGCCAGATTAATGTATTGCACCGGAATCTGCTTACAGCGGGGTGGGATCGGCTCGCGGATACCCCGATAGCCAGGCCGTACGTCCTGATCAAGGTTATCGATCCTGAAAGGCAAGATTTTCTTTTTTTTTGTATCAACCAGAGGTAAGGCAACAATCTTCTCAAGCTCCAAGGCCTTCCGGATCATGGGTTCAGTATCCACTTCGCTACCGTAACTCATGTAAAACAGGACAATCCTGGCTTCTAGAAAATTGGCGAAGTCAAACAATCGTTCCATAATAGCCGCACTTTTTTCAGAGCGTTCCTCTTTCGAGAGGGCATTACGCCGGGCGAAGGCGCTTCGTCTGATTTCAGATTTTCTTGCTTTTATGTCTTCCATCAAGCATCTCCGGTTGCTGAAAATACTTCAGTCCTTCCATAGCAAAAATTTCCAATAAAGTCAAGTAATAATAAGCATTGACTAAGTAATAGGTTCATGCTAATTGCATAACCGATGTTGGAAATCAAATTCATCAGACAGAATGTAGAATTGGTGCAGGAGTCGCTGCGCAAGCGTGGACTAGAGTATGACCTTCGCCCGTTTCTTGACTGCGACTCAAGACGCCGGGCCGTCCTGCTCGAGGTTGAAGAGCTCAAACACGAGCGCAACACAGTCTCTGGTCGTATCGCCCAAATGAACAAGGAACGCAAAGACTCCTCGAAACTAATAGCCCGGATGCGGGCGGTTTCTCAAAGGATAAAGGCATTGGACGATGAGCTGTCAAAACACGAAGAAACCATGCACGCCATCTTGATGGATCTTCCCAACATCCCGCACCCCTCGGTGCCGACAGGCAAAGACGAAGAAGACAATGTGGTCATCAGGAAGGTTGGTGAACCCCCCTCTTTCGACTTTGAACCCCTTGCGCACTGGGAGATTGGAGAAAAACTGGGGATTCTTGATTTTGAGCGTGCGGCCAAGATCGCGGGGGCACGTTTTGCCCTATATGTGGGACTGGGGGCAAGGCTTGAACGTGCCCTGATTAACTTCATGCTGGATGTGCACACCAGGGAACACGGCTACCTGGAAGTCCTTCCGCCGTTCATGACCAATCGCGCCAGTGCGACCGCTACCGGCCAGCTTCCCAAGTTTAAGGAAGACCTCTTCAAGCTGGAAGGGTGGGACTATTACCTGGTGCCCACCGCCGAGGTACCGGTAACCAATATTCACCAGGACGAGATCCTGGATGAGCAGGACCTTCCCAAGCTCTACACGGCTTACACGCCTTGCTTCCGATCTGAGGCCGGTTCTTATGGCAAGGATACCCGGGGGCTGATCAGACAGCATCAGTTTAATAAGGTGGAACTGGTCAAATTCACCACCCCGGAGACCTCTTATGAGGAACTCGAAAAACTGTTGAACGATGCTGAAATTATCCTTAAGCGCCTTGATATCCCTTATCAGGTGATCGAACTGTGTACAGGGGACCTGGGGTTTTCCGCTGCCAAGACGTATGACATCGAGGCGTGGATGCCCGGGCAGCAAAAGTACCGGGAGATCTCTTCATGCAGCAACTTCGAGGATTTTCAGGCCAGACGTGGCAAAATTCGCTTTAGAAGAAAAGGGAAAAAGGGGACGGAACTGGTCCATACCCTGAACGGGTCAGGGCTGGCTGCCGGTCGCACGGTCGTGGCGATTCTGGAAAATTTTCAGCAAGAAGACGGCTCAATCATCATCCCGGAGG
>JAFDKF010000309.1 GCA_019307135.1 Deltaproteobacteria bacterium
AATGACACCTTCTTCAGAAGGCGGATGCTGCTGGTGACAATCGGTGCAGCCGACCTCTTCGTGGGCCGCTCCCCGTTCCTCTATTTCCTGCACCGGGCCTTCATGACAACCGGAGCATAAGGCCGAGGGAACAACGCCATTAAATTCGATTGCTGTGGGCCTGTGTGGTTTGTGACAGCGCAGGCAGCCCTGATAGGTCATTTCCTCTGTATGGGAGTCATGACACTCCTTGCATGAAGTCGCCTCACCATGAGCCATGTGACATTCTTTACAGTCCAATCCCGCATGTTCACTCGGGTGGGCTTCCATTTCTTCGCCCTGATCAGGGTGGCAGGTGAGACAGACATTCTTCAGCCCGTCCAACTTGGCAAAATCAATCTCCAGAGGATAGTGGGGATGGTGACAGGTTCTGCAATCTTTTAGTGCATAATGGGCATGATCCTCCGGTGCGTGACAGCTATCGCATGTCTGGATGGTGTGTTCCCCGTGGGGTGGGTGTTCCTCGTGACAATCCGTGCAGCCAACCTCCGTCTTGTGCAATCCCCCGCGGCCCAGTCATCGCTGACCAATCCAAGGGGATGACTCTCTGCCAAAGAAAAGGTGCTCAAAAGCATTATCAATTGACAAATAACAATACTGACAAAAACCTTTTCTCTCATCTGTGCCCCCATCACGACGTCTCCGAATCGTGACTTCTCCTCCGCTCCCCCTAGCAACACCACTTGCTTCATTTAAGGTGATCATATTACCTGGTCAAGACGAAATTGAAATCCTTATCGGCTCCATACGTATGTCTTGCATATGCATTTAATACCCAATACAAGCCTTCATTCATCGAAGCAACTCCCCTTGTTGCAGAACCTGAATCTGACACGATCCATTCTTTGAGACGTGCCTCTATATTGCCATTCTCATTGTGCACGGAACCAATCGGTCTGCCGTTCAAGTCCGGTGTGTAAATCGAATAAGTTCTTACCCCTCCTCCTAGACCGTAGGTTACAGCAACAACCTCTGTTGTTGGTCTGTCTTGTACTCTTCTTTGTGCAATTTTTAGTCTGTGCCTTCCGTTTTGAGTCACTCTTTTCCTGGCTTTCTGCGAATAAATTAAGTCTGAACGCGCCAGTGTATCTAAAGCCTTGCCATACCATTGGATTGATTGATTGTAGTCTCTTGTCAACCCCTTCCCATAGAAATAATAATCTCCGATCATTATTGCCGAACGTGCCTCCCCACCGCTATTGAACGCATTGGTGAACCATTCCCTTGCCCTTTCATAATCTCCGTTCCAGTTATAGTACATACCAAGCTCATACATGGCATGGATGTTTCCTCGTTCGGCCGACATCAAAAACCATTTCTTGGCCTCTTCTTTGTTGTCGGGACTCTTTAAAATACCTGTCTTAAACAATAGTCCTAAATTGTATTCCATTTTTGAGTAGTTACCTGTAGCGGAATATAAACTTACAGCTAACTCATTGAAATATGAAACCCCTTTTTCTTCATCTACAGGTACAATATTTCTAAGAACCCCGATTCCATCTTCATTGTGTATATAATAAGTGTCAGGGAAGGTTCCTAAGTAGAGTTCTCCAAGAAGAATTTGTGCGTCAACATGCCATTTTTGTGCTGCTGTCTCAAGAAAGCGAAGCCCTCTTTGCTTGCTTTCATTATCATTGTCCGCCAGATAGGAATAAGCTGTGTAACCGATGTACAGAATCACCCCAATTCCAAGAATGATCGATGCATGTCTTATTCTTTTCATTTGTCGATGCCTCCGACGTATCTTCTTGAAACGAAATTAGCCCACATGAATGCTCTTTGTTTATGCAGTGTTGGAGTAATGGAGTTAACACCGTACTCTGTGAACGGTTACGTTTACGGCTCCTGCAATTTCAGCACATGGACGTCGCCGTGGCAATCCTCGCAGCCCTTGAATTCCTTCAGCATCTCCTCGCTATGCGCTACGGTTTCATGGCAATCCCGGCAGGTTGGAACATAGCCGTGCTTATCGGCATGACAAAACACACATTGAAGAAAAGCATGTCCTTCGTCGCTGGCCGATAATTTGTCGCTCACACTGCCATGGCATCCGGCACAGATGTCACTCGCCACATCCTCAGAGTAACTCACCTCCAAAGGCGAATGGG